>CAYWNK010000082.1:0-15571 GCA_964459495.1 uncultured Planctomycetaceae bacterium
GCCACGGCCTTGTCCTCACTCACACCCCCGGCCTCGATGGCCGGGTGCACCCAGTCTCTGCCTCCACTAAGTCTCCCGCCCCCGGCGAATCAGTCACCGGCGAAACCCAACGATGATCCTCTACCTCCCCGTTTGCGCCCTGGCCCTCTCCGGCCTCAATCAACCCACCACCCCTGAGCCGGCGCCGAACGAGCCCGCCCCCTCTGTCGGCTTGATCCTCTCCGACCCCCAGGACACGCTCGACAACGAGGAGCGCATCACCGAGCTGGAGCTGCGCCTTGAGGCGCTTGCGGCGGAGCTGGAGCGCACCGACCTGGGCGCCGTCGCGGTCGGTGTCGACTCAGGGGTGTTCGGTCTCGCGCCGGGCGCTTCAAAGATTTACGCCACGGACGAGAACAAGGTCAGCATCGGCGGCTACGGCGAGACCCTATTCCAGTTCCGCCCGGGCGACACGGACGTCTTCGATGCCCTGCGCACGGTGTTCTACATCGGCTACAAGTTCAACGAGCAGTGGCTGCTGAACACCGAGATCGAATTCGAGCATGGCAGCACCAGCTCCAGCTCGGGCACGACCTCCTCGGGCGGCAGCGCCTCAGCCGAGTTCGCCTACATCGACTACCTGTATTCGCAGGAACACCTCGCCCGCATCGGCCTCGTGCTGGTGCCGATGGGCTGGGTCAACGAGCTCCACGAGCCCACGACCTACATGACCGCGCGGCGCTCGGTCACCGAGACCCGCATCATCCCCACCACCTGGCGCGAGCTCGGTGCGGGGGTCGCGGGGGAAACCGAGGACTGGGCCTACCGCGCGTATGTGCTGAACGGCCTGGACGGTAGCGACTTCAACGACGACGGCCTGCGCGGCGGCCGCCAGAGCGGCAACCGTGCTGCTGCCGAGGACCTGGCCCTGGTGGCCCGCCTGGACTGGACCGGCACGCCCGGCCTGGTCGTCGGAGCTTCCGCCTACACCGGCGACGCGGGCCAGGACCAGGCCGCCGGCGGCGCCGACCTGGGCACGACGATCTTCGACATCCACGCCGAGTACCGCTACGCCGGCTGGCGCGCCCGCGGCCTCTTCGCCATGGCCGAGATCGATGACGCCGACGAGTTCAACACCGGCGTGGTCGCAGGCGGCGGGACGAATCCGGGCCTGGCTGAGGAGCTGGACGGTGGCTACCTCGAGCTGGGCTACAACCTATTTGCTGGTCGCGACACCGAGCAGGCCTTGACCCCGTTCGTGCGCTACGAGACCATCGACACCCAGGCTAAGCTGCCCGCCTCCGCGGGTCCGGCCCAGGGCATCGTCGATGACATCTTCACCTTCGGCATCGGCTGGAACCCGACCAGCAACCTCATCTTCAAGATCGACTACGAGGACTGGGACGACTCCAATGACGTCTGGAACATCCAGGTCGGCTACGTGTTCTAGACCAACTCCTATGCGCATCGCCACAGCCCTAGCTCTCCTCCTCGGCCTGGTCCTGGTCGCCCCCGCGGGCGCCCAGGGCGGTAAAACCAAGCGCCCCAAGGGCGTGATGCTCACCGTGGAGGAGGCGCTAGAGCTGGCGTTCCCCAAAGCCGACATCCAGCGCGGCAGCGTCTACCTGTCGGAGCCCGAGCGCATGCGCCTCGACAAGCTGTCGGGCGAAAAGTTCGGGAAGGGCATCCTGCATCCCTACCGCGCATACGCCAAGCCAGCTGCAGATTCGAAGGACAAGCAGGGCAAGCTGCTCGGCACGGTTTGGTTCGACACCCACAAGGTTCGCACGGTCGGCGAAACGGTCATGGTCGTGGTCGATCCCGCCGACAAGGTCGCTCGCGTCGAGATCCTGGCCTTCATGGAGCCCAAGAAGTACCTGCCCAAGGCCAAGTGGTTCGGCCAGTTCCTTGGCATGGAACTCGGCCCTGAGATCGACCTCGAGCGCGCGATCCGCGGCATCTCCGGCGCCACGATGTCCTGCGAGGCCGCCACCAGCGCTGTCCGCCGCTGCCTCGCCTCCCACCGCGTCAGCGCGGAGCAGGCCGCGCTGAAAGCAGCCAAGCGGCTTGAAAAGAAGAAGGCCAGGGAAGCCAAAGCCAAGAAGGAGAAGGCCGGCACGGGCAAACAGGTCGGAGGCACCTCTCCCATCCACGCCCCGCGCCGCCTCCCATGAGCCGCCTCGTCGCCTGGAGCGTGCACCTGTCCTTCCTCGCCGCCGGCATCACCGGCTGCGTGTACGGCTACATGCGCCTGGTGCTCGAGCCCGCCGACGAGTTCTCGATCCTCCACCACCCCGATGAGCCCGGCTGGCGCGCCGCCCACATCGTCCTCTCCCCCATCCTGCTCTTCGCCTGCGGTCTGATCTGGCGCACGCACGTCTGGGCGCGCGTCGCGGGTGGCTGGGAAGAACGCCGCTGGACCGGCCTCGCCCTGTTCGCCCTGCTGCTCCCGATGGCCCTCTCCGGGTACCTGCTGCAGGTATCCGAAGCAGAGAACCTTCGCACCCTCTGGAGCTGGACCCACGCCATCACTGGCGCCATCTGGGTCCTGGCCTACGCGGGGCACCTGCTGCGCAGGGATTAGGGCCTCGCGGGTGGCCCGGCATGGGGGCGATCGATCCCGGCCTCGCCGCGCACTTGCTGCGCAGACCCGCAGCCGCACTCCCCCCGGTCCTGGCGGCCCAGCTCGTCGATGAGCCCGCGCGAAATCCGCGATCATCGGCAAGGGATCTACGGAGTTGAGTGAGATCGATGCGGTGGTGACCCTAGGGCTAGGCTGCGCGGCCCCCAGGAGAGCCCGACCCAGGGTGGGAGCTGCGCGAGATAGGATCTAGGGAGATGATCACGCTTCTCTGCCTGGCCGCACTCCCGCCCCAGGTGCCCGAAGTGGCCCCTTCGGCACCTCCCATCCTCAAGGAGGAGCTTGCTGGCTGGGACCTGTCCAAGGCCGAGCGGCTACCCGTGGACCCCCAAGGCTTCAGCGACGTGGTCTTCGACCGGCGCGGCATGGACGCCTGGCTGGCCTTGGACGACGGACGCATCTGGACCGTGAACGCCAGGGGTGAGTTCTTGGCGGAAACCAAACTGCCCGAGCCATGGGATCTGGAGGCCCTGTGTCCGACCCCGGACGGGCGCCACGTCATCGGGCTCGAGGAAAAGCTCGGCGTCCTACTCGTGCTGGAGTCCCCGAGCCTGCGCTACCTCCATAGCACGCCCCTGCCAGACGCCGTCCCCCATGGGAAGAAGGGTCCCGAGGGCCTTTGGATCCTGGACCGAGAACCTCCCCACTCTCAGCCATGGGAGGTCGTGATCGGCAATCAACAGGACAAGAGTCTGCACTTCTGCCCCTGGGCAGGGGTGGACGCCAAACTGGAATGGCGCGGCAAGACTCGCCTGGGGGACGAAGCTCGCGGGCTGCACCTGTGGAAGGCGTCGCTCTTGCTGGCTGTCATGGACGATCGCCACGAGCTGTGGGAGATCAGCACCAACGGGGGCACTCCATTCAGCGCCCCCCTCCCCAAGCGACTGGAGGGCGTCGAAGGCGTGACCGTGGCTCCCGACGGCAGCCTGTGGTTGGTGGAAGACGAAGGCGGACTGTGGAGCTGCCCGGTCCGGGAGGACGCCCCCCTGCCCTGGGTGCGCTTCCCCGTACCCGAGGGGCTGAAGGTCGACTCTACCTGGGAGCTGCATCCCCGCACGGGACGGCTTCTGGGGCCCGATGGGGAGCAGGCCCTACAACCGGAATGGAAGGACGGCCGCTGGTCTGGAATCCAGGTGAGCCCGGGCGCGGATAGCCCGGCTTGGGCACAAGACCTGAAGATTGGAACCAGGTGTGGACCCCAAGTGCTTCCGGGCTCCACGTCCCCCGTCTCCATCACCCACAGCCTGGTCCTGGACCGAGAGCCCGTCCCCATCTTGGCCGCGTTCGACCCAAGCCGTGGGTTGGCCACCTACTCCGTGCAGGATGGCAAGCTCGAGCAACCCGGCCCGTTCACTCCCCTGGACCATGGCGACCAGGTCCTGGGGTTCTGCGCCACGCCACGGGGGCCAGCACTCGCCGTGCTGCAGTCCGCGAATGCCATTCGTCTACAGCTGCTGGCCCGCTGAGGATTGACCCGGGCTGTGTTCCAGCTCGGCGACCAAGGCAAGGAAGCCACCCCGGGACCCGCTGCACACCGACCCAGTCCGACGAATCCGAACCGGGCTCGGTATCGCGCTATAGTCGAGCCAATGAACAACACGACCGCCCTGGCCTTCCTCGGATTCCTGCTGACCATCGGCTCCAACCAAGCCAAAGCGGCCCAGGATCCAGGGGCCCCAGCCAGGCGGCCCAATGTGCTGTTCCTCGCCGTCGACGACCTGCGGCCCGCCCTCGGTTGCTACGGGGACCCCCACGCCAAGACTCCGAACATGGACCGCCTGGCAGCGAGCGGTATGCGCTTCGATCGGGCCTACTGCCAGGTCGCGGTCTGCAACCCTTCGAGGGCCAGTCTGATGACGGGCCAGCGACCCGATCGCCTCGGGGTTTGGACGCTGCCGGTCCACTTCCGCGAGGCGCAGCCCCACGCCGTGACCATGCCGCAGTGGTTTCGCAAGCATGGCTACACGGCGGTGAGCCACGGCAAGATCTACCACAACCCGACACCCGATCCCCAGTCGTGGAGCGAGCCGATCCGCCCGCGCCCCGACCTCCCCGATGCCTACCCCGAGGGGACGAACGAGCTCGTCAAGGAGGCCCGCAGCAAGTTGCCCGCTAGGGACTGGCGCAAGTCCAACCTACGCAGGCCCAGCACCGCCGCCCCGGACCTGCCCGACGAACAGCTCCTGGACGGAGCCCAAACCCAGATGGCCATCGAGGACCTACGCCGCCTTGGAACTGGCGAGCAGCCCTTCTTCCTCGCCATGGGCTACATCCGCCCCCACCTCGCCTTCGTCGCGCCCAAGAAGTACTGGGACCTCTACGATCCCGAAACCCTGCCGGTGCCCGCCTCGGTGCTTCCCAACGAGGGAGCCCCCGAGTATGCGCTCCACAACAACAGTGAGCTCAGCCACTACGTCGACATGGTCGATGTCCCGGCCCCATGGGAGGACGGGCGCGTTTCCCCGGAGAAGGCCAGGCAGCTCGTGCACGGCTACTACGCCTGCGTTAGCTACGTGGACGCCCAGATCGGCCTAATCCTCGATGCCCTGGAAAGCGAGGGCCTGGCCGACAACACCTGCGTCGTCCTGTGGAGCGACCACGGCTGGAAGCTGGGCGAGTATGGCGGCTGGGGCAAGATGACCAACTACGAGATCGACACCCGCGTGCCGCTGATCCTGCGCTCACCCGGCATGGAGCATGCGGGTGAGGGAAGCGATCAACTGGTCGAGCTACTCGACCTGCTGCCGACCCTTTGCGATCTGAGCGGCATCCCGATCCCCGACTTCGCGGACGGCACCAGTCTGGTGCCCGTCCTCGAAGACCCCGGGGCTCCCATTCGCCCCTTTGCCAGTAGCCAGTACTACCGCCGGCACAAGGGGGAAGAGGTCATGGGCTACACGATCCGCACCCCCCGCTATCGGCTGGTCGAGTGGCGTGAGTTTGCGACAGGCAAGCCGATCCTCTCCGAACTCTACGACCAGGATGCCGATCCCCTTGAGGTCCACAACCTCATCGCCAAAGCGGAGCCCACGATCGTCGAAGAACTCACCGCGCTCCTGGTGAACGCCCACCCTCGCCAAGGCCTCTCCCTGACGCCTGCCATTCACTCGACCGCCGGATCCTCACGCACCCCCGCCGAGCTCATCCTCACCAACAACACCCCTTCGCTGATCAAAGCCTATCGCATCACCGAACGCGGCAAGCGTGGCCGTGCCACCGGGATCGAACCCGGGGCTACCGTCCATGTCCCCTCTACGCTTGGCTCCGTCTTCGTGATCGAAAGCGCGGACGGAACCCTTCACGAGGTCCACTCCCCCTCCCTTCCGGCAAGGGCCGTCGTCCTGAACTAGCCTCCAGGCGCAAAGCCCGGGATCGGGGCGCAACGCTGTTGACGCTCTCCGCGCCTGCGTTCCGCCGCTGCTCAGGAGCTGAGAGAGCGCAGCCAAGCAGCTCAACAGCGCCCGGGTGGGACGCCGTAGTACTGGAGGAACTGGTCGCTGACGACCTCCGGGGAACCACTCTCCCGGTTCGACCAGGATCCTCCGACCGCATACACCATGGTCTTGGAAAGCTCAGAGGCTTCGGCGCCAACAGGCTCCAAGATCAGGCGGGCGCCCGAAGAGACGAGGTCCCGATTGAGGTGGGACGAGCCAACGGCGACCGAAGCGATGAGTGAACCGAGATCGAATCCCCTGCCTCGCCGCCACACGTCCCAGTCTCCGGCACTCAAGCTCACCTCGCAACTCGATCCACGCACTCGCAGCCAGCTCTCCATTCAGCTCTCCCTGCGAACGAGTCGAAGATGGCTCCCCGGCTCAATCTCTTCCCCGCTGCCGTCGAGGAGCTGCCCCGACCAGGTCACGGGGACCGTCGCATGGCCGATGTCGACCGTCAGCTCGACCGCGCTAGGCACGGGGACCATTCAGTCGGGGGTCTGCTCCACGTAGGCGCTAGGGTCCGCGCGTACGTGGTACCGCCCCACGCCCCCGAATCACTCGGCCATGGATCTGCCTGCCGGGCCACCATGGAACCTTCTTCCAAGGATCGTCCCCATACCAATCCACCGGTTCGTTACCGCGCCTCAGATTCCCGCCCGGGGCTGGACACAGCAAGCGGGCCGGGATCTCGGACAGCCCTAGACAGCCGGCTACGCGAGTGGAACCCACCGGCCCCCAAGGAAGGTCGAGGGACATCCTCAGCTCCCGTCACCGATCCCGGCCTTCCCCCCGGACTGCGATCCGCGGGAACGGCAGCCCCCTTAGCACACCCCGGGCCCGCCTTGGAGCGCCTACACCCTACCCATCGTCCCCGTTCACCGTCACACGCCACTCCATGAGCTGCCCCGCCTCCGTCCGCGCCAACAAGGAGCGCCCGGTTGCGTCCCACCCCATGCTGCACACCAGGTCTCCGTCGTACACGGTGAAGGTCAGGTCGCCTGTTTCGGGATCGATCAGGACCAGGCGCCCTTCCCAGTCTGCGATCGCCAAACGGGAGCCGCCGGGATGCCAAGCAAACAGGGCCACTCCACCCTGGTGGGCCCACTCGGCCGCCACCGAACCATCGTCCACCCGTAGCAGGGTCACGCCAACCTTGGACTCCACCGTCAACCACTCGCCGCAGGGGGAGATGCCGATGATCCGCATATCGCCGCCTCGCGCGACATGCAGGCGCGTCTCGCCGAAGTCAGCGGGATCGACGATCACTCCCTGCGTCGTAAGCAAGGGCGGTGTACGCCGCAGTTCGCCCTGGAGCAAGTAGAACCCCGCGCGCCCCTGTGGATCCCAGACGAATCTGTGTCCGGTCTCTATCGGGTACTCCACGGGCGCACTCCCGGACTCGACGTCCAGCGCAAAGGTGAGCCGTAGGTTGGTCGTGATCGCGAGGATCGATTCGTGTTGGGGGTTCCAACGGAATCCTATGGGCCCGTTCGCCGGCAGCGCATGGTCGGCGACCAAGCTCAAGTCCTCGGTTCGCCGAACGTAGAATCGGCCCTCCTTGAAATACGCCAGGTACTTCCCCGTGCAGCTCAGGCCGGGGTTGTCGCCCCGCAGCCTGTGGTGCCCCTGGGGCAGAGGTTCGCCGGTCCTCCAAAGGGCAAGCGCTCCGTCAGCTGCCGCCCAGCTCCAACCTCCAACGCTCATCGGGTTGTAGTGGATCCTTCGATCCCCCCCTCCTCCGACCCAGCCATACCGAGTGGACTGCCCCCGATCGTCACGCCAACGGGCCCCATCCGCCCGCGCCACATCCATCGATCCATCCATGAACACGGGATCCACGGGCCGATCCCCCTGGGACACCGTCTCCATCACCAGGCGCCCGTTGCGCCAGTCGACGACGCGTAGGCTGTGGCCGTCGGCGATGGCGATGCGTTCGCCATCCGCGCTCCATGCGGGCCGCCCGAGTCCGGGAAGCCGGGCGAGTACGTCCATGCCAGGCACCGACCGAACCGCCACTTCGAAGCTGTCCCATGTGACCAAGCGTGTCCCGTCCGAACTCCACACAACCGATTGGATCTGACCCCGCGTCCCGGCGAATCCGACCTGCTCCCCGCTGGTCGAATCCAGGAGCGCCAGGCCGCTCGGGCTCACGCCTGCGGCGAGGAGCCCGCTGCCAGGGGAGAAGGCAAGCCCTCTGAGGTTGTCATCCGACCCCTTCAAAAGCTCCCAACGAAGCTCGCCCGTCGCTGCGTCCAGAACCCGCAGGACGCGGTTCGTACTACCAACCGCCACATGTCGGCGATCGGGAGAGAGCGCTAGCTCGCTGACGGTCTCGCCCACCGGCCATTCCGCAAGGATCTCCTGGGAACCCAGCTTCCGAATGCGCAGTGGCCCCACGCGCTCGGATTCCACGATATACGCAGCCAAGCCGTCTTCGTCCCACACCGCCCTGGAGACAATGTAGCCCACCCCCTGTCCTACATCCGTCACTTGTCCCTGGGCGCCGGCGAGCACGGCGGACCGCAGATGGGTCAAGGCGAATCCGCTCCCCCTGGGGCTGCGCGCCAGCACCATGCCGTTCCACGGCAAGCGTTCATCCGCGCCGTTCCCGCGCGCACTCTGCAGGCGACTCTCGCAAAGCCACCACTCCCAGCCGCGCAGGTCTGGCTCCCCCGGTAGACGGTTCTCGGGCCGCCAGGGATCCAGGAACTGCGCCAGAGCCTCGCTGTTCTTGGCCTGGCTGAACGACTCCTGCGCGAGCAACATCTTCGAACGGTATAGCGCGCGCCGTGATTCGAATTGCGCCTCCACGGCTGCGCGGGACACGCGTACGGTCTTGCGCAGGAGCCAGCCACTCGTGAGCAATCCGGCAAGGAGGACCGCGATGGTGGTCACGAAGCCCGGGTGACGCCGTGCAAGCCTGCCCGCGCGCCCTAGCCATCCCAGTCGCCGGGCCCGAATGGGCTCGTGCCGCAGGAAACTGCGCAGGTCGGAGGCAAGGGCCGCCGCAGACTCGTAGCGCGCCTCTGGCGAGGGCTGAAGCGCCTTCTCCACGATCGCTTCCAGATCCCCACGCAGGCTGCGGTCATAGTTCAGAATCGGCGTAGCCTCCCCGGTGCTCACATGGAGAAGCGCTGCGGCCAGATCCAGTCCTTCGAAGTCCTTGGGCAAGCGTCCGGTCAACAACTCGTAGAGCACGACCCCGAGGGAGTACACGTCGACCGCTGCGCTAACCGGCCTTCCCCCACGGCCCACTTGCTCGGGCGCCATGTGGGTCAGGGTCCCCACGACCAAGGTCCCTTCGGTCTCCAGCGAGTCGACCTCGTGGTCAGTGCGCAACCAGCGGGCGATGCCGAAGTCCAGGACCTTGATCCCCCCGAGCGCCCCCACGAGAACGTTGTCGGGCTTGATGTCGCGGTGCAAGACTCCACGCGAGTGGGCGTAGTGAATGGCATCGCAGAGCTGGGCGAAGAGCTGGAGCCTCTGGTTGCGGCCGACCCCGTGGCGCTCCACATGGACCGTAATCGGCTCCCCTTCGACGTGTTCCATCACCAGGAACGGCTGATCCCCGTGGTCGAGCTGGCAGCTACCCACGTCGAAAATCTGCGCAATGGATGGATGCTGGAGGTGCGCCAGGGCGTCTGCTTCCCTTTGAAAGCGGCGCAGGCCCGCACCCCGCGCGAGCCCAGGGTGGATCACCTTGAGCGCTACCGTGCGCCGGGGCGATTCCTGTTCAGCGGCATAGACCGTCCCCATTCCCCCCGAGCCGATGCGCTTGCGCACGCGGTAGGACCCGATGGCGTCGGGTAGAACCTCGGGCTCCGCGTCTTCGGGTACCTCGCCCCCCGAGCTCCGCGCATGGCCGTGGAGCAAGCCGCCACCGGTTTGCAGCAACGAGTGAGACCCATCCTGGTTCTCGATCACCCCCAGGAGCGCGGCGTGCAGCTCCGCGTCCTCTTCGCGCGCTGTCGCCAGCAGCCTTTCGCGCTCCGCGGCCTCGGCCTCAAGCCAGGCGTGAAAACGGGCAAAGACACGTCCATAGAACTCCGGATCGCTGGACTTCACCGCAGCGGCTCTCCGCTCGCTGTGATGACGAGACGTTGCGCGGACTTCCCAATGCGCAGTCCCTTCGCGCTGCCGACGAAGCGGGCTCCGTCAAACAACTGAGCGTCCCAGGGTACGTCGTCCATCCGGCGAAAGATGGCCACTCCCCACAGGTTGGTCTGCTCGACGCGCGGCGCCAGCGCGCTGCCGCTGGGAAAGAAGATCGGGTCGGGGCGCTTGGCTCGTTCTCTGCTTGCACGTGGCTCCAGGTGCACGCGCACGTCTTCCAGCGGCTCCCCGTCCACGTCCATGATCTCAAGAAAGAGGTCCCCCATCCCTGGGAAGCGGGCGATCCAAGGCTGAGCGCCGACACCCCAGGTTTCCTCGGGAACGGGGATCGCCCTATCGCTCACCCCCCCGGCGGCGCACCAGAGGACAGCGGGTCCTTCGATCCCCAAGCCAAAGTGGAAGCGCCCCTGGGAATCGGTGCGGGTCGTGACATACAGACCTTCCTTCGGTACGGCCGCGCAGAGGGTAAGGGTCGCCTCCGGGATGGGCTCTCCACCTTCGCGAATGGCAAGTCCCTCAAGCCGCCGCTCTTGTCCAGCCGTCACAATGCCTAGCTCCACCAGGTCGCCGCTCAGCTCCAGGCTCCGGTAGAAGCGATTCCCACCGGGTAGGCCGAAGCGTAGGAAAGCGCCCGGCCTCAGGCCCGCGGCTCGCAGGGTGAAGACCCCGTCGCGGTCCGTCACCGTGTCCGTCACCATGGAGTCGGCCTGGCAGAGTTCAACCCGAACCCTCTGCAAGGGTTCCAGCCCCTCCCCAGGACCCCGGAGAATGCCGGTCACCACCCCAGCCCAGCCCTCCCTTGGGCCCGCTTCCACCCGGGCCGGGCGCCAAGCCTCGGTACGCGCGGTCGCTTCGGGACTGCACGCACCGGCACAGGCGCCCAACAGCGCGACCAGAACGCTTTGGCCTCCGCATCGGAGCCTGCCCCGTTTCATCCTCACCCTAGGTGAGTGCGCAGCCAAGCGCTCGCCATGCTCCAGTCGGCCTGCACGGTTCGTGGCGACACGCCAAGGGCTCCCGCCGTGTCAGCGATCGAGAGGCCCGCAAACACGCGCATTTCGACCACCTGCGCATGCCGTTCATTCAGTGAAGCCAGCTTCTGCAGGGAGTCATCCAGCGTGATCAGGTCGCTGTCCTCGTAGCTCGCCACGTCGGTATGGAGGGTCCGCTCCTTGTCGCCAACTCGCTTGCAGGCGTTCCTGGACCTTGCAGCGTCGACCACCAGCTGGCGCATCGCCTTGGCGGCGATGGAAAAGAAGTGTCGTCGGCTGTCGAACGCTGTCGCGCCCTTCGCCAGCTTGATCCACACCTCGTGGACCAGCGCGGTCGGCTCGATCGCCCGCGGGCCGCCCAGCCCCCCCTGGATCTTCCGGGCGATTCCCCGAAGGCGGTCGTAGACCAGGGCATAGGCCTTGTCCGAGGCCTCCCGATCCCCATCCAAGCTTGCCCGAAGCAGCTGGGTCAAGGGAGCCTGGAACTCGGTCGCCCCAGGAGCTCTCCAAACTTGGCCATCCGCATCGCTTTTCATGGCGGCAAAGGTAACAAATACGACCCGCACGGATTCTGCCCTCCTCCACCGGATCCAGGTCCCCAATTGAGAGTCTCGACAACTCGGGGAGCGCAGATCTCATCCCCCCATGAAGAAAGTCCCCCACACAACGCTGGGCGGCCCAGCCCAGAGCAAGACCTCCGGCAGGTTGCTGTCCCGACCGTTCCTAAATCGTGCCTAGGTGAATGAAGGGAGTTGCCTTGCCCCAATCGGGACCTGCATTCGTCTGCCCGCTCTCGCGTGCTGCCTAGCATCCAACTGGAAAGCATGTGGCAGAAGATTGCGAATGGAACCAGGACCTGCGGAGTCAGTCCGTTCGGAAACGCCTGTAGCTGACTAGGTCGATCACGATGGAATCGCTGAGCAACGCCCCCGTTGGAGTTCAGGCCAAAGAAGGAAGGCTGCGGCAAAGTCCGCCATGCCAAGAATGATCAGAGCCTTGATGGCGCGTGGTGGAATTGTCCTTCCCCGCTGCAGCAACAAGTTCTCCACGGCCAAAGCTCCAACGGCCAAGTCATCGATGCCCGCTGGGTAGGCATAGATCCGAGGCGTGTTCCCGCGCCCCATCTCGACGAGGACCCCCCCCGCCGACCATGCGCCATGTCGGCATGCCCACGAGCCAGAATTCGGCAGCCCGTCATCCAGAAACCACAGCCGTTTCGCGTTCAGGTGGCTAGGCCCCTCGCTCGCAAAATGCAGGCGTGCAGTCCCTCCTCCCGGATCCCGCTGGTCCGCAGAAGAATGCCGCAAGGGGGCGCCCCAAGGTCGACGATGCCCTCTCTCCCTTGGAAGTGGAACCAGCCATGCGCCCCTCCGCCCGCCTCCCCCACGGGATCGCCACGAACATCTTTGCCGAGAGGCAGAAGCGTTTGCTCAAGGCAGGGGTGATCGAGCGTGAGCCCCTGCCAAGCCACCAAGGGCGTCTCGCCTACCAGCTTACCGAGCGCGGCCTTTCTCTCGGATCAGTCCTCAAGGCGGTAGCGGACTGGGACGATGACCCCGCGAATCCCAGCGCGGCAATGGAAGGGGGAATGGCACACAGCAAGCGGTCCACCCAGCTGAGACTTGGACCTCGCCAACATTGCTGGCCTCGACCTGCCGCGCGGCTCGCCCCGAGTTCCAAAATCCGCTGAGCTCGCTACCCAGGTCGCGTGCCCCCCTCGCGGCAGCCCGCCGCGGTTGCCGCTAGGATGGAAGCGGACCGAGGCTCCCTCCCTTGGGCCGCGACCGCCTATGATTGACTTCGGGAAGACGGCCCACCGTTTGTGGGCCTTCGGGGGCCTTGTGGGCCTGGGCACCCTGTGTGCTGCGGATGCGGCATGCACGGCGGGCAGCGGCGCGTTTGGCTTTGCGCTGCTGACGACCACCCTGCGCGAAGCTGCGCCGGCGTTCGGCAACAACCTGCTGGCGACCGATTTCCTCGAGCACGTCAAGAACCGGCTCAGCTCGGACGACGCCTCCTTCCGCAATCATCACCTCTCCCGGGCCGTGGGCGATGCCCTACGCGAGGTGCTCGCCTACACCTCGCGGGACAAGGAGCGCATCCCCAACAAGCGCCAGCGCCGCCACCTGCGCCGCACCGCCAAGCGCCTTGGTCAGGCCTGGCCCGACATCCTGGGAGCCCCCAGCCGCGAACGCATCAGCCCCCGGGTCGCGGGCACCCTGGCTGAGGAGCACCTGACCGGCCTGCTGCGCGGCCAGCCCAGCGACGCCTCGCCCCTGGATCGCGGCGAGTGGACCAGCATCCTGGTCGAAGCCCAGCGCCGGGCGGGGCTTTTGACGCAACTCGAGCCCGCGACCCGCGAGGCTGCGCTGGACGACCTCGAGTCCCTGTTCACCAAGGCCTTCCGCGAACGCCTCAAGCGCGACCATGCCCAGGGGGGACGGGCCTACCCGGCCCTGCATCTGCAGGCGCTCGGCGAGCTGCTGGACCTGGGCCAAGAGACCCTGCAAGCCACCCAAGCCCTTAACGATTCATACGAAGCCGCCTCCCTTAGCCTGGCCGCACGCATCGAAGACAAGGCCCTGCGCCGCCAGCTCAACCTGGTCGACCGCCTGCGAGGACTGCGCTCGGCGGTGAGTGACCTCCCCAGCCGATTGGAGCAGACCCTTGCGTCCCGGCAACAAGTCGACGAGCTCCGGAGACAAATTGCAGAGCTCGGTCAGCGCGACCTCAGCGGTCCCAGGAACCTCCTCCACCTGAAAGCGGCGCCGGCCATCAACCCCAGCGGAGCCTCACTCTCGGCCAAGCTGCACCCGAGCAGGCGAGCCATCGAGCTCATCGGCCGTGAAGAGGAGCAGCGCGTCTTGGAAGACTGGATGGGCCCCGCGGTCAGCGGAGCGGTCCACTCCACCCCGCTTCCGCCCGCCCTCGACGTCCGCCTGCAGGTCCTCTCCGGCGCCGGTGGAATGGGCAAGACGCGCCTCGGCATGGAGCTGGTCGAGACTGCCACGCGGGCCGGCTGGGACGCTGGCTTTGCCGACCGCACGGCCCTCGACGATCTGCTGAAGCTACCCATGGGCGACTGGCTTTGGGAGCGCCCCACCTTCGTCGTCATCGACTACGCCTCCCAGCGCCTGGACCTGCTGAAGCGCCTGCTGCAGACCCTGAGCGATCGAACCGCGAGCTTCGCCGGGCGCCCGCCCTTGCGGCTGCTCTTCCTCGAGCGCTACTCCGGTGCCGGCTTGCTCTGGTGGGACCAGCTGCTCAACCCGAGTTCGTCCACCTACGGCCACAACCTGGCGAGCTGGTACGAGCCCAGCATCGACCTTGGACTCCAGCCCGTCGGCAAGGACGATCTCGCGGACCGTGCATTCGACGGCCTCACCGAACCGGACCCCGATCCGGACCCCGGCGACAAGGCCGCCTTTCTCGATCGCGTTCGCTCCCTGGGCCCCACCGCCAGCCCCCTGGACATCCAGACGCTCGCGCTCCTGTGGACCCACCTGCGCAGCGCCGACTCGGTCACGATCCTCAACCTGTACCGCAAGTACGCCGAACGCGAGCGCGAACACCTCCGTGCCCAGCTCGCCGCCAGCCAAGGACTTTCCTCCCCGAACATCCTCCAGCACGAGCCACTGCTTTGGAGGATGGCCCTGACCGTGAGTCTCCAGCAGGGACTGGCGGTCAGTCGCAGGGAGTTCGAAGATGCACTGCACGCTGAGGCCAAGTGCCTCACGGCCTCTCCCTGTGCGGGCGCCCTCGCCGCAGAGGCGCTGGCCGTCTTCCTCGGCAGGGCCGATGGCGAGGGCGAGGCGACCATCCAACTGCTCCCCCTGCTCCCTGACAAACTCGCCGAAGCCTCCATCCTCGACGAGCTGCTTCCCCGCACCGAGGGCGATCCGCGTCCACCCGCATTCGACGGAGAAACCGAACGCCAGGCATGGTTGATCCGCTGCAGCGAACGCAACCCAGTAGGCGCCGCGACCACCCTCATGCACTGTGCCGCGGACTTCTACCGCTGGCACCCATCGCTGCTGCCCACGATCCAAACCTGGGCGCGCGCAGACTCCACCCCACCAAGCGCGATCGAACGCGCCCTCGAAACCCTGCCGGGGTCCTGGGAACCACTCTTCGACCTACAGAGCTTCTTAGCGCGCAAGCTCTACGACCTGGCCCAGCGCAGCCCAGACCTGGAGGGCCACGACTCCGTTCGGATCCCCGCCGAAATCCGGTTCGCGGCAGCAGCCTCGGAACTCGGGGTCAGCCTCGCCAACCTGGGCCAGCCCGAGGAGGCCCTCGCTGCCTTCGAGGAGAGCGTGCAGCTCTACCGCCAGCTGGCGGCCGCGCGCCCCGAGGCCTACCTGCACGACCTGGCCCGAAGCCTCTCGAACCTCGGGGTCAGCCTCACC
>CAYWNK010000082.1:15671-21667 GCA_964459495.1 uncultured Planctomycetaceae bacterium
GGCCTACCTGCACGACCTGGCCCGAAGCCTCTCGAACCTCGGGGTCAGCCTCACCGACCTGGGCCGGCCCGATGAGGCCCTCGCTGCCGACGAGGAGAGCGTGCAGCTCTACCGCAGCTGGCGGGCGCGCGCCCCGAGGCCTACCTGCCCGAGCTGGCCCGAAGCCTCTCGAACCTCGGGGTCAGTCTCCGCAAACTGGGCCGGTCCGAGGAGGCCCTCGCTGCCGACGAGGAGAGCGTGCAGCTGCGCCGCCAGCTGGCGGCCGCGCGCCCCGAGGCCTACCTGAACGACCTGGCCCGAAGCCTCTCGAACCTCGGGGTCAGCCTGGGGGACCTTGGGCGGCGGGAGGAAGCGAGCTCGGTAGCCCGGGAATCCGTTGGCCTGTTCGAAGCGCTAGTGGAGCGACACGGCAGCCGCTTCGCGGCTGCCCTTCGCAAAGCGCAGAAGGCCTTGGAACACCTTGACCCCGAGGAAGAGTGACCCCTGGACGGGCTTTGGCCCCGGGCCAGGGCGGCTCGCTCAGCGGTCCACCGGCGACCAGAGAAACCCGTCCTTGCACACTCGCCCCATTGCCGCGAGCCCCAGACTCGCGGCAATGGGGCGCCGAGTCTTGTTGGGAAGGAAGGCCGCCTGGAGGAAGGGCCCTGCTTCCCTACCCAGCAGGAGCCCTAGGCTTGGTCCCCAGCCTTCAAGAAGGCGAGGATCGTCTCGGCCCCGTCAGCCCCGTTGGGCCACGCGGACGGGCGGTAGGGAGTGGTGGCATACAGGAAGGACGAATCGTCATGCACCAGCCGGCTCCAGAACGCCTGCAGCAAGATCCAGGATCCGACTCGCCCGAGGCGCTTGCCTTGGTGCTCGGACTCCGCTTCCCTTAGCACGTAGGGCCACAGCGCGTCGGCCAAGGGCGTCTCGGTGCACTCGTCCAGAACTTCAACATCGAGACCATCCTTGCCCATCTCCCTGGCTAGGTGTTGCCCCGAGGTCAGCCCGAAGCGCACTCCGAGAGTCAGGGTCAGGGCCGCCAGGTTCAGGCGCATGGGACTCTCCTGGAGCGGGCCGCGGGGAAGCCGGCCGAGCAGGTGCGTCAACCTGGGGCCAATCGGGCTGGCGAACTGCAGGGGAGGCGACGAGCACTCACTCTTTTTGTTCTCTTCGTCGAAGAAGAAGGCCCAGTCCACCGTCCAATTCGGCACCAGTGGCCGGCCACCTTGGAGGTGATGGTCTAGGTTGGCGTGATCCTCCCCAAGGATATCGATGGACGATGTACGGCTGTTCAACACATACTTGGAACGCACCATTGCATGGCCGAAGCGCATGCCCGCAAGGACGAACTCGACGGGGAGCCAAGGGCCCGGTTGGAGCGTGGCCTCGGGCAAGATCCCGAAGCGTTCGTCGTACTCCGGAGCGGGACCATGGGCCACGGCTGCCAGTGCGTCGGCGAGCTTCTTGGCGACTTTCGGATCCAAGAGTCGGGGGAGGTATTCGTGGAATACCAGCCACTGGTAGTTCCAGATGGTCTGCTTGCGCGCCAGGAAGAACTCCTCTGCCAGACTCCCCGCGCCAGGCTGCCTTAGGCGTCCTTGCAGGATTCGGTTGTGGACCTTCTGGATCGCCAGGTGCACCTGGCTCACGATGACGTTCTCATCGTTGCGGTGATCCGGAATCACTGCGGCCCCATGTTTCGCTCGGAGCAGGTCATCCTCGCCCTCGAGGTTCTTTGAAAGCAGGAAAGAGGCCCGCTCGTGGGCCCGGCTTGCTTGCCAAGGCATGGAGTAAACATGGGGCGAGCCCTCGGGCCCCTTGCCATAGACGGAGTCGAGGTCGAACCGCGGAGTCCGGAGGTTGCCAAGCCGGCGGTCCTGGGCCCGGTAGAGGAGGCGCCGATGGCCGAACAAGCTGAGGTCGTGGGTGATGAACTGGCCGAAGTAGGTGTATCCGGCCGGGACGGCCGAGGACGCATGCCTTTCCTCCGTGGATGAGAAACGCTTGGTCGTCAGCCGCTCCGCCAAGCTAGCGATGACATCATCAATTGAGCCTCCGCCGTGTGGAGTGAACGGGGGAGGCAGCTCGTACCGATGCCGGTAAGGACCTTCTGTGAGCCGCCCTTTGAGGGAATCGGCATCGGCAGGGTCCTGGGCGCGAATTTTCTGTTCGACCCACCGGAGCGCTCTCAGATCGTCCAGGCCGGAAATGGACATATTGGCCTAGTGATCGAGATCGATGCGCAGGACGGCTTCGAACTGGAACGGTTCCTCTTCGAACGTTCTTGCCCACGGCACACCGGGCTCGCCGTCGGGGTCCTGGAGCAGGTAGTTGACGGCCCACCAACGCCCGTAGTAGTAGGACGCCTTGTAGCTCAGGACCTTGGTGGGGTTCCCGCCCCGCATGACGCAATAGGCTGCGATTTGTTGGCCCAGCCATTTCTCGGCGAGCTTGATCGGAATAAAGAAACCCTGCTCATCCTCGTCATCAAGCCGCTCGAACTCGGTTGGACCGAACTCGCCCGTGCTGATGAGCGGTCCGGCTGGGTCCCCTCCTTCCCGGAGGAGGTAGTCCATGGCGGCTTGACTCGCCTTTGCCTTGACCCTCCCAGTGTTCTGCGAGAAGGCGGCGATGAAGCCTTGTACACGGTGCATTTCTTGGAGCGTCATGGGATTTGGGTGGCTTGGGTTGCAGGGTCGAGGGATAGGGGGGCTAGGCTGCGGACGCAGCGAAAGCCCGTGTAGACGCCGGGTTTCATGGCGTGTTGCCAATAGGGGCCGGCAGTGCCCTTGGTCTGAATGTCCAGGAGGGGGGTGAACGCGCATTCGCCCGCCAGGAAGTGCATGTGCTCGGTGGCCTCAATCTCGCCGTCCGGGCCATCGAGGTGCGGGCTTTCGGTGGTGATCCACACGTTGCCGAAGAGGCCGCCGTGGCCGAAGGGGCCGCGGGCTTCGTCTGGGTCTTCGTCCACCGGTCGAACGTGTTCCCGATACCAGCGAGCCTCTCGGTTCTCCTCGCTCGCCGGGTAGTCGGGATTGCGGTGAAACTCCGGCTTGCCGACCTGCAGCAGAGACAAAAGGCTCGGCTCGATCCGGTTGCCCCAGGGATACAGCCACCCGCGGCCGCCGCCCGCTGCGAGCTGGATCTCGGGTCGTGTCGGCAGACGCAGGCCATAGTGCTCTGCGAAGGCGCGCGCTTCTTCCAGCCGCAGGCCCGTGGCCGGTCGCCGGTCCCAATCGCTTGGCCGAGGGCCGGCCCAGTGGGGCGGTGGGAGTCCGCCAGTCTCGTCGAGGTAGTCCGCGTACTCGCGGTTGGTCACGGGGAACTCCTGCAGCTCGAAGCCCGCAACCTGGTGCTCGAGCCGCAGGGTGACTTCGCCCGCCGCGCCGAGCAACAGGTCGTGGTCCAAAGAGACACGCCCGGATGGGACCGGCAAGAGCTGGAAGGGCGCCTGAGAACGGGGCCGAAGGCGGAGCGTGTAGTTCACCTCCGAGCCGGCTTCGGGAAGGACTCGCTGCACTTCGGATGACGCATAGCCGGGGCTCTTGGCTACGAATCGGTAGGTGCCCGGGCCAAGGTCGACCGGACCGAGAGGCCAGCCGCCGAGGGGGGTGATTGCATCCCGGGTCAGGTGCTCAGCGTTCAGCCGCACCGCGAAGACCTCGCTCTGGGCACGGGCTGACTCGGGCATGACATCCAAAGTGACGGAGACGCTCCGGGGCGGACTGAGGAACGTGGCGGCGAGCACGATCGCCAACAAGCTCCCGAGCACGGCGACGGCCAGGCTGCCCGTCTCGAAGCGGTGCCTCGCCACCCAACGCTTCAGGCGTAGGCCGATTGGGGGCCGTCGCCATTGGGGCGGGCGTCCGTCCAGGAAGCGATCGAGGTCGTCCCGCAGCGCCGCGGCTGTTGCGTATCGACGCTCCTTGTTCTTTTCCAGGGCCCCGGAGCAGATCGTCTCCAGGTCCTTGGGGACCCGCGGATTGACCTGCCGGAGCCGCGGAGGCTCCCGATCCACAATGGCGTGCATGACGGCTTCCGCCGTACTGGCATGGAACGGTCGCTGCCCGCAGAGCAACTCGTAGAGGACCACCCCGAGGGAGTACACATCGGTGCGGTGGTCGACTTCGACCCGCAGAGCTGTGATCTGCTCAGGGCTCATGTACGCAGGCGTCCCCAGCCGCGAGTTCTTGCCCGTAATCGTGGCCTGGTCCTCTGCCTGCGCGATGCCGAAGTCCAGGAGGTAGGGCTCACCGCCCTCGTGCAGGAGGATGTTGTGGGGCTTCACGTCCCGATGGACGACGCCCAAGCCGTGGGCATGGTCCAGTGCGTCGGCAACCTTGCGGGTCAGCCGGGCGACCTTTTCGAAATCCACCTCGAGGGTGCCAGCGCGGAGTGTCCCCGTCGTCGGTTCCCGACGTGCCCCCTCACCCTTTTGCACTGTCGTTCTCGTTTCGATTTCCTCTGCGAGATCGATGCCCTGGATGTACTCAAAGACGAGATAGGGCAAGTCACCGGACACACCCGAATCGAAGAGGCGCACGATATTGGCGTGCTGGAGCTTGGCGACGGCTTGGGCCTCGCGCCGGAAACGCTCCCGGCTCTCCGGCAGATGGAGGACCCGCTCGCTGAGCAGCTTGATGGCCACCAAGCGACTCAAGGATTCCTGCCGCGCCAGCCAAACCACTCCTAGCCCGCCCTGGCCGACCGGCTCCAGGAACTGGTAGTCAGGCAAATCGGGCGGGTGGGCTGCTTTGACCGGAGGGGCCAGGTGCGGCGGCTTCAAGAACGAGGAAGCCTCTCCTTCCGCCTTCAGCATCGCCTCCAGCGTCTCCCTTAGCTCCGGATCCTTCCTGGTCGCGCGGTCAAGGAAGGCCCGGCGCTCAGGCTCAGGGATACCCTGGAGCTCGTCCATGAGCTCTTGGATGTGCTGCCAGCGATCGGCGTTCATTGCGGCAATCCTCGAGTCCAACCGGCTCCGCTTCGAAAGCCGACCAGGGAGGCTCGGAGGCCTGGATCCTGGAGCGGGCACATGGTGGACGATCGCATCTCATCCCCAGGAACGATCATGGCGAGGAACCTGCGGCACAATTCTGGAGAGTTTTTCGCCTCGCGTCGCTCTGCCCTCCCAGCGCCCATCTGGGACCCACCCTATCCCCCATGGAGCGCTAAGATCCAGAGTTCAGTCGCCCCCCTGCCCCCTGGTCACCGCTTCCCAGCAGCCATGAGATCGAGCCCTCCAGCCGACATTACCCAGCTCCTGCATCGCATCGAAGCCGGGGATGATGAGGCCAAGGATGCGTTGCTCGAGATTCTGTACTCCGAACTGCACCATCGCGCGGATCGCGCGATGAGGGGCCAGCCCTCGCATCACACCCTGCAGGCTACGGCCCTGGTGAACGAGGCTTATCTCAAGCTGCTGAGCTCGGAGAATCGCGAGTGGAAGGACCGCGTGCACTTCCTGTCGGTGGCAGCCCAAGCGATGCGCCAGATCTTGGTCGATCATGCGCGCGGCAAGGATCGGGAAAAGCGCATGCCGGAGAATCGGCGCGTAGCCCTGGATCAGGTGCGGCTCATGTTTGATGAGCGAGCGATGGAGTTACCGGCCCTCGACGATGCCCTCTGCCGCCTAGCGAGGTTTGACCCCACGATGGCCAAGGCCGTTGAGCTGCACTTCTTTGGGGGTTTGACGATGCAGGAAACGGCGGACACGCTGGGCCTTTCCAAGCGCGCTCTTGAACGACGCTGGCGCAATACCCGTCTCTGGCTCTACGCGCAGCTTCAGTCGCCGTCTTGACCGGCCTTGCCCCCCCCTGCGGGCCCGAGCCCTGTGCGGGCGGCCCGCAGCCCCGTTGAATCTCGGGACTGCTCCCCATGCTCCGGTGAACGAGATATGGTCAAGAGTTGTGGATCGAATCTGATCGAGGCTACGCGGCGACCTTGGTGCCGTCCTTGAATTGGACCCCTCGGATGACATCACCGAGGAGCTGGTATCCGTTGAGTTTCCGCCACTT
>CAYWNK010000083.1:0-21657 GCA_964459495.1 uncultured Planctomycetaceae bacterium
TCCTGATACCGCCCCAGATTCGTCAGCACCCTCGCCGCCCCATGCTCATCCTGCACCGCCCGAGCGACCTCCCGGACGACATCCATCAGCTCCACCAAGATCACCGGATCCGCTCCACCAAGATCCACCAGTGATGGCACATGGAACTTCGGAATTACGACGATATGCACCGGCCAAAACGGACGCGTATGGTGATACGCCAGCACCCGCTCGGTCTCTTGAACGACGCGCACCTGGGTTCTGCCCGACAGTACCTCGTCGCAGTAAAAGTCTTCGGTCATGCCGTTGATCCACTCACGAGCGAGCCCCTCGCCTCGGCGCGACCTACTCCGCGCGGGTTTCCTGCTCGCGGGGCGGGCCCATGTGGCGAACGATATCGCCTTCGACCATGTACACCACGTCCTCGGCGATGTTCGTGGCGTGGTCCGCGATGCGCTCGAGGTGCCGGGAAGCCGAAATAAACAACATCGCGTCGTCCAGATGATCGGGCGATTGACGCATGACGTTCATCATCGCTGTCATCACCTTCTTGTGGAGAGAATCCACCTCGTCGTCCTGCTGCATGACCCGGTTCGCCCGCTCCACGTCCCCCCGCACAAAGGCGTCAAGCGACTCACGCACCATCGAGGCAACCTGCTCGGTCATCACCTCGAGGTTCGGGGGCGAGGGCATGGGGCTCTCGCGGTCCAAGGACGCGGCACGCTTGGCGATATTGACGGCTAGGTCGCCGATGCGCTCCAGGTCGTTGGTGATCTTGAGGCAGGCCGCAATGAAGCGCAGATCACCTGCGACCGGCTGGTGGAGCGCCAGAACCTTGAGGCACTCCTCTTCGAGCTGGACCTCGTTGCGGTCGATCTCGATATCCCCGTTGATCACGTCGATCGCAAGGTCCGCGCGCCGGGTTTCCAGGGCTGCGATCGACCGCCGGACGGCCTCTTCGACCCTCCCGCCGAGGTCGAGGAGCCCGCGCTCGAGCTTCTCGAGGTCGTTTTGAAGGTGCTTGCTCATGGTGGTCCGTGGACTCCTAGCCGATCAACCGAAGCGGCCGGTGACGTAGTCCTCGGTCTCCTTGAGGCGAGGCGAGAGGAAAATCTGCTCGGTCGGGCCAAACTCGACCAACCTTCCCAAGTACATGAATGCCGTGTAGTCGCTGACACGGCTGGCCTGCTGCATGTTGTGGGTGACCATCAGAACCGAATAGTGGCCCTTCAGCTCGTCGACCAGGTCCTCGATGTGACCTGTCGCGATCGGGTCCAGCGCTGAACAGGGCTCGTCGAGCAGGAGCACCTCGGGTTCTGCCGCGATCGCCCGCGCGATGCAGAGGCGCTGCTGCTGGCCACCCGACAGCGCAAGGGCGCTGCTCTTCAGACGATCCTTGACCTCCTTCCAGAGGCCAGCGCCACGTAGGCTCTGCTCGCAGACCTCGTTCAGCAGGGCCTTGTCCCGCACGCCATCGATGCGCAGCGAGTAGACCACGTTCTCGAAGATGCTCATCGGGAACGGGTTGGGCTTTTGGAACACCATTCCGATGCGCTTGCGCAGCTCGATCACGTCGACCGTCGGACCGTAGATGGGGTCATTGTTCAGCCGCATCTCGCCCTGAATCCGAACGGAGTCCACCAGGTCGTTCATGCGGTTGACCGACCGCAGCAAGGTCGACTTGCCGCAACCCGAGGGGCCGATCAGCGCCGTCACCTGGCCACGGGGCACCGACAGCCGGACGTCGTGCAGAGCCTGGGTATCGCCGTACCACAGGTCAAAGCCATTGATCTCGACGACCAGCTCCGCCGGCTTCATGTCATCGTGGTAGGCGGTCGGGAACGCCTCCCCTTTGGAGATCGCCTCGAACAGCCCACCAATCTCCGGCCTGGAGTGCGTGGTGTGCTCGTGGCTGTGGCCTTCCCGCGGCCCGTCGGCGGCCGGGCTCTCGTCTTGTTTGGCGTCGGAGGATTCGGTCACGGGAGTGTTGTCGAGTTCGCTCATCCAGGGTCTTGATCAGCGGGCAGCGAAACGGCGGCGGAGTCGGGCGCGGACAGCCACAGCCGACAGATTCAGAACGACGACCAGCCCAATCAGCAGCAGTGTAGTCGTATACACCATGGGCTTGGCGGCTTCGGAGTCCTGGCTTTGGAATCCGACGTCGTAAATGTGGAACCCAAGGTGCATGAAGCTGCGCTCGGGGAATACGTAGGGGAAGGTGGCTAGATCGACAGGCAAATCAGGTGCCAATTTGACAGCCCCCACCAGCATCAGCGGGGCGACCTCCCCCGCCCCCCGTGCCACGGCCAGGATCATCCCGGTCAGGATCCCCGGCATCGCCCTGGGCAGCACGATGCGTCGGATGGTCTGCCACTGGGTGGCCCCACAGGCAAACGAGCCCTCCCGCATTGAATTGGGGACCGCAGACAGGGCCTCCTCGGTGGCCACGATGACCACCGGCAGGGTCAGCAGCGCCAGCGTCAGCGACGCCCAGAGCACCCCCCCCTTGCCGAACTTGGGATTGGGCAGGTACTCGGCGAACAGCAGGTCGTCGATGCCCGCTCCGACGATGTAGCAGAAGAAGCCAAGGCCGAAGACACCGAAGACGATCGATGGCACGCCGGCGAGGTTGTTCACCGCCACCCGTACCACCGAGACCACGAAGCCCTGCTTGGCGTATTCCCGCAGGTAGAGGGCGGCCAGCACCCCGAACGGCACCACCAGCACGGACATGATCAAGGTCATGATCACCGTGCCAAAGAGGGCCGGCCAAACGCCGCCCTGGCTGTTGGCCTTGCGCGGATCATCGACCAGGAATTCCTTCCAGCGGCTGGCGTAGACGCCGAGCTTGTCGCCGAACGAGAGCTGGTTCACGGGGACAGCCCGCACGATCTCGCCCACCTGCACGTCGACCTCGCGGCCATCCGCGATAGTGAAGCGTGTCACGTAGGCACTGTTCACCTCGCGCAACTCCGAAATCTGCTTGGAGATGGCCAGGGTCTCGACCGCGGCCTCTTCCTTGACCTTTTCGTGCTCGGCCAACGCTTCGGCAACCTCAGGCGTGTCCTTGCCGTGGGCGAGCTCCGCGCGGCGAATGTCCAGCTGAGACTGCCGCAAGCGTCTGGTGATGACACCGAGCGGCCCTTCTTCGAGCTCCTTGGCTTCCTCTAGCCGTTCGTTGACGTCGCCGGCAACCTCGAGGTAGGCCTCCCAGGTGGCTTCCGGCCCCTCCGCGAGCACCTTGCCCTCGACCAGGAACTGGGACGGGAAGCCGTAAAAGCGGCCAGCGGAACGCCGCTCGAGCACGACCGCCCACTCCGGCACCTCCTCGGACTTCACCACCGACTCAGACACCCAGTCGAAGTGTGTGCCGGTCTCCTCGAAGTTCGCGGTGCGCACCAGGCGACGCAGGCTGCGGCCCTCGTGCTCCGCCATGTCCTTCATCATCACGGCGCGCTGCTCGTCCGAAACCGAATCGAGCAGCTCGGGACCGGGCTCGAACCACTCCGTGCGGCTGACCACGCCCAGGAAGCTCTGACCGGTTTCGGTCTCGAGCTGGACAATGCTGTTCGGCCAGAACGTCCTGCCGCCCTGATAGACCACCAGGCCCAGCAGCCCAAAGATCATCAGCAGGCAGATCGCGAGGGCTCCGCCGGTGAGCCAAACCATGGGTTCGCCCTGGGCCTGCAGAGGCGATCCACGCCGCGGCCGGCGCGGCCGCGCGCGACGCTCGGGTTTGGGCTCGTTCGGAGCGTCCAGGAGGTCCGTCATAGCGCTTGGGTCCGCTTGCGGAAGTGGCGGCGCACCAGCTCGGCCGCGGTGTTCAGGACGAAGGTCATGGCGAACAGCACCAGCGCCGCCAGGAACAATGTTCGGTAGTGGGCGCTGCCGCGCACGGCCTCCGGCATCTCCGTGGCGATGTTCGCCGACAGGGTCCGGAAACCGTTGAAGATATTCAGGTCCAGGATCGCGGTGTTGCCCGCGGCCATCAGCACGACCATGGTCTCTCCCACCGCCCTGCCGAGACCGATCATCACCGCCGAGAACAGCCCGCTCATGGCGAAGGGGATCACGATCCGGACCGCGGTCTGCCACTGGGTGGCGCCCGCGCCAAGGCTGCCCTCACGGAGCTGGCTGGGCACCTCCGACAGGGCATCCTCGGCCAGCGTGTAGATGATCGGGACGATCGCAAAACCCATCGCGAAGCCGACGATCAGAGCGTTGCGCTGCACGTAAGTGCCGACCATGCCGCCGCGCGGGTCGAAGCCGGATGCGTCGAGGCCGAATCCGAGCGCCATCGCCACCAGGAGCGTGATCACCATGCCGCCAGCAAAGCGCAAGAGGCTGGCCCGGCCACTTCGCTTGCGCCCCTCGGGCCCCGATTGGGGCTTGGCCTTGGGGAGAAACCCCGCGAGCAAGGCGACCACGACCCCGACAAGGGGAAGCAGCAGGAATGTCCAGCCGCCGGCTGCACCTTCTTGCCGGCCGTCGAGCCAGCCCTCGGCGTCCCCGCCAAACACCAGGGATTCGAGCAGGGGACCCAGTGCCACCGCAGCCGCAACGCCGAGAGGCAGCGTCATGCCGATCGCTAGAAAGCGCTGCCATCCCGACCACTTCACGGCCCGGTTGGCGGGCAGCAACTGCCAAAGGTAGGCGCCGGCTAGGATGGCCAGCGGCACGGAGAACAGCGCCGTCAACACGGCCGGCAAAATCTCTTGCACGTAGGGAGCGATGACCAGGGCGGCCAGGAAGCCGAGCACCACGCTGGGCAGGCTGGCCATCAGCTCGACGGTGGCCTTCACCGATGAGCGCAACCGTGAGTGCATGAACTCGGAGGTGTACAGCGCAGCCAGTATCGCGAGCGGCGCCCCGAACAGCATCGAGTATAGGGTTGCCTTCAGGGTACCGAACACCAGCGGGACCAGCCCGAGCTTCGGCTCGAAGTCGTCCGTGCCCCCCGAAGACTCCCAGGAGTGCTGGGGCTCAGCGTAGCCCTCGTAAGGCACGGGGTAGAAGAGGCTCTTGAGACTGACCTCGGGGTGGAAGAGCTCCATCTCGATCGTCGCCAGGTCCTCGGTCGTACGGATCAGCAATGTGTCCTGTTTGGGCGGGACCACGATCGCCATGGGTCGGCCCGAAACCTGTTCCGACAGGAGTTCCTCGCCCAGCGTGGACTGGTAGAGCCGCACCGTGCCGTCCGCAAAAGCGGTCGACAGGAGCCGCGAGCGCGGCGACGCCGCGGTCGCGACCACGGCATGACCGTTCGCTTCCTGCAGCTGGTGCGCGCAGACGAGCACGGCCTCGGTGTCGTCCTCGCCCTCGGCGACGGTCGGCCGGGCAGCAAACCAGGTCGCCAGCCCGCCCTCGCTGTCTCCCGCCACCAGGGTGATGCGCCCGCCGATCCAGTCCAGGCGCGTCAGGGTGGCGGCTGGGTCTTTGACCACATCCACCACCTCGACCAGGCGCGGCTCCTTCATCTTGCGCACATCGAAATGCGCGATGCGGCCATCGGGCCAGCCGACAAACACCTGATTGCCAAGGCCTGCGACCCGCACAAACGTTGCCGATCCGACATCCTCCGGAGCCACGGCCGAGATGTCCGCGCCAGCGAGGCTGCGGGTGATCTCCCCCGTCATTATGTTCTCGCGCTCACGAACGCGCGAAAGCGCCAAGCTGCCGTCCGCCTGCAGGGTCGCAATGAAGTGACCAGTGGGCGCAAAAACCTGGTCGATCGAAATCACCGCCGCGTCCGAATCCAGCTGGATTGGATCGGACGGCTCAACCTCCAGCTGGGTCAAGCGAATCTGCCCGACCTGGGTGCGCTCGGCCATGCCCCCCCTGTAGGGGAGGGCATCACCCGACTCCAATTCAGCGAGTTCCGCGGGCGCGGAGCTGACCTCGATGTACTCGGAGGTGAACTCGAAGCGCGTGACCTGCACGCTGCCGCCTTCAAAACCGAAGACAGCCTGGTCGCCATCCAGGGGAAAGGCCTGGGACGTCGGCGCTGCGTCGCCGAAAGGACGCTCGACGCGCAGGACTCCGGCGCCGCGTGCCTCAAGCACCTCGAGGTCGCCGCCGGCGTGCCAGGCCCAGGCGATGCGCCGCTCCTCGTCCACGCCCATCGCCTGCACCTCCCCCGAAGCCTCGACCGTGACCGGTGCACTGTCCCTGCCGTCGATCCGGGCCGACCGGAAAAGGGGGATGACGGTCCACACCAGGAACAGGAAGATGAGGCTGACCGCAACGATCGTCCCGATGCCGCCAACGGTGATGGCAGTCCGAGCGACGCGTTCGCCGATCCGAGCTCCGCGGCGCGTCACACGCGCGCGCTGCTTCCGTCCGAGCTGACTCATGGGGTGGCGGGTAGGGCCGAGGTCCGAAAAGCGAATCGCCGCCGCCCGCGGACTGCGGGCGGCGGCGAATAGTCTAGCGGGAATCAGGCCTTCGAGAGCTAGCGCTTCGAGCTGGCTTCGGTGACCTGGGGCCAGGCCAGGTTCACGGAGTTCATCGCCCGCTCGGCCATCTTGGCGGGAAGGGGGTAGTAGCCGTCTTCGACGACGAGCTTCTGGCCCTCTTGGCTGTACACGAACTTCAGGAATTCGGCCCGCAGGGGGTCCAACTCCGTGTTCGGCTTGTAGTTGACGTAGGTGTAGAGGCGCCGGGCCAGGGGGTACTCACCGCTGTAGGCGTTCTCAGGGGCCGCGCCAATCGGCTTGGAGTCTGTGTCCAAGGACAGGGCGACGGCGTTCACGTCGGCGGTTTTGTAGCCGATGCCGGAGTAGCCGATGGCGTACTTGTCGCTGGCGATGCCCTGGACCACCGAGGCGCTGCCCGGCTGCTCCTTCACCGAGTCTTTGAAGTCGCCCTTGAAGAGAGCTTTTTTCTTGAAGAAGCCATAGGTGCCGGAGGCCGAGTTGCGGCCGTAGATGCTGATGGGCTTGTCGGCCCACTCGCCCGTCAGGCCCGCGTCGCCCCAGGTGCGAATGTCCTGGTCGGCGCCGCCCTTGCGGCTCTTGGAGAAGATGGCGTCGACCTGCTGGAGGCTGAGGCTGCGGATCGGGTTGTCCTTGTGGACGTAGACGGCGAGCATGTCGATGCTCGTGGGCAGCGCCACGGGACCGTAGCCGTACTTCTTCTTGAACTCGTCGATCTCCTCGCTCTTCATCTCTCGGCTCATGGGGCCAAAGGTCGAGGTGCCTTCGATCAGGGCCGGGGGAGCGGTGGACGAGCCCTTGCCCTCGACCTCGATCTGGACGCTGGGGTAGTGCCCTTTGAAGGCCTCGCCCCAGAGCGCCATCATGTTGTTCATCGTGTCGGAGCCGACACTCTTGATTGTGCCCGAAACGCCAGTGGCCGGCTTGTACTTGGGCAGCGCCTTGTCGACTTCGACCTGGGCGGAGGCGAGGGAGAGGAGGGCGCCTGCAGCCACGAGAGAGGTAGCAGCGCGCTGGAGGAAGGAGGTTTTCACGTCGGAGTATCCGTAGGGGAAGCGGCCGTGAGTCGGCCGCGGGGTTTGGATCTGCGGGGACCTTCGTCGCCTTCCGTGAATCACGGGACAGCCAAAGATCAAGGGAGTGTTAATCGCCTGGGGCTGGGGTAGGCTTCGGGTCCCCATGTGGCCCTTACTCCTCGTGCTGGGAGCCATTCAAGAAGCTCCGACCCCCGTTGCGGGGCCCTGGAGCGCCACCTGGGACAACAAATTGGTGCTGGAAGCCCCGGGCCCGAGCGTGCTCCAGGTGCGGGCTAGGGTTTTCCTTGAGGCTCTGGTGCCCTCCGGCACCCAGAACGACGGCAGCCAAGCCGAGAACAACACCGGGATCCGCAGTGCGCGCATCCAGTCCCTCTTGCGGACGCCCAGCTTCCGAGTCCGCTCCCAGTGGGAGTTCTCCGCTGGTGAGGTCGACTTTAAGGAGCTCTATGCCCAAACCACGATCTCCGGCGTGACCCTGCGCGGGGGCCACCACCGCGAGCCCGCGGGGCTGGAGGCGCTCCAGGGCCTGCCTTTCAACGCCTTCCCCGAGCGCAGCGCCCCCAGCCAGGCCTTCAGCCCGGGACGCAACATGGGTCTGACCGCCAGCATTCGCTCCGGCCCCTGGTCCGGCTGGGCCGGGGTGTACCGCGAAGCCGATGAGGCGACGCTCGACCTGGACGGCGAGGGACGGTCGGTCACCACCCGGCTCACGTGGATCGACGGCGGCACGGAGCCGAAGGAGACGCTAGTCCACCTGGGCACCTGGCTCAGCTACCGGGATGAGGGCATTCGCCTGCGCTCGCGTGCTGGCAGCGTGCTGGTCCCACGGCAGATCGACACCGGCAGCCTCGACGGAGCCGACGGCCTGTTCGGGGGACTGGAGGCGGCCTGGCAGCGGGACGGATGGACGCTGAGCGCTGAATGGTTTGGAGCCGACATCGGGCTCGAAGCCGGGGATGGTTTTCTCACCGGCGCCTACATGGGAGCTTCCTGGAGGCCCGGCGGCGAGACGCGCAGCTATCGGCGGGGCAACGGCACCTTCCGCGGCTTCCTACCGACCAACCCCAACGGGGCGCTCGAGCTCGCCGCGCGCGTGGGCCGCACAGACCTCGACGGTGGCGGCATCGAAGGCGGCACGCAGAACGATCTGAGCTTCGGCCTCAACCTCCAGCTGAGCGAACGCTCGCGCTGGATGCTGCACTGGCAGCAGACGCGCGCCGGAGACGCGGACCTGCGCACGGTATTCGTCAGGGTCCAGGTCGGGCTTTGAGCGGCCGCTGCGATCAGTCCGTCGAGGGCAGCTCCACCGTGAACGTCGAGCCCCTTCCCAGCGTACTTTCGACGCTGACCTCGCCACCCATCGACTGGGCGAGGTGTTTGACGATCGACAGACCAAGCCCGGTCCCGCCCACGTCGCGGCTGCGGGCCTTGTCGACCCGGTAGAAGCGTTCGAAAACGCGCTCGAGATCTTCGGGCGGAATGCCAACGCCGTTGTCGTGAACGTCGATCGAGGCGACGTCTCCCTCGTCCGTGTACTCGATCCAGACGTGCCCCTTCTCGGGGGTGTACTTGATGGCGTTCCCCACCAGGTTCTCCAGCACCTGAATCACGCCCTCCTCGTTGGCGAGTACCGCGCAGGGCCCAGGGGGCAGCCGAACCTCGATCTCGATGCTCTTCGCTCGGGAATCCTCCTCGTGGCGCCGGAGGATCCCCGCCAGGACCGAACGCACGTCGACCCGTGTGCTCGGCATGTCGACTTCGCGCTCCTCGATCTGGGCGAGGGAGAGCAGGTCCACAACCAGCGCGCTCAGGCGCTTCACGTTTTGGTCGATCTTCTCGAGGAAGCGCAGGTTGTTGTTTTCGTCGTGCAGCGCGCCGTCCATCAACGTTTCCACGTAGCCGCGAATCGAGGTCAAGGGAGTCTTCAGCTCGTGACTGACGTTCGCCACGAAGTCACGCCGCACCCCCTCGAGCCGGCGTAGCTCGGTGATGTCCTCGAAGACGATCACCACGCCGATCTCCTTTTCGGTGACGAAGCGATGGGCCTTGGCCAGAATCGTGAGCTCCGCGCCGTCCCAGGCGAGTCCGAGCTCGCAGTGCGCCGCGGAGTCGCTGCCGCGCGCACGCTCCATCAGCCCGTCTAGCCCCGGCACCCGGATCAACTCCCACAGCCTCTGCCCATCGACGCGCAGATGCCCCAGGTTGAAAAGCTGGCGAGCAGCGGCGTTGGAGAAGCTGATGCGATCCTCCTCGTCCACCGCGATCACGCCCTCGACCATCCCTGCGAGCATTGCACGCAGTTGCCCCTCGTCCTTTTGCAGCTCGCGCATGCGAGCGTGGATCTCAACTCCCATTCGATTCAGTACTCTGCCCAGGTCACCGAGTTCGCCACTCGGCAAGTCCAGGTTCTTGGGTTCGAAGTCCCCGCTTTCGAAGGCGAGTGCAGCGTCGGAGATCACCGACAGGGGACGTGTGAGGCGGCTAGCGACGAACAAGCCGAGAAGGAGAGCCGACACGGCGACGATCGCCGTTCCAGTGAGCACTTGACCGATCGCACGAGCGATGCGGCGGTCCGCGGTCTCGGTGGATTGGGAAACACGAATCACTCCGGCGTTGGGGCCCGCCGGAACATAGGCGGCATAAACCAGCGAGTAGCCCAGCGTCGCGCTCTTGCGGGTGTCGTGGCCGCGTTTGCTCTTGAGAGCCTCTTGGATCTCAGGACGGCCAAGATGGTTGTCCATGACCCCCGTGTCCCATTCGGTGTCGAGCAGCACCTTGCCGCTTCGCTCGATCAACGTAATCCGCACGCTGTTGGCCTCAGCAACCGACCGCAAGCGCTCGGCTTCTTCCGGACCGAGCTCCCCTGCGAAGTCATCGGCCGCGAGCGGTGCCAGCAGATTGCATTGGGCTTCGAGATAGTCCTGCGTCGCCGCCCAAAGGCTGCGACGCACTTCGCTGACGGTCAGCGACCCAATGGTGACGGCGGCCAGCAGCACGAGGGCGGCATAGCTGCCGAACAGGGTCCAGAACGACCTCGATCGGAGCACGGGCTAGGGGAGCTGGGGGGAAGAACTCGGTTTCAGTCCCGGATCTTGTATCCAACCCCGCGCACGGTTCGGATCAAATCCCCCGAACCACCGAGCTTCTTGCGCACGGCGCTCACGTGGACGTCCACGTTCCGGTCGGAAATGAAGGTCTCGCCGGCGGTGATGTGTTCGACCAGTTCGTTCCGGGCAAACACGCGCCCAGGCGAGCTGGCGAGCGCCCAAATCAAACGAAACTCAGCCCGGGTGAACTCGGCCAGTTCCCCGCTGACCTCGACCTCGTAGCGATCCTTGTCCAGCACAACCGAGCCGAGCTCGATACGCGTGGTCACGTGCTTCGCCTGGCCCTGGCCACGCCGCAGGACCGCTCGGACCCTCGCCACGACCTCCCGCGGGCTAAAAGGCTTGGAGAGAAAGTCATCGGCGCCCAGCTCCAGGCCGGCGACGACATCGCTCTCCTGGGACTTCGCCGTGATCATCATCAGCGGGATCGACGAGGTGCTCGGATCACGCTTGAGGTGCTGACAGACCTCAAGGCCATCCATGCCGGGCATCATCAAATCCAGCAGGATCATGCCGGGCTTGTAGCGCCGGGCAGCCTGCAGACCGGTCTCACCGTCCCCCGCCGTACGCACTGGGAACCCCTCCTTCTCGAGGTTGTACTGGAGGAGCTCGACGATGTCGGGGTCGTCCTCAATGATCAGAATCGATGCCTTAGCCATGGCGGGGGGGCTCTGCGCGTTGATCATGGATTCCACGCTAGAACTGTGACGTGAAGATTACGCTAAGACGCAGTCAACCGGCACTAGCTTCGATCGACTGTTCCACCTTCCGTCACCGACAACTGGTTTTCGACGTACCGCAGTTCGAGCACCCTTTTCCACCGCTGCTATGAAACACCTCATCTTGAGCCTGCTGACGCTCGCCTTGGCGATCCCGTTCGCCCAGGCCGCACCGCGCCAGACCCAGTTCGATCACGAGCACACCGCCCTGACCCAGGTCCTCGCCAAGCACATGGTGGGTGACAGAGTTGACTACCGTGCGCTCGCCAAGGACGAGAAGACCCTCAAGGGCTACCTGGCGGGTCTCGAAGCCGTCACGGCGGCCGAGTTCCGTCTCTTCTCTCGTCAGCAGAAGTTCGCGTTTTGGATCAACGCCTACAACGGGTACACGCTCAAGCTGGTCATCGACAAGTACCCACTGGACAGCATCAAGGACATCGGCGGGCTGTTCTCCGCAGGCCCCTGGGAGAAGCGCTTCATCGAGCTCCAACACCTTGCCCCGCAGCTCGGCAAGAAAGAGCTCAACCTGGAGACGATCGAGCACAAGATTCTGCGCCCCGAGTTCAAGGATCCTCGCGTCCACGCAGCGATCAACTGCGCTTCGGTCGGCTGCCCGCCCCTGCGCCAGGAAGCATTTGTCGCCCCGCGCCTCGAGGAACAGCTTGCCGAGCAGACCAAGATCTGGCTCGGCGATCCCAAGCGCAACAGCTTTGACCCCAAGGCCAAACGGGTCAAGGTCTCGAAGATCTTCGACTGGTTCAGTGAGGACTTCGGCAAGAAGGACGCGAAGGTCCTGGCCTGGATCGCAGAACACGGCCCCGAAGAATCCGTCGGCTGGCTCAAGACCACATCCGGCGTCAAGCTCGCTTACACGACCTACGACTGGGACCTGAACGAGGTCAAGCGCTAGGCCCGCGCCCTAGCGAAGCATGCCGAACGGGGGCCCGGATCACGCGATTCGGGCCCTTCTTCGTTTCCCCGCGGCCGGCCGGGATCGACCGCGAGCATCGGTTCCGAGACAGGTAGAACGTCAGCGACGACGCCCCTCCCGGCCTTCCAGGTCCGGAGAGGTGCCGCGCCCCCCAGCGTAGGGAATTCGGGCTAACCTGAATCCCATGCTAGGTCCCAAGCTCGCTCTTCTGCTCCCGGCCACTGCCCTGCTCGTGGCTTGCGGCTCCAACCCCGCCGCTCAGCCCAGGCAGACGATCTCCGGCATCGAGGTCGACTGGATCCCTGTCGAACCCGATGTCTCTCTTTACGTCGAGCGCGCCGGCAGCGGTCCCACGGTCATCCTGATCGAGGGCGCCCAAATGGACCTGAGACAGTGGGACGATACCTTCGCCGCCTTGACCCAGGACTTCGACGTCATTCGCTACGACGTCCGCGGCTTTGGCCGCTCGGATTGGGCGGACCATCCCTACCAGCACCACGTCGACCTGTGGACTTTGATGGAGGCGCTCGACGTCGAGAGCGCCCACCTGGTGGGCCTGTCCCTTGGTGGGCGTATCGCCATCGACCTAGCCCTGGAAGCACCCCAGCGGGTGCGCTCCCTGGTCCTCTCCGGGCCCGGCCTCTCGGGCTTTCGCTTCGACACCGACTCATTCGCAGCCATCACCGAAGCACGGAACAGCAACGAGCCGCACCGCGTTAGCGAGGCCTGGCTCCGGCACGGCTACCTCGCCCCCGCGATGGAAAACGCGGCGCTCGCCCCGCGCCTTGAGATGCTCGCCCTTGACAACGCGGCAACCTGGCTGCGCAGCGACCCCGAACAAGCCCTCTCACCGCCCGCCATCGTGAGGCTAGAAGAGCTCTCGGTGCCCACGCTCCTCCTCGTCGGCGAGCGGGATGAGCCGGACATTCACTCCATCGCCGAAATGCTGGAGGCCGGCATCGAGGCGCTCACCCGCGTCGACGCCCCGAATGCTGGACACCTGCTGCCCATGGAGCGCCCCGCTTGGTTCCAGACGCAAACCGCTGAATTCCTGAGGGGCATCGAAGCAGGCTCCTAGCCCCTCGATCCTGCCGCCTAGAGCGCCTCGACGTAGCGGCCGCCCGTGTCTTTGGCTAGCTCCCGCATGAATCCACTGGCCTGCCCGATCGAGATGCAGTGGATGCGGACCTTCCTGGTGGCGTTCAACAGCTTGATGCGCTCGCGGATTTCGTCGGGGTTGCGCAACTCGCCGGCGCTGGGCTGCCCGTCCGAGAGCAGGTAGATCGTATCGACCTCCGCGTCTCCAAAGGCGGCCATCAGCCCACCAAACGTGTTTGTACCGCCGGCGAGCGCGATCTCTTGAACGAAATCCAGCGCGCCTTGCCGCGTCTTCTTCCCCATCGACTTTAGTTCCGAAGACCAGGTCCTCACGCGGGTGCCGTAGACGATGATGTTGAAATTCACGCCCTCGCCCAGCCCCTCCACGGTGGTCGCCAGCTGATCCTTGGCAACCTCAAGCCGTGTTTGGGTCTTCCCCCCCTGGCGGGTGCTCGCCCGGCCTTTCGCCTTCGCGCTCATCGACCCGGATACGTCGATCACGAACGCTACGCTATTGGACCGAACGCTGAGGCCGTAGAAACTGGCCGCGCTGCGGTCTGACCTTCCGCGCTTTTCACGCTCGGCCATCGCAGCCAGTGCCTTTTCGAGGGTGGGCATCTCAAAGGAAGCGCCTTTGTCTTCCCACCAGGCCCTCCAACGCTTGGCCGTCTGTCCGTGGTCCATTCCAGTCATTTGGCGCAAGACCAGGGCGACATCGCTGCCCAAGCGACCGTTTTCGGCGCCCAAGCGCTCGATCAAGACCGGAATATCGGTGGCCCTACGCTGGCTGCCGACCTGGATGAGTGCCTCGGCGCGAACGCGCCAGTCCTCGTCCAACAGGAGCTCCCGGAGGCTCTCCCCCGAACGCTGGTCGGTTCCGTAGGCCAGAGCCAAGGCTGCGCCCATCCGAGCACCCGGCCGCTTGTCCTTGGCCCAACGTCTTGCTTGGCGCAGCTGCTTTTCATCGTCGCGCAGGATCTGCCCCAGGGATGCGATCGCTCCACGCACCACGGCGTCGTCGTCTTTCGTTCGAGTCAACGACTCCAGTTCATCGGCGTGCTCGGGATCCCCCATCGCGCCCACGATCGAGATCGCCGCCAACTGAACCTCCGGACTCTCGTGCCTGAGACATCCCAAGATCGCCTTCGTGGACTCCTCAGTCGGCTGGTCCGCAAGGATCTCGAGCAGCAGCGCCTTGATGGCGGTACTGGCTCTTCGATCCGCCAGGCGATCAGCGAGGTTCTCCACAACAGCCTCACCCGTCTCAGGGTTCTTGACAGCCTGGGCGAGCGCCTTGAGCAGCCGTGATCGCGTGTTCCCCTCGAGCGGAGTGTTGTTGAACAACAGGTCGAGGGCCTTCGCGTCGGCGCGCCTGGCAAGTGGATCGATGACCGAAGCCACCGCCATCCGCCTAGTCTTCTCATCCTCAGCCTTTTCCGTGATCTCGATCAGCGCTTCATGGGCGCTCGCCCCCAGGCGCGTGAGCCCAAGCGCCGCCCCAAAGCGGTGGGATTCCTTCTTGTGACCAAGCGCATCCTTGCGCAGCGCCTTCAGGACAAACTCAAGGACCTCGGCATCCTTGGCAAAGGCCACAAAGGCCTGGTAGCCGATGCGCACCCGGTAAGGGCTGCGCACGTCGTCAATCACCTTGTGGAGGCCCTTCGCCGCTTTGAGCGTGCCGATTGACGCAAGTTCCTGGAACTGCTCCCGGGTGACCTTCTCGCCAACATCCAACAGCTCCTGGACCAGATCCTTCGTCCGGTCAAAGCTCCGAGTCAGGGCCGACCCATGGGCGGACGGGAGAAAGCTCGAGTTCAAGAAAGTCCCCATCAAGAGGACAGCAGCTGCGCTTCGGATCATGCCCCAGATCCTAGGGCGTGTATGAAAAACGTAGAACCGCGAGATCCCAAAAGGGAGTGAATCAGGCCCGAGCACCCCCCCTAGGGCCACCTGGGGGCCCCACCGAAGCCTTTGTGGATTGGCAGCGCCTGCTGCAAAAGCGAACCTGATCCCACACCCTCTCCCACTTCTTGCGCCAGGCAAAAGGCCGGCCACAGGCGGCGCACGTCTTGGTGGGTAGGTCCTTTTTCTGGTGGGCCACTATCCGTCGCTCGGTAGATACACCCAAAGCTCCGGCCGCCCTGCATTGCAGTGCACCGCCCGTGGCAGCAGCGACAGACCCGCGTGGCTCATGTACAGCGCCGTGCGCGCCAAGTGCCACATCGAGGGTCGACCGCGGCCGCCCTCCCGCAGCGCGCGATGGCGATTGCCCACCGAGGGAATCGGGTGGAAGACTGACTCCAGACCAGCAGAGCGCTCGGGCTCGTCGTCTTGGAGCAAGTCGAGGCGCTGAACCACAGCACCGAGCTGATCCTGCGCAGCAGTGTCGTTCGCAACAAGAGAGTCCGCGTCCAAGGTCGCTTGACGACTCGGAGTCGGTAGGACCAGCAGGCCGACGAAGGTCCAGAGCGTGAAGCCCACTGCCGTGGTCACCACGGCTGCCAGGTTGGCGAAGCCCGCCCCCGGCAGCAGACTCGCAAGGCCGAGCCCGGTCACGTTCCATAGGATGGCCGCGGCGAGCGTGCGGCCCCAAGCACCTGTCGACAGGATGCTCCGCCTGCGCTGCAGGAGCAGCTTGAGGTCCGCGGGCGCGAGTTCGCGCACCCAGCGGTCGGACACGACCGGCTTGAAGGAGAGGCCGGCAAAGCCGCCGGAGAAAGCCGGATCCTGGCCCTTCAATACGATTGCGGCGCCGTCCGAATCCACGCGCCGCAGGCCGCCCACCAGCCGGGCGACCGGCTCCTGCAGGGCGATCCAAGCCGCGCAGAGCAATGCGAACACCACCAGGGCAAGCGGTCGCCCGCCGGCACGACCGGCCGATAGAAGCGCCAAGCCGCTGAGGGTGGACAGAGCCGCAAGGATCGAAACACCGCGTAGCCAACCCAGCGCAAACGCCGCCGCGCCGGGGTGCGGCCTGCCGAACTTCTTCGGGAATGCGTATCCGCCCGCAATATCGAACGGGAGTGCCACCACCCCTGCCATCAGGAGCCCAGTGAACAGAGCGAGGCCTTGCTCCCCCAGGGTCGAGCCAACCCCCTCGAACAGCCCTGGAATCCAGCCCATCACCAGAGCCGTCGCCGCGAGGACGACAAACGTCCCAACCCCGGAAACACCCGTCCACAGTCGCGCGCGCGCGTAGGTCCAGCCTTGCATGAGTGCCCATTCGATGCGCAGCGCTCGCCGGATGCCGGGATCGGCCAGTCCCCGCCACGTGTGCGCTCCCCGGCGCCCCCCCTTCGCCACTGCTCGCTACGCTGTCCAGATGTCGCAGGTCTCGAATTGGAAGCACGAGTTCGCGGTCCGTCAGCTCTGGGACGGCTCCCCCCTGGACTCCTCCGAAGGCGCCACCGTCCGGGTGCAGCAAGCGCCCCAGACCTTGAGCATTGAGATCGAGGCCGCGCTCCACGGCGACCCCCTCCCCCCCGGCGCGCCAGGCCCCACGGACGGGCTGTGGGACTACGAGGTGGTCGAGCTCTTCTTGCTCGCCACCGACGGCACCTACTTCGAGTTCGAACTCGGCCCCGCCGGTCACTGGCTCGCGCTCTACCTCCGCGGCATCCGCCAAGCGGAGCGTTGCCCGCTGCCCGAGCACGTCGAGACCCAACGCACCAAGGGGCGCTGGCTCGGCAGCGCCCGTTTCCCGATGGCCGCCTTCCCCTCTCCATTCCTCGCCGGCAACGCCTGCACCATCCACGGAGCCGGGGGGGGGCGCCGCTACGCCTCGTGCGCCCCGCTACCCGGCGACAAGCCGGATTTCCACCAGCCAGCCCGCTTCCCACGGCTCGGCTGCACCCCATCCTAACCCGGTTCGGTGACTCCGCGGGTCGCTGCCGCGTTGGGCATGACCGTATGCTCCCATCGCTCGACCTGGCTCCCATCCGCGCTGGCGTTCGCCCTCTGCGGTCCTTGGGCCCAGCCCCCTTCCGGATCCCGTGGCCCTAGGCTGCTCCGTCAGCGGGCGCTGAGTCGATGCTGTCGGGCTTAGCCTGGCAGGGCTCCCGTGCTTTGCCCTCGCCGCCGTCTACAGCTCTTGGCCCATGCTCCGTGGCACGCCCTAGACCCCGCGCCGGATTCCCGGCGCGGGGGACATGGAGGGCAACGCCCTTAGCGCAGGGCCTTCTCGAGGCAAAGCTCGCGAATGCGCTGCTCGAGGGCATCGTTGGTTGCCTTCAGCTGGGCCTGCCGCTCGTCGTCAATGCTCGCTTGGGCCATGCGCAGCTGGGCGTTGAGGTAGAGGTGGCGCTGGTACTCGTCCACGGTCTGACCCAATGCGTCTAGCTCCAGGCGCTGGCCAGCGCCCAGGACTGCAGCGGTCTTCACCAGCTGGAGCAGCTCGACCGTGTCCTGATCGCCGGCTAGGCCGGGTAGCTCGGTGACGCGCTCAAGCTCCCTTACGAGACTCGCCACCGAGTCGCTGGTCGCGTGGCTCGACCGGCGCAAGACCTCCGCGTATTGGGCGACGAGAACCGCCCGCTGGTAGCCAGGGGATGCGCTGGCGAAGCGCCCGACGCCCGAGCCGGCCCCGACCGCATGGTCGGTCTCGAAGACCGTGGTCTCGCGGGGATCGATTCCCGCCCCTTTGGGCTGTTTCCAGCGCAGGCGCACCTGTGCCAGGGGGTTCGGGGGAAGTGTGTTCGTTGCGAACGCGCTCACACGCTCGACTTCGAACAGCGCGGTGACCTGGTGACCCGCCCCGATCTCGCCCGCGTCGACGGCGTCGTTGCGGAAGTCGGCGTCGGCCACGGCCCGATTCTCATAGCCGATCTGACGCCAGCGTAGGACCTGGGAGGGATCGAACTCCACCTGGATCTTGACGTCGCTGGCGATGGGCACGAAGGCGCCGGTGAAGCGCTCGACGATAGCCCGTTCCACGGCGGCCCCGTCGTCGACGTAGTCGCAGATGCCGTCGCCCTTGTCGGCGAGCTGCTCCAGGAACACGTCGTTGTGGTTGTTCATGCCCACCCCGATGGTATTGAGGTAGATGCCCTGGTCGCGGCGGTGCTGAACGGCTGCGCTCAGCTGGTCCTGGTTGGTCTGGCCGATGTTGGCGACCCCGTCGGACAGGAACACCACGCGGTGATGAGTCCCCGCGGACAGCGCCGACGCGGCCAGCTCATAGCCCAGGGTCAGGCCCGCCTCAGCGTTGGTCCCGCCCTTCGGAGCCAGGGGATGGATGGCGGATTCGATGGCGGCCCGGTTGCTCACGGGCGTCATCGGCAGCACCAGCCGCGCATGGTCGGAAAAGGCCACGAGCGCGATCGAGTCCCGGGCCTCGAGCTGCGAAACCAGCAGGCGCAGCGCGTGCTTGACCAACTCGAGCCGCTGGTCTTCCTTCATGGACCCCGACGTATCGACGACAAAGGTCAGAGCCAACGGATCGCGCTCCTCCCGCGCCACCTCCTTGCCCCGCACCGTCACGCGCAGCATCCAGCGCGCCTCCGACCCACCAAAGGGACTGGGCGCCAGCTCGGTCTGCACCGCGAAGGTCCCCTCGGTGGGGGCCGGCACATCCGGCTGGAACGCGTTCACGAACTCCTCGGTGCGCACCTGGGCCTTGGTAGGCAGCTTGCCCTCGACCAGATAGCGACGGGCAAGGTTGTAGCTCGCTGTGTCGACGTCCGCCGCAAAGGTCGCCAGGGAGTCCTGGCTGGAGTAGACGTAGGGGTTGTCCCCCCAATAGCGAAAGTACATGTCCCGCGGCTGCTCACCCGGCAGGGGGCGGCAGCGCTGGAGGTAGTGCTCGGCCAGTGCTTGGGCATTGCGCAGCTTGCGGGCCTCGGAGATCTCCTCCCGCTCGCTCCTCATGAGGTCCGCGATCGTGGGCACCTCGTTCAACATGGGAACTTGATGCTCTTTCAGCTTCTGAAGCCTCCCGCCGCGTCCCAAGTAGAAATCACTAGGACCAGGAGAGCCCGGTCCATCGGTAGAGCCACTGGATTTGCCGCTAGCCTGCAGTTCGTACAAGTTCTCCAGGCGGCGGCGGTAACCGCTGCCAGCCCCCTCGTCGAAGAAGGCACCAAAGTTCGGAGCGCCACCACCCGCCCCTCGCCGAAAGAGCATGTCGAACTCCTTCTGCTGAGCAACTCGTGCTGCGCCGCCGGTCTTCCCGCCTGAAGCCGAGGTACCAGCAAATCTCCAGTAGTCGAGCAGAGGGCTCACGTCTTGCGGATCCACCAGCTGAGGTTCTTGTCGCGCACCAGCCAAGGTAGAGCCAGAGCCGGGGGGGGCCGAGTCACCCGGTCCTCGGAAGGTGCCGACTCCCGTAGTCGCCGTCTCCGCGGCTAATTCTCCGGCGGCCGAGATCCCCCTAGACGTCGGCGGAGTGGATTCGCCCGCGGGAAGCTGACGCTCGATCGCACGCACACTTCCGTCGCTGCCGGGGATTGCTTCGCCGCCAGCTATGGCCTTCAGCCGCTTCCTCTCCAAATGGGGGACATTGATCACTGGTTGCGTTTTCCGGATCTCAGCGGCATCGGCTGCCGCTAGACCACCGGATCCCTCGGAACCACCCCCTGCTTCGTAAACACCGAGATCGGTAGCCCTGATCCCTGGCTGCGCACCCTTGGTCCCTTTCAGGACCTCACCCGGCAGCACAGGTGCATTGAGCACACCCGGCTCGCCCGCAGCTCCACCATCGAGGTAGCCCATGCCGGAAGCCGGCGCTTCGGAGGCAGATCCAGGGGCTGACCGCTCCAGCCTCACCTTCAGAGACCGTTCCATTCCGTTCTTTGTGAACTCCGATAGCGCCACTGCAGTGACCCGGTCCCGAGTCTCCACCCGACCCTGCAGGTACAGCAAAGATCCGCCCATCAGCACCAATACCGCCGCGGCGGCCTTCGTAGCTGACTGAGTGCTGAACCGTCCCTGCACAACTCGGCCCGCCGGCTGCGGCTCGCGCAGTGGCTGCGCCGCCGCGGCCGTTAGGCTCGCGAGTGCAGCTGCCGGGAGCGCCGGCTCGGTGCGCAGGCCGGACTGCACGGCGCCGATTGTCGCGGCCAAAAGGTCTGCCTCGGCCTGCAGCTCGGGGTTCGCGGCTAGTTCCGCCTCGAGGAGAGTGCTCTCGGCGGCGGGCAGCTCGCCTAGCAGGTGGGCGCAGATGCGGGCCGTGCGCTCTTCCTCAGGAGTGTTCGGACCTTCGCCGGCCCCGTTGTGATCGTGGGTGGCCATCAGGCGTCTCCTCGGAGGGTGGTGGTTGTGGGGAAGAGCAGGGGCGCGACGTCTTGGGAGAGGGCCTTGAGCCCAACGCTGATGAGCCAGCCGACGGTGCCGACCTTCTTTCCCGTGATGGCGGCGATCTCGGCGTAGGACTTGTCGTCGAGCAGGCGCAGGACGAGCACCTCGCGCTGGGCTGCCGGCAGGTCCTGCATGCATGCCTCGACGGCGGCGTGCGTGTCCGATGCGTCCACCGCGGCAATCCCGCCGCCGGTCGCTTCGTGTACGGCGGCGCGCTCTTCGCGCTGCCGCCTTCTGATTCCCGATCGAGCTAGGTCCATGCAGAGATTCCTCGTCACTGTGTGCAACCAGGCGGCGAGTTGTCCGTGGCCTGCCGCGGGGTCCCCGTGAACCCCGTTCGCCAGATCAGGCGGCGCCTGGGCGAGTCTCAGAAAGGCCTCCTGCACCACATCCTCGGGGTCCTCGGGGCTCGATCCGCCCCCAAGGATGCCGCGCGCATGGCGCAGCAGGGGTGCCTGGAATCGCTCCACCAGGGCCGTAAAGGCTCCGACATCTCCGGCCCGAAAGCGCTCTAGCAGCACGCCAGAGGCCTCTGGCCCGGTCGGATCGGGGGAAGCGGGGGTCTTGGTCATCGACTCGTGCACAAACGACGGCGCCCGGGAATCGGATCTTGGCACTCCATGGAAATTTTCCGGCCTCCCCCGCCATTCCTCCCACCAGAGCCTAGCCCGAGCTACAGCACCAGCCTCAGGGGCTCATCGCCAGTCTGCCAGCGGAATAGCAGCTCCGCTCCGTCCCGCGCATCGTCCTTCAGGAACAGGACGTATTCGCCAACGGGTAGGCGCAGGAGCGCGGCCCCTTTCCGGTCCGTTTCAAAGAACGTATTCCCGTTCGTCCAACCGCCCGCCGCCCAGCCGAATCGGGTGTTGGCCCGCGGCTTCCCTTCCTCGTCCACGACATGCACCCAACGCTTCTGAAAGTCGAGGTCAACCACAACCTCCAGGAACTCTGCGTCCGCGAAAGGGCGCCACCTTCGGCCCGGCAGCCACCCAGGTCCCCAAGCTGCCCACGAGCAACATGTCGTAGTCCAAGCCTGGGACCAGTCGCCCCACCCAGGCC
>CAYWNK010000084.1:0-21591 GCA_964459495.1 uncultured Planctomycetaceae bacterium
CCCCGCCCGCCCCTGCGGCGCAGGCTACGCGCCGTCGGACTCGAAGCGCTCACGCGGACGGCCGCCCAACTGCCCGCGGCGCTGCTCCGACCGGCGCTGGGTGCAATCAGCTCGGGCGCGCGACACGGCAAGCTCGCCGCCCGGGCGCGGACCAACCTCGAAATCGCGTTCGGCGCGACCCACACGCCCGATCAGCGCGAGGCGATCCTGCGCGCGTGCTTTGCCCACGGCGCACGTCAAGCGAGCGAATGGCTGCGCCTGGCGCGGGGAGCCGATCCGGCGAGCGAGCAAGGCGAGTGGATCGAGAACGCGGTGCGCCTGGAAGGCAACATCGGTCAGCTGCTCGACGAGACTCGCGGTGCGATCGTGGTCACCGCCCATATCGGCAACTGGGAGCTGCTCGCCGCTGGCCTGCGCCGCAGGGGCGTGCGCGGCGCCGTGATCGGGCGGGTGAACCGTCGGGATGGCCTCGGCGGCTGGCTGCCGCGCATGCGGGCGGGCTACGGGGTGCCCACCCAACCCCAGGACTCCACGCCGCGCGAACTGCTTCGTGTATTGGCGGGCGGCGGCACACTGGGTCTGCTCTGCGACCTTGAGGTGCGTCGCCTCGACGGGGAGTTCCTGCCCTTCTTCGGGCGCGACGCGCTCACGATGACCGCCCCGGCCGCGCTCGCCCGCGCGGCCAAGCTGCCCCTGATTCCTGTGCGCTGCGTGCTCCCCCCGGGCGCAGGGGTCCACAGCCCCTATCGGCTCATCATCGAGGACCCGATTGCACCGCCCCCCCGCCGCGGAGGCCAGGACCAGGTGCGAGCAGTCCTCACGCAGCTGCTCGGTGTCTACGAGCGCTGGATCAAGGAGTCGCCCGAGCAATGGGCCTGGCATCAACACCGCTGGCGCACGCGCCCGGGGGACTACGATGCGGTCCCCATGGTCGAGCGTCGCCGAATCGATATCGCCAAGCTCAACGATGCCCGCTGAGCCGCCGGCCCGCAGGAACGTCCGCAGGAACGTCCGCAGGCACGCGCCGCTGCTTGCTGCCGTCGCGGCCGCGGCGTGGATGATGCGCGGCTGGCGCGAGCGCTGGATCCCCCACGACGAGGGCACGCTCGCAGGATCTGCCCAGCGCATCCTCGACGGCCAGCTACCCCACCGCGACTTCGCCGAAACCTACACCGGCGGGCTGGCTGCGCTGCACGCCGCGCTGCTCGCCTGGGAACCGCGGCTCAGCACGCTGCGGCTTCCACTCGTCGCGGCAGCGCTGCTGGTGCTCGTCCCCTGCCTCCACGCGCTCACCCGGCGCTTCGCTGCCCCGTGGCCCGCTGCCGCGATCACGACAGCCGCCTTCGCCTGGGGCGTGCCGAACTACCCCGCCGCGCTGCCGTCCTGGTTCCACCTGATCCTGGCCGTAGCTGCGTTCACCGCGCTGCTGCGCGCAGGGGACGCTGACCGGGGCCACCGTTGGCGGCTGCTCGCGGGGGCCTGTGCGGGGATCTCGATCTGCATCAAGGTGTCGGGCTTTTACACCCTGGGTGCCGCCCTGCTCTTCGCGGCGCTGGAAGAGCAGCGCAAAAACCAGGGTAGCGACACGGGAAAGTCCGCAGCCCTCCTGCCCCTGCACGCGGTGGCGGTAGCCCTGCTCGCCTGGGTCCTCGTTCGAATCCTCGGCCCACTCGCCAGCCAGGAGACCCTCTTCCACTTCTTGCTGCCACCGCTCGCCGGGGCGCTCCTCCTCGTGGCCGGGGAGCTTCGCGCGGGGGGCTCCACCGGACACCGGCTGCGTGCTCTCGCCAGCCACGCCCTGCCCGTCGCGCTGGGCGCTGGCCTCGCCTGCGTCCCCCTCATCCTCGTGTACGCCCGCGCAAATGCCCTCGAAGATCTCTACTCGGGCATCTTCGTGCTTCCGGCCAAGCGGCTGATCCACGCGTCCCTCGATCCGCCCCCCTTGCACCTGGCCGTTTGGGCCCTGCCCTGGGCGCTGCTCATCGGCGTCGCGCCGAAGACCGGCAAGCCGATCGCGCTGCTGGCCTTCGCCGCCGCCTGCGCCGTCCTGCCCTGGGCCAGCGAGCTGACGATCTACCGCGCCATTTGGAGCACGGCGCGCGCGCTGCCGGTGCTGCTTGTCATCGCCGGTGCGTGGCGCGCCATCCGCGAGCCCGGTCCCGGCGCTGCCCTCGTGGTCGCCGCAGGCTTCGGAGCTTTGATCCAGTTCCCCTATTCTTCCCCTCTCTATTTCACCTACGCCGCCCCGCTGGTGGTGCTGCTCGCCGCCTGGCTCGCGCGCCCCCTTGGCCGTCCCGCGGGCGCGCTCGGCTTAGCCTTCGCGATCGCCTTCCCCGTGACCTGGCTCCACACCAGCACGCTGTCCGACTTCGGCTGGGGCTTCTATCGCCAAGGCCCCCTGCGGGAACTCGCCAGCCCGCGGGGTCACCTGCGGGTCCCCGTGCAGGAGGCCGAAATCTACGACCGAGTGCTGGGCGAGCTTGCGGACAAGGGCGGCCAGGGGCCTCTACTCGCCGGCCCCGACTCCCCCGAGTTCGCGTTCCTCTCCGCGCGCGCCGACTCCCACCGCAGCCCATTTGCATTCTTCGACGGGGCCAGGGAGAGGACCGCCAGGTTGCTCGTCCAAGATCCCCCCGCCGGCATTGTGATCAACACGCAGCCCTCGTTCTCCGAGCCCTACTCCGAGGCGTTCTTCCAGCTGTTGCTGAGCCGCTACGCGAGCTGGCGTTCGATCGGCCCTTTCCTGGTGGGCACCGAGCCCAGGTCAACCGTGGAGGTCGACGACCGGTGAAGCACCCCCTGGACCACCCCGCACTGTACGCCCTGTGGCAGGCGCCTTTCGCCCGGCAGAAGCTGCGCCCCATTGGCGACCTCGCCGCCCTGCGCAGCGAGGCGAGCGTGCTGGACGCCGCCTGCGGCCCCGGCGACTACGCGCAGCTGTTCGACCCCAAGGGCTACGTGGGCATCGACACGAATGCGGCGTACATCGAACGCGCGAATCGCAAGCACAGCGCCTCGCGCGGCCACTTCACGGTCGCCGACGCACGCACCTTCGATCCGCCGGATAGACGCTTTGGCCTCGTGTTCGCGAACAGCTTCCTGCACCACCTCGATGACGGAGGAGCCCGCGCGGCCCTCGCCAATCTAGCCCGACTCACCGCCCCCGGCGGACGCCTCCTGCTGATGGACCTGCTGCTCCCTGAAACCCAGGGCCCAGCGCGTTGGCTCGCCCGCGCCGACCGCGGCGACTGGCCGCGCAGCCAGCAGCACTGGCTGCAGCTCCTCGAAACCAGCTACACCCCCCGTCGCGTTGAGCCCTACACCCTCCGGCTTCTGGGCACTCCCCTCTGGCGCATGCTCTTCGTGGAAGCGAGCCCCAGGCGGTGATCCCAAACACGGCGAACTCTGCCGGCCGCGGTGCCGATCCATGCTCTGTGGCTGAGAGGAACAGGCCCGAGAGTGCCGGGTGGGAGTTCCGGACCTAACGGGGAATCGCAAACTCGATTCGGGTCTTGCGGATCACCAGCATTTGCCGAATAGCGGCGCGGCTCTCCTCGAAGCTGCGCTCACCGAAGAGGCTGCGTTCCTGACCAAAAAAGGCCCGGGCCTCCTGCTCGCTCACTTCGATCTCCGCCATGCGGCGCCGCAGCTCAGCCCCTAGGTCTTGCACGCCCTGCTCTTCTGCCACGACACGCATTTGATCACTTTCCTGAAGCAGCCTCTGGACCCTCGCAGGGTCCATATCCGGTGCCGCGGCCAGCAGCTCGAACGAGCGCTTGGCATCCCGGCCCGGCTCGACCGGGCTGTCGGTTGGAGTGTGCCCCGGACCGACAAGGGCATCCACCGGGGCGACTGCGGCAGAGGACTTCGGCTGGGCGCGATGGAGCGCCAGGGCCAGGACAAGCACGCCTAGGCCAAACGTGGGGATCACGAGACGGGGGCTCATGGGAGTGGCTCTTCTAGGGGTCTACAGGAAGCTGGAATCAGTCGATAGCGGCGGAGGGTCCGTCACTGTCGTCGCGGTCAGAGTCCTCCCAGTAGACGGCCAGGTACACCTTTCGCCTCGGCTGCAAGGGGTAGTAGTCGCTGCTTAGGCTGAGCGGCACGTCGTGGCCGATCAGCCTCAGGCTCCAGGCCTTTCCCCCGGCGACGTTCCCCAAATAGACATGCTGCCGCGGGTCATCGTCCGTGCCACTGGTGTAGGTAAGGCCGTTGCTCTCCTCGACGGCCAAGCGGATGTCCGCCGTGAAGAGGTCGGTGAGCTCAATGTTGGGCTCGTGCCAGAAACAGGCTGCGCGCAGCCGCTCTACGTCGTTCGGTAGGGGCTGGTTCACCCCTGAGCTACTCGGGTTGACCGGCATGTTGCCGTAGTTCAAGCCGTCCCTGACCGTGCGGCTGAAGAGGCGCATGCGCCAGGGGCTATCCATGCCCTTGGCGTTGAACATGCGCATGCGCAGCCGTCCGGCCCCATAGACCTCGTCCATCGGGTCCGAGGTGCCTGCGTAGGTGCCGTCATCCAGCTGGCCGTCGGCGGACATTAACATGGTCGCGTAGAGAAAGCCGACCTGGTTGGCGATCGATGAACCAAACACGTCCAGCAGATGGTCCTTGAGGCAAGCGGCCGTACCGGCGACCGCCGGTGCTGCTGAGCTGGAGGTGTCGAAGCTTCCATAGGAACTCCCCCCTTGCGCAGCGGCGGCGGCCTCGGGTCCAGCAAAGGCGGCCATCGCGATCACGCCACGGTTCAGGCTATCCCCGCCGCGGGAGGCCTCGTTTGCGGCATCCGCTTTCTTCAGGGGCACGTTGGAAGCGTCGAGCTGGTTGACGGTAAAGGACCCGCTTGCGGCGCCGGGGTTGCCCACGTTGCAGGTCGACCCCGAGTGCCCGTTGTTGCCGCCGGACTTGGTGAAGAAGACACCGTCCAGCATGGCCGCGTCGACGGCGTCGTTGCTGGATGAGAACAGGTTGCAGGGGTCGTTGGTATTGAAGCTGATCGACAGGTTGATGATGTCGGGGTTCAGCGCCACGGCGTGCTCGATGGAGGTGACCGCGCCAGCCCCCTCTACGAAGTGGAAAGAGGCCTCGGGGGCAAAGCCCGTACGCGCCTGGCGTTCGGAGGCGGAGGTGACGGTTGGATCTTGACCGTGCCTCAAATCAGCCAGGGCGATCCCAGCAACCTTGGTGCCGTGGGAGGACGCAGTGGTGGCGCTAGAGGCGACAGTGAACCAGTTGCCTGCGATCCAGCGCCAAGTGGACAGCAGTCGGCTGGGGCCCCCTCCCCAGTCGTCCCAAGCGGGGTGGTCGATCTGGATGTCGGTGTCGATGATCGCCAGGCAGATGTCGTTGTAGGAGGCTTTGCCGCTGCCGCTTTCGCCGGTGTGCCCGTCGTCGTGCAGCTGCGGAATTTGAGCTGCCTCACGCATGTCCTGCAGATCGTTGTCGTCGGGGACGCCGAGGTCGAAGCGCTCGATGTGCTCGACCCGAGGGTTGGCGGCCAGGGCCGCAAGGGCTGTCCAGGTCAGCTCCGCATCGAAGCCGTTGATGATCCAGTGGGCATCCGCGAGGTGGCCGCCGTGGCTCTCCATTTCTGCGATGATGGGCGCCTGGTCCAGTGCCAACAGCGTCTTGCGCTGCTCGATGGCGAACAGGCGCGCTTCCATTTGGGCCAAGGCGGCGGCGGGCTCTTCTGAAAAGAGGTTCGGAGCGACCTTGGGCAGATGCAGCGGCGTCAAGTCGGAAGTCAGTCGGACGGTCACGCGGATGCGCTCGTCCATCGCGCCCTGTGCAAACCAGTCGGAGACCTCACGGCTGAGTTTCTGCGGGCTAGGACGCTCGCCGCGCAGGCTTTTCCGGCTGCGGAAAGCCTCGAGCTCAGCCCCAGTCGCGCCAGGGTGCGTTTCGATCCAACTCGCGACGATCTCGGCTTCAGCCAGCGTGCGGCCCTCGACTTGCACGAGCTGAATGGAGTAGTGCACGTCCCCCTCCTCTGATTCCTGCCAGGCATCGGCAACCATCTGGTAGCTGCGCCCGCGGCTGTCCTCCAAGGTGTCGAGGTTGATCGTGCCCGCGCCGGAATCGACCCACTCCAAGAGGTCGCTTACCGGCGTAGACTCGGTCACCTGCCCGCTGGGCGACACCGTCTTCTCCCACCGGTAGACCACGTGTGGCTGGCTTTCTTCACCAATCCAGGCTTCGGTCGGTGTACCGAGAGAGTCCTGCGCCGGGCTCGCCGCCAGGCTCCCGGATCCTGTCGCAAGCAAAAGGGCGGAGGTGAAGAACTTGAAGTGCATGGTTCTCGCTTGGCTCTGTTTCGTTGGGGTCGATGTTCAAGGCTCAGAGTCCGCACCCAGGACACACTTCCCGCCCATCCGCCCTGTGGTCCGGGACCCGATTCGGGCCCAGACCCACAGGAACGCGGAGCACGCTGCACCTCTGAGGGGTCGAAGTTCCTTGCTACCACCCCACGCGGACTCCACCCGAAGAGGCCGTCAGAAATCACCGCGTTCTTTTCACCCACCGCCACCGCGCCCCTGCCCCCCCTGGGCCCAATAGCTTCGCCGTCACCAGCAGCGCTTCCGTGCTGAGCTCGGGTCCCGGTTCCCGGCTGGGCCGCTGGGTGGCAATGGGCTAATCCGACGGCCCATTGGCGGATTCATCCCCCCTGATCTCCGCCAACATGCTCTCCACCTCGGCCTGGCTGAGGTTGCCGGGCTCATAGATCTCGGCATAGATTGAGCGCAGGCGCTCCAGCGGCTCGATCGCTTCCGCAGGACGATCGGCTGCAATGAGCCAATAGGCACGCTCTCTCCAGACCGTGGTGCAAGGGAGGGTAGCGGCATTCTCGATTGGCCCCAGGAGCTTCTCGGCCTCAAGCAACAGGACATCCGCACGGTCCAAATCCCCGCATTGACGTTCCGCGCTAGCCAACGGGCACAGGTAGGTGATCAGCGCAGGGCTGCTATCCCCATAGCCGAGGCGCGCGCTCGCTAGGGCTGCCCTCAGCTGACTCCGGGCCTCCTCGCTATGGCCTCCGAGCCTCAGAAATGCACGTCCCAGGGTCATCTCCGCTGCGCAGATCTGCGGATGTCCGGGATCCCGAATCTCGAGGGCTAGATCCAGCGACCGGCGCAGGAGCGCAAGCCCCTCATCCACATCCTCCCGTGCAAGCGCGATCTCCCCCAGCCGGCCCTGAATGACCGCAATCCCCACCTTGTTCCCGGGCAGGTAGCGCCGGTGGCTTTCGAGGGAGCGGGCCAGCATCTCCTCCGCCGGCACGACCCGACCGACTTTCAGGAGCATCGTCCCGAGGTTGTACTCCCAGCCAGCGACCAGGCCCAGCGTGTCGGGCTCTGTGACGCCCTGCGTTTGATCGAGAGCGCTGCGGTAGTGCTCTTCAGCGTCGGTGAAACGCCCCATCCGTGTGTAGAGCAGGGCAAGCCCGTTGTGATGGTGGGCCAGCATGACCGGATCCTGGACGTCCATTCTCATTTGGCTTTCCAGCCCCAGCTGCAAGCAGCGCTCCGCTTCGCTCCAGTCCTCCAGCTCGCGGTAGATGCCACCGATGCTCCGCATCATTCCAGCCATCACGCGCGGCCGGTCCGCGTAGTTCTTCAGAACGTGCTCGGTCCCGTGTTCGAGCATGTCCGTGACGCGCGCTTCCGGCCCAACGCGCCTCGGATCGGCCACCTGCAGCATGTTGTTCAGGACGACGTTCTGGCTCTCGACGTCGGTGAGTAGGCTCTTCGCGTTCGACTCAGCAGCGAGGGCCCGCTGATTGGAATGGAGCAAGATCGCCAGCACTCCGCAGAGCCCGACGACCACCAGAGCCGCGGACCCCAACACCGCCCGATTTCGGCGCAGGTAGCGCAGGGATCGATAGCGCCAATGGGGCGGCCCGGCGGAAACCGGACGGCGCTGCAGGTAGGCCTGAATATCATCCGCGAAGAGGTCGACGCTGGCGTAACGCTGTTCCGGGGATGGATCCATGGCGGTGCGCACGATCCAATCCAAATCGCCGCTCAGCTTGCGACGCAGCCGTCCCGGAGGAGAGCCGAGCTCGGCGGCACGCTGGACGGAGTCTTTCTCCCCGTCCCGATAGCGGCGACTGGGCCTCGGAGCCGGGCCAGTCATGCTCGCCCGCTCCTGGAGGGCCTGGAGAAAGCCGGCTCGGGGGTCCACGGGAAACGGCAGCTCACCGGTGAGTAGCTCGAACAGCATCACCCCCGCCGCGTACACGTCCGTGCGAACGTCCAGAGCGGCGACGTCCGAGTCGAACTGCTCGGGGCTCATGTAGGCCGGAGTCCCCAGCAGCTGCCCCATCTGCGTCGCCTTCTCGTCCGGTTCGGTGTCGAGCGCTCGCGCGAGACCAAAATCGATGATCTTCGCAACCGGCTGCCCATTCACCGTGTCCACGAGCACGTTGGACGGCTTCAGGTCGCGATGCAGCACGCCCCGTTGATGGGCGTGCTGAAGGGCGCGCAAGACGGAGACGAAGAGTTCCAGCCTGCTCTCGAGCTGCATGCAGCGACCCGCGCAATAGTCCGAGAGCGGCACCCCGTCCAGGTGCTCCATCGCGATGTAGGGCAGCCCATCCGCGGTCGTGCCCGCATCGATCACCCGTGCGATGCCCGGATGATTCATGCGGGCAATCGCCTCACGCTCGAAGTCAAAGCGTCGCACGACCTCCCGCGTGTCCATTCCGCGGCGAATCACCTTGACCGCCACGTTGCGGCGCAGTGGAGCACCCTGGTGACACAGGTACACAGTGCCCATCCCGCCGTGGCCAATTCTTCGAAGCACCGTATAGGGCCCCACGAATTCTGGCACCGGTTCGGACTCTGAGCGCTCCGTTGTTCCCTCGAGATGTTCGTTCAGCAGTTTCTCAAACGCATCCTTAGAGGAGCTGATCCTGTCGTCGCTAAAGACGTCGCCCCGTGGGTCCTTCGGCTCATCGAATTTCAGCAGGGACACCACGTCCCGGTGCACTTCGGGATCCTGCTTCCCCAAGGCTTCCAGCAGTTCCCTGCGGTCCTCCGCCGAGCAATCGACGAGGTCCTGGAATGCATCGGTGACCCTTTGGTAGTGGGCGTCGCTCACGCCTGCTCTCCGAGCTCGCGCCGCAGGAAGGCCCGAGCGACGCGCCATTCATTCCCGACCAACGTCACCGAGAAGCCGAGCACGCTGGCCACCTCCTCGATCTTGAGCCCCGCCAAAAACCGCAGCTCCACAATCTGCGCTTGGCGCGGACTCATGCGTCCCAGCTTGTCGAGTGCCGCATTCAGCTCGTGAAGTTCAAGGGGTTCATCCTCCGGCAGTTCGACGGCCTCACTCAAGCTGACTCGCACCCATTCCCCCCCGCGTTTTTGGGCAGAACGAACGCGTCCATAGTCCCGCAGCACCTGCCGCATCGCCAAAGCCGCCAGCGCGTAGAAGTGCTCGCGATCATCGAGGCGCCCGGTCTTGCCCCGCATCTTGAGGAACGCGTCGTGCACCAGCAGAGTCGGCTGCAGGGTCGGATTCCCCGAGCGCTCGGCGAAGATCCCCGCGGCGATCGACCGCAGGCGCTGGTAGACGAGCCCCAGCAATTCTTCCGAAGCCTCCCCATCCCCGTACTGCAGCCGGCGGGCCAAACGGGTGATGTGCCCCGGCAGCGCGTGCCCGCCCGAGGGATCTACATCTGGATTCTTGGATGTCTGCAAGACCCCAAGCTACATGGACTTGCGACTGTTCCGAAGCAGCCGCGAGCAGATTGTGTGGCGAAAACAGCGCCGTTCTTCGTGGGCGTATTGAAGGGACCCTTCGGCCCCCGATTTTCCTGGCCGGCCCTCCCCCGCCCAGCTGCGCCAACGCAATTGAGGCTAGGAATCGCCCCCCTGTACCAATCATGGGATGCGCGCGTCCCCAGCGGTTTTCCACGGCAAACCGGGCTACACGTCCCCCTGCCTATCCCTGCCAGGGATCCGAAACCCCTCTCGAACGCTTCAAAATCGTCCGGCTTGAGACCAGTCCGAGTGCAGGGATTGGGGCCCAGCCGTGGAGTGCTGGGCTCTGCCTCTGCTAGTCACAGAATGGGACTGCGATCGCGCTGGACAGGTTGCTCGTGGACGAGCCGCCTACCGAGTCGCGATACCAGACCTGGAATAGCCAGGTCTCGCCCGACTGGATCGTGGTGCCCGGCGCGGGCGTCGGCAGGTCGAGGGCGATGGTCCCCTGCCCCCCGGCGCTGGCGAACCCAGGCGTCAGGCGAACAATCGGAGACCCGATGCAGAGCACGCCCATCCCCAGGGGAACCGAGGCCGACTGCGTGCCGAGGATCGGCAGGTAGGGAGTCCCCGGTGGAAGGTCATCGGCCGCCAGGCTCGCAGCATTCGCAGCCAGGCTCTGGGAGCCCATGAAGGCGAGGCTCGCGCCCGTGGCGCTGACCGAGTTGGGCTCGCCGTCGCAGGCGAGGGTCGGGGGCGGACAGTCATCTAGGGCGTAGGGCCAGGCATTGGAAATGCCCGCAGCACCGGCCACCTGGTTGCGAACCAGCAGATCGCCGCTTTGGGCGTCGGCCGGGATCACTGCGGTCAGAAACGTCCCGCCGAGACTCGACGGAACGCCCGTTAGGGTCAACACATCGCCGTCGCCAAAGGGAACAAGCTCACGGGTGAACCAGATGGTGTTGTCCACGGGGTCGAAGTTCGAACCGGTGACGCTGATCTGATTGCCCTGCACCAAGAGCCCGGTAACGATGGGCTTGAGCGGGCTCGCCGCCCCGTAGTTCGCCTGGACGCCCGCGATGTCGTCGTCTTCGATCGAGCGCTTCTCCACGTTTCCTGGCGCGCTGAAGGGAGCCATAGTCGCCGCGGCAATCGCCGAATTCCCGAGTCCTAACGCGATACCAAAGTTCCTGGCCGCCGCGGACTGCAGGTCGAAATCGCCCCCAGGAATCGTGGTCCCCGGACCGTCGTTCCAGGTCCACGTCTCGTAGTAACGCGCCCTCCAGCCGCCCGCGGGGCTGACCTCCACGAAATGGGTGGTACCTCCGCTTGAGCCAGCAAGCGCCGAGTGCGTGTTCTCGCTCATGCTCCCCGTGCTCAGCGACTCGCCCTGGTAGGAAAAGTCGAAGTTGGCTCCGCCCGAGCCCAGGTCACCCGGCTGGTGCGGGTCCCCCTCGCCGTCCGCATGGAGGAGGCTGCCCCACTCCACCCCCGCCTTCCAAATCGCGAGCACAGCGCCCTGGGCTCCGGGGAAGTTGGGGTCAGGAACCTGGTTGTCGTTCGCGCTGGCGTCCGCGAAGTTGTTGAAGATCCGAAAGTCGCGCTGACCGGGCGGCAACTTATGACCGAGAAGAGTGAACGCGGAGCCGGGGACAGAGCCTAGGAGAGCGACGGCGAAACCGAGCGCTGATACCGGCATCGCCCAGCGGAAGAAGGTCTTAGTTGCGAGCATACGAGTGAGTTCGAGAGATTGACTCGTCCGAGCGTGGTGACCTGCGCTGCGCAGGTCCTCGAACGAATCTACCGCGAATGCACTGAATTCGGCGGAGCTTCGCTGAACTAGACCTTGGAATTTTTGCCTGCAACAAATCGCCGTCCGAGACAGGCCTGATCGATTCGGAGCTGCCGGAAAAGTTCCTCAGGAGAATCGAAACTCCACCCTTAGACGCGACGCAGTGCACCCAGTAGCGCAGCGGGAGAACTCCCCCGCGGGCAGGCCCCCGCTGGTCAGGATCAGGTTCTTGTCAGCGGCAATCGGGCTGCCAAATGCACGGATCGTGCCCAGGTGGACCGAAGAGTTCGGGGTGGTATTGGTCGCAGCAGTTCCTTCTGAAGTCGAGTTCTCGGTCGATTCGCCCCTTGCCCTGGACGGGGACTCCAGCTGGAGGCCAGACCTTTGGGGGTGGCCTCAGACTGCTGAATGTGAATCCGACCGTGCGCGGCCTGGAGTTCTTCGGCAACCGCGCCACCTGGGCGGGTGCATTTCGGTCCAGGGCCCATCCCTAGATGTCCAGGACTGCAGGTTCGAGGACAACTGGGCCGAGCTCGGCGGAGCAGCCTGCTGCCTGGCGAACGGCTTCCTGGCCTGCTCCGGTCTCAAAATCCAGGCCTACGAGCTCACCGGTGACCAAGCCTACGGCGGCGGCCTCTACAAGAGCACGGCTGAGAGCACGCTCATCCACGGCAAACTTGCGCTCGGCAATTCGAGCAACATGTCCCGCGGAGGAGAGGCCTCTTTCTCTCACCTCAAGCGCTGTGTCGTCTCCTCCCACTGGGCCTGCAGTGCGGGGGCACGCCCGAAATCGACACCATCGCCACCAGCCTTCTCGGCAACGGAGCGGAGGATCTGGGCGGCGTCCACGACTCCAGTCTGGTCTGGCACAACACTCCAGCGATCGATGGCGGATCCGCCAACTTCCTCTACTGCAAGCTGGAGTTGGGGCATCCGAGATGCCGCCAACCTCAGCTTGATTCCGCTGGTCTCTGGTCCCACAGGCAGCGACGCGCGACTGACGCTCGGCTCCCCTTGCATCGATGCGGGCAATCCATCCGTCCCCCCTGGATCTTGATGGGACCCGCCGCGACATCGGAGCATTCCCGTTCGATCCCTCCGCTGCGTTCACATCAGGCACCTACTGCCAGCCGAGCGACCGGCCGGCCGGCCAGTTGGATTGCGTTTCGCAGGTCGGTGTTCAGGACACAGCCTTCCTCTAGAACCCGGATCCTGTCCTAGTGGCGGCGAGGCAGGTGCTGCTGGGTAGCCTCGCGCTGCTTTTCCATGGCCGGACCAGCACCTTCCAGATCATCGGCTCTGGACCCATCTCGGGCGGCTTCCTGTTCGTCGGAAGCCCCCAGCTACGCGACGGGTTCTCTCTGCGACGGGCGGACCGGAAACCTGCTCCGCCACCTTGCTGCAAGAGCTCAGCGACAGTCGCCTCGCCATGCTCGGCTATTTCCCCGGTGATCGGCTGCACGCCCAATTTTGGATTCGCATCGGACCCGGCAAGACCGCATTCGCGGACTACGCCGAGATCCTGATCCGGCCCAGATTGGCTCAAACCCGAGCTGAAGCCAGCGACCTGGCTTCACGGCAGACCATAAAGTTGCCCAACTCTCCTCGGGCGAAGTCGCACCCCATTGGGAAGTATCCTCCGATGGAGTAACGCACGACCAAACGGTGGGAGCCTCAATTCCCATGCTCTTCGTACGATACCTATCCAGAGGACACTTCCCGATGCTGTGCGACTCCGTAGTCGAAGCCGACTGGAAAGAGCCCTGCGCCTACGGGATCGGGGCCGTGTCCTCGTCGATGCTGAGGAGGAAGGCCCGGAGGTCGGCAAGGTCTTGGGGATCGGAGATCGCCTGGTCGATGGCCTGGCCTCCGATCTCATGCACGGCAAAGACCTCCTCCAGGGTCGTGGCGCTGCCGTCGTGGAGGTAGGGCGCGTGGTAGGCGACGCCGAGCAGTGAGGGCACGTTGAAGCCCGCTCCGCCAAGGGGCGGGAAGCCCTGGGTGGATTGGCCAGCGATGGCGCCAGCCCCCCGAATCTCAAGGGCTCGAGCCGGATCGAGAGTCCCGACGTCCTCTAAGAACTGGACCCCTCCGATCGAAACGATCTGCGGGCCTCCGACGTTGAGGGTGGGGTCGATCGGTGCAACCCCGGCAAAGAAGTTGGGTCCGATGGGGTTCTCGTTGAACGTCGGGTTGTTCGCGTAGAGGGTCACGGAACTCTTGGTCCATTTGTTGCCGCCGTGACAGCTCGCGCAATTCGCTTCGAACTGCGTACGCCCAGCCGTGACCGAGATCGGGTCTCCCTCCGGCATGGAGGGCGAGTCCACGGAGTTGGCCACCCACTCCGTCATCGCATCGAGGGCATCGCTGATCCCCGTGGTCGGTCCGTGGTTGAAGACTTCGCCCGTGCGGTCAGTGACCACGCCACCGATGTCCACGGCTTGGGTAAACCCACCCCCACCCTGAACACCACGGGAGTTGTTGTTGAAGTCCGTCACACTTCCGCGAACGGCGTTCCAGTTCAGAATGCGCTGGTCCGCGGAATTGGAGCTGTCGAACGTTCCCTCGAGGGGAAGCGTCTGACGCGGTCCTGTCGGGAAGATCCAGGTTACGTTGTCCGAGTGCCCATCGTCGTGGCACGAAGAACAGCTGCTCCAGCCGTTGTCCGAGGCCTTGCCGCGGTGCGCAAGGGGCACAATGTCCCGGACCGGAATATCGAAAGACCCGTTGCCTGTCGTGTCGAGGTCGTCGGGAATGCCCAGCGCCGTGAAGAACGCGAGCTTGCCGAGCACGTTGCGATGCTTTTGGGTCCCGGGCACCGGCGGCGCGCTGGATTCGATGTCACGGGTGAGAACGATATTGCTGACGAGGTCCATCGAAGTCACGCTGGTGCTGACTTCGTTGTTGGTGTACGCGCGCCGGCCATCCCGGCTCACGACGATTCCGCTCGGGAGGTTGCCCGTCTGGAAGCGTTCGACGTTCGGCGCGCCGATGGTCAGCTGGCCGTTGTCCAAGGTGGCGCGTATGACATAGTTGCCGCCCCGGCTCACGATGTAGAATTCCGAGCCTTCGCTATCCGAGTCCATCGCGACCACGTCGTTTCCGAAGACACGCTGCAGGGTGGAGTTCGCGTCAGCCTCGTCGGGCTGCACCTCAGCCTTGATCTGGTTGTTGAGGTTGATCGTCGACTCGGCTCCGCTGGCTAGGTCCACCGAGCTGATCAGCGCCTGGACGTTGAGGTTGAAGCGAACGGGCGGCTCCGGTGAGGCCCCCACGTTGGGGACAAAGAGGACTCCGTTGCGGATCAGGGCCCCGTACAGGTAGTTCGGGTAGACCCCCTGCAAGACGTTCGCGGTGGAACCATCATCGCTGATATCGCTGGCGATCGGGTCGGGGCAAAACGTCTCGTTGGCCAGCAGTGCGGCCCCCTGATCGCCACCAACCGCTGTGTCCCCAGTGGCCGGTGTGTTGTCCGGACCGCTGCTAAAGAAGACCGTGCCTGCCGCCTCGAGACCGGTGCGCGTGTCCGGGCAAAACTGTCGGCGGTCTGCGGTGAACCCGGAGTCGGCCAAGGGGCTGATCCGGTGAATCGAGATGGGCGTCGGCTGGCTGAGGGAGCTCCCCACATCGAAGTAGTCGATCTTGCCTTCTTTGGAATCATTGAAGCCATCGGGCCGATTGATGGGGTCAATGACCTCGGAGAAGAACCGCGTGACAAACACGGTCTCGTCCAGGTCGTCGCCGTCGCCGTCATCCGAGATTGCCACGGCCATCGGGTTGCCGCCGGTGACGATGGTGTTGACCACCAGGTTCGTGGACGTGCGGATCACGGTCACATCGCCCGAGGTGTGGTTCGCCACGTAGGCATAGGTCCCGTTGGGCGTGAACGCCACGCCCCGGGGCTCGGTGCCGACAGGGATGATGCCTTGCACAGAATTCGTGGTGAGATCGATGACCGAGACGGTTCCATCACCGGCGTTGGTGACCAGCGCGAGCTGATCATCCGGGGTCACCGCGACGAAGCGGGGCTCCTGCCCGACGGTGAGCTCGGCCAAGAGGAGCTCCACGTCGGCTCCTGAATCGTCCTTGACCCGCAGAATCGAGACGGAGTTGTTCTGGCGGTTGACGACCAGCAGCCGGGAATCATCTGAGGTCAGGGCGATCGTGCTGGAGCGCCCCGGGCTCGTGCTGGGAGTCGCCCCGCCATCATCGTCATCACCGCCGTCATCGCTTCCGCTGCAGGCACCCAGGGGCAGAATGCAGAGCGCTGCCAAGAGCACTCTCCGCCGATAGCTTGCTCCCGGTGCTCTCCCCCCGGGATTTGAATTGGGAACACTGGGGGGAAGATCACCCGTGAAGGCGTGTCTTTGGCGATTGTCTAGCTTGATCTGTTCTCGCATGAGGCGATGTGTCCTGTCCGCTTGTGGACGGCTGGTTTCGGGGTTGGCTTGCGCCCGCTCCCTGGCGGTGAAACCGGCGGCGCCGGCGAGCCTGAGAGCATCTGAGGCGCAAAGTAGGCCTGCCCCTCCCGGGAGTCCTGACAGCGCAGTTCGATCGCGGTTCCATTTCGGTGACGGAACGGTTACGGACCCTCCGCCCACGATCGTTCCGCTCTCGTGAATCTCTGGCGCGACGCCGTCCGCCCAGCGGGCGCGTCGGCTTCAGTCCGCCACGTCGGGGCTGGCTAGCTCGATTCGGTTGCGGCCGCGGTCCTTGGCTGAATAGAGGGCCTTGTCCGCGCGACTCAGGGCCTGCGCCGAAGTCATACCAGGCTCAAGGGGGCACAAGCCCAAGGAGATCGTGCTGCCCACCGCTCTGTCGTAGCCCAACTCCCTCGAGTCGCGGCCGAGCACAAGGGACACCGTTCGGCGCAGCCGCAGGGCGACTTTCAGGGCGCGCTCTTGTTCGATACGAGAGAGCAGAATGACGAATTCCTCACCGCCCCAACGGGCCACGAAATCCAGGGGCCGAATCCCCATGCGCAGGGCCTTGGCCAGCAGGACCAAGCGCCGATCTCCGGCGGGGTGACCATGGCGGTCATTGAAGGCCTTGAAACGATCTAGATCGACGAATAGCAGACAGCTAGACCAGCCCTTCTGGGCCCCTTCGACCGCAATGCGAATGCGCTCTTGGGCATCGCGCCGGTTGGGCAGGGTGGTGAGCGAATCCACCAGCGCTGCGGCTTCGAGCACCTCACCCTTCACGCGCAGCTCGGAGATTTCCTGTTCGAGTCGCGCCTGATTTTGGACGAGATCGAGGTACGCCTGCGAGCGGCACTCTAGGTTGATGGCGAGTTGACTGATATCGATCAGCTCCACCTCGAGTTCGCCCCGCCGCAGGCCAGAGGTGACGCGGATATCAAAGAAGCTGCGTCCCATCCCAGGGCTGGTCCGTTCCGCGCAATGGACCTCCACGGCCCCGGATCCCCCCGCCCGGAGTGCTGTGAGCTCGTCCTCGCGCCCAACCAATTCGGGCAGCACATCCTCCACTTGAAGCTCGCCTTCCGCAACCAGGCCAAGGGGCCCACGCGCCTGTTGCGGTACCTCGATCGTCCCGTTGCGAAAGATGACGAACCGGACAGTCCTCCAGGCATTGGCGCGCATGGAAGTGCATGGTCAACTATGCCAAACTCGATTGACAGTGCATTCAGGCCAAGTGACTGATAAGTCATCGTGACCTGTGCTCTGGGCCACAGTGGCAAGAAACGCGTGAACCCTCGTCAAGGAGGTGCAGAGACCCCAGAACGATGGCCCAGCGCCCCTTGGGAAACCGGGCCAAGCGCGGGCGGGCCCCAGGGGAACCCGACGAGTGGATGCCGGGCTCAGTCAGCTCAACGATCCTCACCTGGCTGTTGGCAAGGTGCTGAAACTTCAGTTGCCGGCCTCCTCGCCCCGGGAGGGTGCCAAGCCCGCCCGAATGGCAGGCTAGGGGGCGACTGTGGCGCCGCGCATCACTTCCAAGAGCTGGTCGGCGGTGGACAGGTCCAGGGCCAAGCTGCCCAGCAGGCAGCCCTGGCGCATGAGCGGTCCCTTCAGGACGCTGACCGCGTGATCGAGATAGACGAGGAGGTGCCCCCGGGGGTCCTCCACCCTGGACCAGTTCCCCGCCCCCAAGGCCTTGGCAACACCGCCGGAGTATTGGTCGACCAGCTCGAAGGCCAAGGCATCCTTCGATTCGAAGTGGTGGTAGAAGCTGCCCTTGGTCACCCCGGCTTCCGCACAGATCTCATCGACCCGGGTGGCGGGAAAGCCCTTTGACAGGATGACCCCCAGGGACACGTCCAGGAGCAGCTCACGGTGGTTCTTGACGGAGGAAGGAATACCAACTGATCGGTTTGCACCCCCCCGCCCTCAACAAGCACAAAGGCGGGAGATCGGGAATCGCTCGGGCCCCTGATTTCCACACGGAGTGCAGGCTTCATGCATCCTATCTCCGTCGCGGCTTCCTATCCGGCTGCTACTCGCTGGACGGCGGGTCCTGCGATTCCAGCCTCGGGGTCTTCCTCGCCGCGGACATGCCCCTCGCGGAGAGCGGCTACCTGCTCACTCCATGGCCGTTCAGATGGTGAGCATCTCCGGCGGCCTGCTCCGCCTGGGCCTGGGTACCGGTCGTCACATCAGTCAGTTCGGGAACATCGGGATGACTGGCGAAATCCCGACGGCAGTCAACTTGATCTCTGTGCCCTCCCCGAGCGGAACCGAGCCCAGGGCTTCCTCCTCCATGTCGAACATGGTCCAAGCCGCCCGGGCTTGGTGCACATGCCCTCGATCACGAACTGGGTGCGGTGCCTTCGGAGTGCGACCAACGTGACCTTGGTTGATCCAAAGGGCATTGGGCGACCGTGGCCTTCTTGCCGGGGATGCCACCCAGCGGCTCGGTGGACCGGTCGAGCGGAGAATCCGCTGGATCGGTGCGAGCCCCCGAAGAGAGGTTCACTTAATTCGCGTTTCTTTCGCACGAGCCAAAGTCTCTTTCCTAGACAGTCTACCCACTTACTTCAGACCTTTTTATGCGCCCGACCATCTAGCTCGCCGGTTACGAACATGGCTGGCGCACTACTCTGCGCACGAAGTACCTACCGACTCTCTTTGCTCGCCAATTCATGCTCCGACGGTTCGCCCATCTTCCCCGCACTCCCCTGCGTCTCGGTCTGTTCGCATTCACCTGTGGCGTTGCTGCTAGTGCGAGCTTCCAATTCGGAGAGCCTGTGCGCCTGACCGACAGTCTCACGCTTCCGACCAACGTTCGCAGCGTCGACCTCGATGGGGATGGACTCCACGACCTGCTGACAGTCTCCACCATCGATAACGTTGAGGTCTGGTATCGAAACCTCGGGGGCGGGTCCTTTGGGCCGAAGCAAACCCTATCGGACAGCTTCACGAACCCCGTGCACATCGGCGCAGCGGACCTGAGCGGCGACGGCATCGTCGACATATACGGAGGGTCGACGGGCGACGGAAACGTTCACTGGTACCTGGGCTTGGGCAACGGTGAATTTGCCGATCCGGTGGTGCTAGAAAACGTATCCATCCACTTTTTGACCCGTGTTCAGGCGGCAGATGTCGATTCCGATGGTGACATCGATCTGCTCGTTGCCCGGAACGGCGCCGGACTGCGATGGCACGAAAACCTGGGAGCTGGTCAGTTCCAGGGACCGCCCGCTCTCGTTGTTCCACAGGTCGTGGTCACGTCTGTGCAAATGGCCGACATGGACGGCGACGGGACGCTCGACCTGGTCTATGATGAAGATGACACGGACAGGTTCTATTACCACCAGGGCCTTGGCGGTGGAGCCGTTGGCCCAGCGATCAACCTAGGGCCTGGGACCAGCGGTGGAAACCGGATCCGACTGATCGATCTCGACGGAAACGGCGACCGTGACCTCGTCTACGTTCATGTCGCCGACGGCCAAGTCCGATGGAAGGAAGGATTGGGAGTGGATGGCCTCGGCCCAGCCGAGACGATCGCGCAATCCGACGCATCCTTCATTGCTTACCTGGAGGTGTGCGACCTCGACGGGGATCAGGACTTGGATGTGGCATACGGATCGTCGACGAGCATTGACTGGGCCGAGCAGCTAGCGCCCGGACAGTTCACGGAGCCGATCGAGATCCTTCCCGTTCCGCGCTCAATGAGCTTGGCATGCGGCGACTTCGATGGGGATGGGCATTTGGACCTCGCTTTCAGCACGATTGCCGATGAACTCTCCTGGACCCGCAACCTCGGGTCGGGGCTTGCGTTTTCCTCGACGCTGAACGTGTCCACTTTTGTGGCTGGCCCGAGGGATCCGGTTCTCGCCGATCTGGATGGAGACGGTGACCTCGACACACTCGCGGTGAGCGGCCCTACGGGCAGCATCATCTTGTTCGAGAACATTGGAGGCGGAGAGTTTGCTAGCCGTGAAACCCTGTTGGTCGAGGGGAACTCGATCAATCGGTTGCATGCCAGCGACCTGGATGGAGACGGTGACCTAGATCTTGTTTGGCAGAACTTCGGAGAACTGGCGATTCGCTGGCTTGAGCAATTGGGTCCACAGGCTTGGGCTCCGCCCGCTGAGATCGACTCGTTGCCCTCTTTGCCGATCGACATGGCAGTGGTCGATCTGGACCAAGACGGGGATCTTGACATCGTCCAGCCCCTCAGATCCCTTGACCGGATCCACCTCTACAGGAACCTTGGCGGTGCTCAATTCTCCTCACCAATCGTCCTGCACACATTGGGCTCCCCCCGGGCATTGGCTGTGGGCGCACTCACGTCTTCAGGTCTGCCCGACGTCGTGGTGCGGGCCGATGACGGGCGGATCTCCTGGCATCGCAACAACGGCCAACTGACTTTCTTTGCCCCAACGGTCATCGCCCAAGCACTCACCGGTGGCCTCGCGGAAGACCTTGCCCTGGCTGACCTGACCGGCAATGGTCGACAAGACCCCATCTGGACTGATAGCGGACTTGTGCGGTGGAGGGAAAACCTGAACCTAGGTGTCTTCGGGCCGACTCAATCCGCATCTGTCAGCCTGCATGCGCGCTTCATTGAGGTCGCTGACATTGACACGGATGGGGACCCGGACCTGATGGTCGCTTCGAGCATCCCCTTCTCCCCCAGCGTGGTCACGCTGGAGAACTCCGGGGGTCAGCTTGGCCCCCCCGTGCAGCTCGCGAACACACCCGAAGGTCCTAGAACGCCCGCGACCGGCGACATCGATGGAGATGGCGACCTCGACGTGCTGCTCGCCTACGAAGACACCAGCAATCTCGAATGGCGTCCCGGTGAGGCGCTCGAAATCGTGGGAACGACCTATTGCGGAACGCCCGTCGCAAACTCGACCGGCCAGCCGGGCAGCGCGTTCGGGTCAGGCAGCCTCATGTCCGGCGCAAACGACTTCACCCTGCATGCAAGGCAGCTGCCCACGAGCAAGATTGGAATCTTCCTCGTCAGTCCAAACCAGGGTTTCGTCACTTCTGTCCCCGACAGCGTGGGAACCCTCTGCCTTGGAGCATCGATCGGTCGCTTCAACCGGCCGGGTCAGATCCTTGTCACCAGCCAGGCAGGCACCGCGAGCCTAGCGATCGACCTTGACGAGATCGCGACCCCCACTGGAACGGTTGCCGTCCAGCCCGGTGAGACGTGGAATTTCCAGTTTTGGCATCGTGACAATGTCCCGAGCAACACGAGCAACTTCACCCAGGGCGTTTCGGTTCTCTTCCAGTGAGGTCGCAACACGCTGACACATTGGTTCGGTAGGGGCTCCGGTCACCCGAAGCCCCCACTGTCGATTCCCCAGCGGGGCAGTGGCGGAGTTCGCAAGGGAGCAGGCCCGGAATGGCGGCGCCTGCCCCCGCAGCCAGCGGCATGGTCCGGCGCGTGGAGCTAGGGCCCCGGGTACAGGGGGAATGCCCCGCGGGCGCATGTACTTTGTCGAGGCAGGCTCCGAGGCCAGAGCCCGGCATCCAATTCCGTGCATGTCGGATCGCGGCTCGCTCCTGGGCCTCTTTCGCCGGGGCAGCGGACAGAGACTTCCCTGGTGCACAGAGCAGGGTCATGATGGAAGCCTGAGGTGTGCGGAGTCCCCGACTCCCGCTCCCCCCACCTCCCCACCAT
>CAYWNK010000085.1:0-12831 GCA_964459495.1 uncultured Planctomycetaceae bacterium
CCTGCGCACGCGCTTCACCTTCGACATCGGCATGCAGGACTTGGGCGGCAGCGCGGTGTTCCTCGATCACAGCTCAGCGCGGCTCGGCAGCCGCGAGTCCGTGCCCGACATGGCCCGCAACCTGGAACGTTGGGTTGACGGCATCGTGGCCCGGACCTACCGCCATCGGGCGGTCACCGACCTCGCCAAGTACGCCTCCGTGCCCGTAATCAACGGCCTGTCGGATTTCCTGCACCCCTGCCAGGCGCTCGCCGACTGCTTCACGCTGACCGAGCACATGGGCAGCGTCGCCGGCAAGAAGCTCGTCTACGTCGGGGACGGCAACAACACCTGTCATTCGCTGATGCACGCTGCCGCCAAGCTCGGCATGGACATCACGGTCTGCAGCCCCGAGGGCTACGAGCCCAATCTCAAAGTCATGGACCAGGCCCTGGCCGACGGCGCCAAGACCGGCGCCACCGTTGTGCATACGAACGATCCCGATGAGGCGATGCAGGGGGCTAACGCGGTCTACACGGACGTCTGGGCCAGCATGGGCCAGGAGGACGAGACCGAGGAACGCGCCGCGGTTTTCGCCGAGTACCAAGTCGATGAGAGCCTGATGTCAAAGACCGACGATGCGGTCTTCATGCATTGTCTGCCCGCCCACCGGGGCCACGAGGTATCCAAGGGCGTGATCGACGGCGATCGCTCGATCGTGTTCGATATCGCCGAGAACCGGCTGCACGTGCAGAAGGCTGTGATGGCACTGCTGATGGCGCCCGTCCCCCACCTCGTAGAAGCCGACCTAATCGAGAAGAGCGCCGTGGAGGTGCAAGCATGAGCCCCGACCAGAACACCAAGAAGGTCGTCCTCGCCTACTCGGGCGGCCTCGACACCTCGATCCTGATTCCCTGGCTCTCCGAGCGCGGCTGGGAAGTCCACTGCCTCGCGGGCGATGTCGGCCAGGGCGCCGACGAGCTCGTCGGTCTGGAGGAAAAGGCCCTCGCCACCGGCGCCGCCTCCTGCAAGGTTGCCGATCTTCGGGAAGCCTTCGTCACAGAGACCTGCTGGCCCGCCTTGCGCGCGCTCTCGGTCTACGAGAACCGCTACCTGCTCGGCACCAGCCTAGCCCGTCCAGTGCTGGCCCGCGCGCAGGTCGAGTACGCCCGGGAGGTCGGCGCCAGCGCCGTCGCCCACGGCTGCACGGGCAAGGGCAATGATCAGGTGCGCTTCGAACTCGGCTATATGGCCTTCGCGCCCGACCTGGAGATCATCGCGCCCTGGCGTCACTGGGAGATCAAGAGCCGCGAGGACGCGATCGCCTATGCCCAGGAGCGCAAGATTCCGATCGTCGCCACCGCGGCCAAGATCTACTCCCGCGACCGCAACCTCTGGCACTTGTCGCACGAGGGCGGCCCGCTCGAGGACCCCGCCAACGCCGCGCCGGCCGATGTGTGGATGTTGACCAGCGATCCGCGCGAGGCGCCCGACACGCCGGGGCTGGTTCGGATCGGCTTCGAGTCAGGTATTCCCGTGTCCATGGACGGCGCCGCTTTCGAGCCCGTAGCCCTGGTTGAGAAGCTGAACGAGATCGCCGGAGTGCACGGCGTCGGCCGCATGGATCTGGTCGAGAATCGGCTTGTGGGCATGAAGTCCCGCGGCCTGTACGAGACTCCCGGCGGCACGCTGCTCTACGAGGCGCTCGGCTCGCTGCGTTCGGTCTGCCTCGAGCGCGAAACAGCCCACCTGTGCACCCAGCTCGGCCCCGAGTACGCCAAGCTTGTATACAACGGCCAGTGGTTCCATCCGGCACGGGAGGCCCTCGACGGTTTCTTTGCTACCGCCATGGCTCCGGTGACCGGCGAAGTGACCCTCGAGCTCTACAAGGGCGCGGCACGCTCGCTGTCGATCGAGAGCCCCAACTCGCTCTACCGGGAAGATCTGGCGAGCTTCACGATGGGCGCGGGCTACGACCCGATGCACTCTGAAGGCTTCGTGCGGCTGTTCGGCTTGCCCGGCACGGTGGCGCGGCAGGTCCAGATGGAGGGCAAACTGTGACAGGCGCCACCCACCAGCTCTGGGGCGGCCGCTTCGCCGGCGGCCTCGCGCCAGCCTTCGAAGCTTTCAACTGCAGCCTCGGATTCGACCGCGCCCTTCTCCAGCAGGATATTACCGGCAGCACCGCGTGGGCCCGTGCCCTAGGCGGAGCTGGTGTGCTCGAGCCCGCCGAGGTGGCCGAACTCGAAGCCGCCTTGGGCGAGCTCGCCGAGGAGTTCGCGGTCGACCCCAGCTCGCTCGACTCCTCGGATGCCGAAGACGTTCACGGCTTCGTCGAGTCCGCCCTCCAGCGAAAGGTCGGCCCTCTGGCACGCAAACTGCACACCGGTCGCAGCCGCAACGACCAGGTGGCGACCGATCTGCGCCTCTTCATGAAGAAGCGCGTGTCCGACCTACTCGAGGCCCAACACGGCCTCGCCGCCGCTCTCGTCGACCTCGCTGAACGCAGCGCCGACCTGCCCCTACCCGGCTACACCCACCTGCAGCGGGCCCAGCCCGTCACCGTCGGGCACCAATGCCTAGCCTACGCCGAGATGCTGGGACGCGACGCTTCGCGCCTAGTCGACGCCCGGGCACGCTTCGACGAATCCCCCCTGGGCTCTGGCGCCTTGGCGGGCACAGCGTGGCCCGTGGATCGCGAGGCGCTCAGCCACGACCTCGGCTTCGCCCGTGCCACGGCCAACAGCCTCGATGCGGTGTCGTCCCGGGACCACGTGGCAGAGCTTGCTTTCGCCTGCTCGCAGTCGCTGGTGCACCTCTCGCGCCTAGCTGAGGACTGGATTTTTCACGCCACCCAGGAGGCGGGCTTCCTGACGATCGGCGACAGCGTTTGCACGGGCTCCAGCCTAATGCCGCAGAAGAAGAACCCCGATGCCCTGGAGCTGATCCGCGGGAAGTGCGCCCGGGTGATCGGCGACCTGCAGAGCCTGCTTGTCATGCAAAAGGGGCTGCCGCTCGCCTACGACAAGGATCTACAGGAGGACAAGGAGGCCCTGTTCGACGCGCTCGACACCACCGAGGCCTGCCTGCGTGTCACGACCCTGGTGGTCCAGGCCGCCAGCTACGACGAAGAGCGCTGCTTGGCCGCATGTCAGTCGGGGCATCTCGACGCCACCGATCTGGCGGACCTGCTTGTTTCGGCCGGGATCCCCTTCCGCGACGCCCACGAGCGCGTCGGGGCCGCCGTGCGCGAAGCCCTGGAGCGAGGCTGCACGCTGCCCGAGCTCCCCGCCGATCGTCAGGCTGAGCTGTGGCCCGAGCTCAGGGTAGACCTGACCGAAGCGCTTGCGACCCACGCCCTCCTCGCCCGCCGGGACGTCCTCGGCGGCACCGCCCCCACCCGCGTCCGCCAGGCGGCCGCCATGTTCCAGCAGAGGCTCGCCACATGGCCGAAGTAACCCTGCGCCGCGCCGTCGTCGACGACGTCTTCGCGATCCTCGAGCTGGTGAATCGCCTTGCGGCCGAGGGCCAGATGCTCCCGCGCTCGCCCGCGTCGGTGGTTGAGAACCTGCGCGACTTCGTCGTGGCCGAGGCCGACGGCAAGTTCGCGGGTTGCGGCGCGCTCTCGCTGATCTGGACCGACATCGCCGAGATCCGCTCGATCGTGATCGCCCCCGAGCAACGCGGCACCGGGCTCGGGTTTCGGCTGGCCGAACGGCTGATGCAGGACGCCGAGGATCTGGGCGTTGCGCGCGTTATGGCCTTCACCTACGTCACCGGGTTCTTCGAGAAGCTCGGCTTCAGCGTCGTCGAGCACGCCTCGTTGCCGCACAAGGTCTTCAACGACTGCTTGAACTGCCCCAAGTTCCACCAGTGCGACGAGGTGGCGGTGCTCAAGATCCTCAAGGAGACGCCCGACCAGCCCAACGCTGGCCCGATGAGCCTCCCCATGCCGGGCCGCGCCCTGCCCATCCTGGGTCAGTCCTAGAATTGCAGGGCTGGCAGTCGCCGATTGGGCGCCGGCGATTGAATAAGGGTCGTTTGCTCTGGTTCGAACCAGAGCAAACGACCCATGCTTTTTTGGCGGCAACCCCGCCGATTAACCGGCGAACGGCTCGGTCGAAAGATGCTCACGCTTCTCTTCGACGTCCTTCCATTCATCCGCATCCTCAAGCGGCTCCTTCTTCTCGGAGATCAACGGCCAATCGGCCGCCAGTGTCGCGTTGAGCTCGGTGTAGGCCGCCCACTTCTCCGGAACGTCCGACTCCTCGAAGATGGCTTTCGTTGGACAGACAGGGACGCAAGCTCCGCAGTCGATGCAGTCGTCCGGACTGATCACGAGCGCATTCTCACCCTCCATGAAGCAGTCCACGGGGCAAACGTCCACGCAATCGGTGTACTTGCACTTCACACAGGGTTCGCAAACGACGTAGGTCATGGGGCAGTTTTCTTAGGGGCAGACAGGATTCAGAACGGTACAGAGCGTAGCTCTTCTTGCAAAAACGCGCAAGCGGCTCTGCCGCTCCGGCTCCATGGGTCGAAAGGCCGGCCTAACGCCAGTGCATTCGCTGTCGCTCGCCGATGTGGCATTGATCGCAGGCACCACCGTCCGTGGTGCCTAGGCCAGTCAGGTAGTCCAGGTCTTCCATCGAACGCAGGTAGACGCTCAGCGTACTGATGCGATCCTGATCCGGTTCGAGCGCGTCGCTGTGGCAATAGGTGCAACGTCGCACCGACTCTGCAAGCTCCAGACTGTCGTTGGAGGAGACGATCGACTCCTCCTCCCCGAGATAGCGCCGGAAGTCTGATTCGGGGTCTTCGATCCAGGCCCTGTGGCCACGGGAGAAGTGCGCAAAACCGCCCCCCTCGGCCCAGGCCTTGCTGGGAACCTCCCTGCCGGCGGCGCGAGCTTTCGCCACGCTGCCGAACCAGGGGACTGGATCGCCCGAGGGCTGATGACAGAGCACGCATCCCGAGTCCTGGGGACCCTGGGCGATCGCGCGGTGTCCAGCGTGGCACTCAGCGCAGTCCTGACCACTGTGGGTGACCGCCCGGTAGCCGGCGGTTTCGTCGGGCGCGGCGCCCCGGACGTACGGCTCGATGGCATGACAAGCGAAGCATCCCCCGGGGAGATTCAGGTGCGCCGCATGGGGATAGGCCGAGTTGGAGCTGGCCCGATCAGGGCTGCTCGGTGCAGGGGGCGCCGTCGAGTGACACGTCGTGCACTCATCCGCCTCGTACAGGCTCAACTCACCCGCCGGAGCACCGCCCTCCGCGAGGGCGACGCTCTGGTGACAGTCCAGGCACTCCTGCGCCGCTGCTGCGTAGCCCTCCGGCGACTTCTGGGGAGCATCCTGGTCGTAGGCCCCCAGCAGATCGCTGAGATGGTCGGAATGCCAAAAGGCCTCGGGATCGGAAAGCTCGGAGTCCACGCTCGCCACGCGGTCCACATGGCACGCCGAGCAGGACTCACTGGTCAGGGGATCCTCGATATCGGCGCTCAGCTCGTCGCTATGCGGATTCCGCCGCAGCGCGAAGGCCATCGGCGCCCAGTCCACGGGATTCGGATCGAGCCGGTAGAGCAAGGCGGGCTCGTGAACCTCGGTATGGCAGCTGAGACACAGCCCCCCCGCTAGACCCTCGCCTCCCACGGGATCGGTGCCGTGCACGGGGATGTCCACCTGGAACTCGTCCCCTGGCCAGAATTCGGATAGGCCGCCATCCCGCTCGCTTTCCTCGCTGCTGTGGCAGCGCAGGCAGCTCTCGAAGTCCACGGGCGCGAATTCCCGCCGGTCCGCGAGCAGTCCACCGCTCTGCAGGTTGGGCTCTCCACCGACCTCGCTGTGACAGGTGGTGCACTCCATCGCTTGGCCCTCCCAGCGCAGGTGAGCCCCGTGCGGAAAAGAGTCGTAGGTGACGCTGCGCTGAACCTCTTCACCGATGGGCGGCAAGCGCTTCTCGAGCTGGAAGCCATCCAACGACTCCTCCGACTCGTGGCAGTCCAAGCAGGTGTCGGGAACGCGCGTAGTGAAGTCCTCCTGGAAACCAAAGTCCCACTCCAGGGCCGTCAGATCCCCGCGCCGGTGGTCCGCGTGGCAAACCACGCAGTCGCGCAGCTCAGCCACCCGCCCGGCCCCCTCGAACTCGGGCGCGTAGGGATGGGCCTGCACCAACTCCACGTGGCAGTCGAGGCACTTCGAGGAGGGCGTTGCGCCCCACGGATCATGGCAGGCCTCGCAGCCCTGGGCTGCCGCAATCTGCATGTACTCTGGATACGACGCGCTGTCCTGCAGAATCTGAGCATGGGAAGGGTGCAGCGGACCGGGATCCACGACCGTCTCACGCCAGCCCGTATTCACCAGAACGGCGGCAATCGCGGCGACCCCGACCAGGCCAGCACCGACATTCAGCACGCGCAGGCCACCGAGCCGGCCGAAGTGGACCTCCTCCTTCACCAGGCGGTCCTCAACGCCCAGCTTGAACTTGCGCGGGTCGGGGTCCTTGACATGCGCCTCGAACGACACGAAGGACTTCTCCTTCACCAGCAGGCTGAGCTGCTCGAGATCCTGGGAAAGATCGAGCTGGACGCGCACCATGCCCAGGACCATCTCCACCGAACCCGGCTCCAGGTACACCGATTCTCCGACCGGAGCACCACCGATGTACAGGCCCGTGGTACTCGCTAGATCCTCGACGCGAAACCCAAGGCCAGGCTCGTAGCTAATGCGGCAATGTCGACCCGCGACGATCGGATCGTCGAGGGGAATGTCCGCTTCTGACAGCGCACCAAGAACGATGGACCCCGCGGCCAGCTCCTCAGGTGCACGCTTAGGAGCCCCCTGGGGGGGCTTGAACTTCACCAGGAAGCGCGGTTGATTCGTCTCTTCCATTCGAGTGCCGCCCTACTTCGTGGAGCTGTTGAAGAGGGCGAAGATGTCCCCGGGATCGCGCCGCTCGATCGCACCGCAGGGGCAGTTGTAAACGCATGCCTCGAAGGGCAAGCCCTCGCAGCGATCACACTTCACGGCCTTGCCCCTCACTACCTGATCGGAATACGCGGCGCGCATCTCTTCAACCTCGGCGGCCTCTTCCTCCACCGGCTCCGCGGCCACTGGCGATTTCTTGCCCATCAGGCCCGCCAGCTTGCCCAGCCACGACTGGCGCACGCCCGCGTCCTTGGCCACGTCCGTCGCGGAGAAGTCATCCTGCGGATGGGTCATCCGGATCACGTCGTAGGGACAGGCGGGGACGCAGAGGGTGCAACCCGTGCAGTTCTCCCAGAGGAACTTGATGTCGCCGGTCATGTCCCTGCGAATCGCCCCGAAGTTGCAGGCTGCCATGCAATCGGGAAGGTCGCAGTTGTAGCAGGCAGAGGCCAGGATCACGCTGCTCTTCTCTTTGTCCTTGCCCCGGAAGCCGGCCTTGGAAATGCGGGGGATGCCGTCTTCGTGCACCGCCACGCAGCTCTCCACACAGGCGTTGCAGCGCGTACAGCGGCCCAGGTGAATCACCAGAGCCTTGCCGCCCTTGACCGGCTCCGAGCCGGCCTCCAGGCCTGCGATGATCCCGGGGCCCCGCTCCGCGCCCTGCTTGCCCAGGGTGCTGAGGAAACGGCTGCTGCGACCCTCTTCCGCACCGGCCAGGTCGTCGGCCAGGACGTTGAGCATATCGAGGGTCTCCGAGTCCAAGCACTCTTCGAACGCCTCACGCGAGATCGTGATCATCTCCGTGCGCGCCAGGGTGCGGTACTCGCCATTCCACACCTGCTCGGAGGTCGCCAGCACGCCCTCGCCGAAAGACGAGTTGCTGTTGAAGAAGCCCAGCACCCGCTGGGATGTTTCGCCGGGCAACCGACACTCGATGGCCCCCGAACGCACCAGACACAATCGATCGATGGGATCGCCGGCCTTGGCGATCACGCTGTGCTTGCCGCCGCGCTTGTCGTGCTCATGCACCTCGACGGTGGCCTTTTCTTTGAGCGCCTCGAGCTGATCCAGCGTCAAGACCTTCAGCAGCGGCGAACTGCGCAGAAGCAGTCCCAGCACGCGCGAACGATAGACCTCATCGATGGCCGCCTTGAAGGGCTTGTTCTTGTCACGGAGGGCCCTGAAGAGCGCCTCCGGGAGCCAGCAAATGGTGGCATCGTGTTCGACCGTCACCCGCGATTCCGCCGGTAGGTTCGAGATCACCCCGAGCTCGCCGAAGAACTCTCCCTTCTGGATGTGCCCCAGAAAGACGTCCTCCCCGTCGGCATCGACGCGCCGTGTAGCCAAGCGTCCGCCGAGCACGAGCCCGACCCGGTTCACGTACTCCCCGAGCGCGACCAGCAGCTCGCCGCTGACGATCACCTCGACCTGGGAGTTTCTCAAGATGCCGCCCCACAACTTGTCGTTGAACTTCGCCGCCGCCATCACTGGGTGGGCTTCGATCACGTCCCGCCGGGGCTCTTCAAAGAAGCGTTTCACTCAATACCACCAGACGGAAAAGGCGTGCATCACCACCAGAACGGACAAAACGATCGTACCGGGCAGGTGAACCCACCGCCAACCGGACAACAACCACTTGTACTTGCGCAGACGCGCGTACTCACTCTCCAAGACCGAGGCCTGACGCGCCAACACGAAGGCATCGGACACCTCTTGCTCCGATTCGGGTGCCTGGCCGTAGAGCGCGAGAAGATCCCCCTGCACCTTCACCCTGGACTCCAGCTTGCGAGCGGCGCGGGTGACCATCTTCGCCAGCTTCTTGCCCCCATCCAGGGGCTGAATCGTCGTCGATAGGTACTGCTGGTACTGGCGGCGAAGGGTCTTGTGCAGCACATAGGCCTCTTCGATCGAAAGGTCTTCTTCTGCTGCAGCTAGCCAATTGGGACCGAAAGCCCAGGTCAGGATCCCGAAGATCCCGCTGCCCATCACAAGCACACAGAGCCCGTTCAGACCAATTGCCATCGGGCTGTTCCAGTGCAGGCCCCCGTGCAGAAACACCACCAGGGCGGACATCAAGCCGAGGTAGATGTGAACGTGCATCCAAACCGAGACCCGCCCAAGGGGCTCGGTGGGCTGCAAGGTGACCTGCTTCTGCCCCTCTTCCACCAAGATCTGTGCGCGCACCACCTTGTCCGTTCCCGTGGCCTTGATCGCGGACTTCGCGCGCTTCATCACGTCCGCGTCCTTGGTGAGCCGGCCGGCAAAAATCTCCTGCTGGATTTTCGAGATGCGCGTGGTGACCTCCTCCAGCGCCGCTGGTGTCACCCGGAGCCGGTACTCGGGCGACCAGCGGAAGCGATGGATGTACTTGCGCAGTGAGTACAGGGTCACGACCAGGAACAGAGCTGCCGCCACCCAGCCCGTCGTGAGCAGGAAGAAGCGGTCGTTTCTCCAACCCGGACTCCTCCCCGCCATGGTGGGAGAGGTGAGAAACCACCACAGCATCAGGCCGCAGAGCAACGCGGTGGCAGGCGCCCACCAGCTCTTGAACAAACGGGTGTTCATCTTCCCAAGGCCTCCGATTCGGGCACACCCGGGAAGGATGCAGGCCCGTCATTCGGCTCTGGCCCCCAGAGACTCGCGTCGTCCGCGCAAATATCGTCCATCCTGATCCTCCGCACCGCCCAATGGCACTGGCAGCATTGGTCCGAGAGGAACGCCCCTGCCAGCGGAGCGCCGGAAGTGCTCTGCACCGGATTCTTCGGATGGAAGTCCACGTTGCTGAGGCTGTCGACTTCTCCCGCAAACAACGTCGATCCCAGCAGCTCTGCGGGGCTCTCGATCTCGGTCCGGCGGTGGCAGTCCAGACAGCCTGGGGAGGAGGGATGCACCATCGGTGCTCCGCGTGCAGGTGCAACGCGCTGACGGAACGCCTGAATGCCCCCAAGCTGGGAGCGCGGGACTGGGATCACCCTCCCAGCCGCCTTCGCTCCGGGCAGGTTCCAATCCATCGCCAAGGCATCACGCCCCTCACTCAAGGGTGCCTGATGGCATCGGATGCAGCTCTCGACCTCGGCCCGGCCCGGCGTCCCTGCGGCAGGGTCATCGACCCCATGGTCGTGGCAGGCATTGCAGCTGGCGACCCCGTCGGCAAACCCGACCTCCGGATTCGGAATCGCCACCTCCACAGGATGGCAGGACACGCAACCGGGCGCATCGTTGCGGTCGGAGGCCAGGTGGAAGGCGTGGTCGAATTCGACGGTGCTCCGTAGCTCCTCCGCCAGGGGCTCCACCATCGACTCAATGCGAAGACCTTCTCCGCGGTGACAGGCCGCGCAGGCCTCGATGTCGAAGGTCAAGCGAGCGTCCGTCCATCCAGCCTCCTGGAGCTGCTGTGCGAGCCCGGCGCTCAAAGCACCGGATGCCGAGTAGCCCAATTCCTCCGCGGACGCATCACCCTCCAAGAGGGAATGGCAAACTTCGCACTGCTTCTCCAGCTCCGCAGGGGAGAGATCGTCCGCCAGGTGGGTCGAATGGAGAAAGCGACTCCCCAAGAGCTTGGAATCCACCAGCCCAGCTCCGGCCCGATGGCATTTCGCGCAATCCTCGGTCCTTTGCTCCTTGGTCCCACTCACGTGTGGATGAGCATTGCCCCCGGCGCTGAAGCGAAGTCCGACGAGACGCGCGACCCGGGCCGTGGGTCGGTTTTCGGTCATGCCGTGAACCGCATCCCCAAAGGCATGGCACTTGGCGCAGTCCGAGCGTGCCAGCTCTCCGCTCCTGTCGCCGGGGCTAGGGGTCCACTTGCCGTGTTGACCGGCATCCCACGCCGCGGCGTCGTGACAGCTGCGGCAACCCTCGTAGCTGGAGGGCTCGAGGCCTTCAGCCCCCCCCAAGGCCAGGGCGAATCCAAAATCATCGCCGCTGGTGAGCTCTCCTCCAGCCTGGTGACACACCGCGCAGCCCCGCGATGCAAGGGCCTCCCTGGAGGCGGGGCTGGCGCTGTCGGCGTTCTCCCGCGGCCGCAGATGCACCCCATGGTCAAAGGTCAGCCAAGAGCGGCTGGTCGTTTCCAAGGGGGTTGCGGTGAAGGGAACGCTCCCAGCCCCCCCTCCGCGGTGGCAGGCCGTGCAAGCCGGACCGTCCAGGGCGCCATTGTCGGATTCCAGGTGCCCGCCGGAAAAGTCAGGCGCCTGGTCCGCTTCGAACAGGACCCCATGACAATCCACGCAGGATCCCCCATCGCCGCCGGCAGCCGGTGTGCTTCCCACGTCGGCGAGATGATCGCTGTGCGAGAAGGATCGGCCCGTGTAGTCGGGCCGTTGGAACTGATCATCCAGATAGCTCCGAAAGCCTGCGCCGAGTCGCGCCTCCAGATCCTCGGGGATCTCCGCTCCAGCCAGCCAATCGAAGGGTTCGGTCCGTGCCCTCTCTTCGTGGCAGGCCGCGCAGTCGGCGATGGTGGCATAGATGTCTGGCTCCCCACGCGAAACAGCGTGGCACTCACGACAGGCGAGCTGGAGGTGTTCGCCGTGGGGAAAGGCGCGCTCTGCGCGCTCGTCGAACACCAGGCTCGGCACCTGATCGATCGGGATCACGCCCAGTTCGCCAGTGGGGCGCGAGGGCGCTGCTTCATAGACCAGCGCATAGTCGCCTGCTGAGGTATGGCAGCGCGCGCACTGGGCATCCACGTGCTCCGCACCGTAGAGGGCTGGTTCGCCCGGCACACGCAGCAGCCCGGGATCACTCTCCAGGTGACAGCCGCGGCAATCGCGCCACAGCTCTGCCGAGGCTGGGCTATCTGACGGACCTTGGTACCAACCATCCCGCACGTGCTCCGAGTGCGGAAACCCGTCGAGCGCAGCGGCCGGAGACGGCCCGGGAACCGCAAGCGTCCGGCCCAATACCACCGCCGCAGCAAGCCAAGCGACCAACAATGTGAGCCATGCTTTTCCCATGAACGAATCGACCTAGCTCCCGTACTGGCGGTAGAGCAGGAACCCTGCAGCACCCAGGAGGGCAAGGAGGAGCAGAATCAAGATGGAGCGGGCGGCTCCCCCACCCGAGTTGCTAGGCCTGCCCTCCAGCTTGCGCCGACGCATCACGGCTTCCTGCCATTCAGAAAGCTGGATGGCCCGCTTGTGGATCAGCGCTTCGCCGATATGGGCCCCCGGCTGCGACTGCTGCTCCAACCAGGTCTCCGCCTGCTTGAGCTGCACGGAATCGATGGTCTGTGCTCTGCGCAACTCCTTGACCGCCTCGGCATAGCGGCTTGGACGATCGCCCTCATTGTCGACGCGATCCGCCGTCGAGGTGAGCAGGATGCACTCCACCGGCCCGAATCGGCAGACCGTATCCGCACGCAGAAGCTCACGCCCACGGAGCGGCACGCGCATCTTGTCGACGATGATGTCCCCGTCGGCGGGCGGCGACCGGTCTACATCAATCCAAGTAGGGCTCTTTTCCTGGGTCGCGATGACCCGGAAGTCCCCCGCCGAAAAGTCGATCTCGGCGTGCTTGCGGGACACCGTCCCCAGCTCGGAGATGGAGACGCGCTCGGGGTCCACCGCCGCATCCCCCTTCATGCGCCGCCCGATGGTCACCGGTAGCTTCTGAATGCGTCCAACGCGGACTTCATCGTTTTCGATCCAAACCAGCCGCGGCCTCAAGGTTGCAACCGCAAGCCGTCTCGCAGTGTCGTCGGGTGAGCCATCCTCGAAGACCATGGTCCCGAACACGCTCTCCATCTCGGAAGAGTCCAGCTCCCCCTTGTCCTTCTTGGGGGCAGGCGGCTTCTTCGCTTCGGGCTTGGGCTTAGGTGCCGCCTTGGGCTTCGGTTCAGGTTTTGGCTTCGGCTTTGGCTCAGCCTTCGGCTTCGGCTCGGGCTTCGGCTCGGGCTTCGGCTCAGGCTTCGGCTCGGGCTTCG
>CAYWNK010000085.1:12931-21515 GCA_964459495.1 uncultured Planctomycetaceae bacterium
GCTCGGGCTTCGGCTCGGGCTTCGGCTCGGGCTTCGGCTCAGGCTTCGGCTCGGGAACAACGGTCGAACCGCCGGCCGGCGAGGGCTGGTGGAAGCGAAAAACGGTCTTCCCCAGCTGAAAGGTGTCCCCATCGCTGAGCTTGACCGGCTTCTTGATCTTCTCACCGTCGACCAGCACGCCGTTCGCACTGCCGCAGTCCTGCAGGAACCAGCCGTCCCCCTCCGCGTACAGCTCCGCGTGCTTGCGCGAAACCTGGTCATCGACGATGACCCTGGTCGCCCAGCTCGAGTCACGGCTCAGTCGGTAGGGACTCTGATCCAGCGTGAAGCTGCCCTCGGCGTCTTCCCCGCCGGGGCCCTTGACGAATTCAAGCTCGGGAACCAATGGACTATTCCTCCTGGCTCGCTCGGGGGGTAGTCAGCGATGCATTCACCGCTGCGGAACCGGGCGCTTGTGGCGAACGCTTGGGCCTGGAAGGGGGAAGGGTGTACAGGGATCCGTCCGTCCCCGTGTAGAGACGTTTGCGCTCCTCAAGATTGAGGGGGCGGCCGCCGATCCGCCCGAAGATCGCCATCTGGTTGCCGGACTCGTCCACGGCCCGGTCCCGCGTCAGGCCTTCGGACAACGCGACGACACGCCCGGATGCTGGGTAGGTGGCGATCCGCTTGGGCCTTGGGCGGGGCGAGTAACCAAAGGCGCTTCGGCCACCGTCATGGGGCGTGATCAGCTGCAGAACATGCATGCCGTTGTCCCCATCTGCGAGATAGGCATAGACGCTGTCGTTGGTGGTCGCAACACGGGTGGCGCAGAGATCTGCGATCGCCCCGTCCGCGTTGTAGACCGTCTCGATCCTGGGAGCCTCCGGTCGTTCGACATCGACGATCACCAGGCCCTCAGCTCCCGCCGACACGTAGGCGAAGGTGCGGGCCACATAGACGTCCCTGGCATCGGCTAGGGCGATCTGGGCCCCTGGAACAAGGGCCGGCGCGAGCGGGTCCGTCACGTCGAGAACCTGGAGCCCACTGGCATCGGTCACGAACGCGTAGCGGAACTGCACCCGCACCGAGGTGGGCTCATTGATCGATCCCCCGCCGACAACCGTGACAAGCTGAGGATTGCGCGGGTCCGCAATGCTGATCACCGCGATCCCAGCGTCGCAACACATGTACACCACTTCGCCGGCAACCGTCAGGTTGACCGCACCGCTGAGCTGACCATCCGGGTTCAGGTCTGCCACGCGCTTGATGAAGTTATTGGCCGGATCGAAGTCCGTTAGCGAATCGATGTCGATCACGATCAGGCCTTCCTTGCGATCGGACACATAGGCATAGCGATAAAGCTCGTGCATGTTCTGCACGCGCCCCTCGTATTCGTAGGGCTGCTCGCGGTTTTCCTCGCGCCACTCCCGGCTCATGCTGATGTGGTTGTTGGTCGGCAGAGCGATCGCCGTCGCATCCTTGGTCGAGATGTGAGTTCCCTGGCCGAGCGGCGAAAAGGGCTGCGTCACGATCTTCTCCGAGAAGCCCTTGTTGTTGACGTTCGCAACGTCGTAGACCCGAACGCCCTTCTTGCCTCCGGCCGTGTACAGGTACTCCCCGCGAAGCTGGAGGCTGAGCACCTTGCCCCCGTGGGACTCCACATCCTTCAGCTTGCCCCCGCGCTTCTCGTGGGCTGCGAAATCATCGGGATAGGCCAAGCGGTGCAGGTTCGAGCCCATCACCGCCTGGGGTTCATCCCACTCGGTGACGCGCACTGCGGCAAGGCCACCCGAATCCAATCCCAGGAACGCTCGCACGCCCATAAAGTTGGTCGAGTTGGTCCCTAGCAGATACGTCTGCGCCAACCATGCGTTGTTGTCCCCGGCGTCGGACACGTGACACTCCACGCAATCCCGGGTCTCGGTGGTCCGCACCGTGTGCGGGAAGTGCGTGTTGAAGGCCTGGCTGGACATGCCGTTCGCGGCGATGGTCGGCACCTGGGCGTAGATCACCTGACGCGTCGAATCCCGTGAGGAGATCATGACCGCAGAGGACGAACGCACGGGCGCGATCTTGTTGCCCTGCACGTCACCGGTGACCCCCAGCATGAACGGGGCATCCTGCACCGCCTGCGGGTTGTAGCTCGCGTGATTGCGCAGCTCTTTGCGCTCGTTGTGGTTGGTCGGCGACTTCCAGTTCGCCTCCTGGGGCAGGTGGCAGCCAAAGCAAGCGGTCGTCCACGAACTGTGGCAGGAGTAACAGCTCATCTGCTGGTCCCCGTGGGCGAGTTCGCCATCGCGACAGCTCGACTTCACCGTCTTTGCATCCTTGGCCAGCTGATTGAACTTCGGGCTGTCCTCGTCGATGCTGTCTTTGACCTGCGGGATGGACCAGACCAAATCCTTGTACAGCATGGAGCGCTGGAGATAGGACTGCCGGTTTCCGGCCTCCTCCTCGACCGTGAATCGATCCTCCCCCCAAGGGGTTGTGCCACGGGTCAAATTCGACCCGGCCCCTGTGCCCCCAACGTTGCTGGCGGGCCCCGAGGTAAACAGGCTGGCGTATTCTCCGCCCTCCACCGTCGCCTTTCCATGGCAGTCGGCACACTTGATTTCGACTGCCGCCTGGTACTCGGCGTAGAGCTTGCCGTTGCCGTGCACGTCCTGGGCGAAGTGGCAGTCCACGCAGTGCATCCCCGCCTCCGCGTGGATGTCCATCATGTGGACCAAAGCCCCCTCAGGGGACTCGAAGAGCTTCATCTTGCGGTCAAGGGGCTCACTCCAGTCGAAGCCCTCGGGCACCTTGCCAAGCTCCGGCATGGCATCTTTGAACTTGTCGGGATCGTCGTAGTCGACGATGTCTCCGTTCGCATCCAAGAAATTGCCCTCGCGATCCTTCTTGAACACCGCCCTGAACATCCACCCGTGACCGTGGTAGTCGGCCATCTGGGTGTGCTCGAGCTCCGCGTTCTTGTCGGTCGCATCCGCCAGGAACTCGGGGTCGCCCCACAGGCCGCGGGCCGCAGCGCCCTCGGGGTTGCGCAGCATTGTCTCCAGCCGCTCATCGTCGCTGGGGTAGGCCTGCTCCTCGGGCCAGAACGCTTCGCCATCCGCCTCGTACGACCACATCGTGAAGCCCAAGTAGGAGTTCACGAAGGAGTTCGGCTGGTGGTGGTGGCAGGTCATGCACTGGCTCGAGGGGATCGCCCGCGTGAAACGGTGCTGGATCGGGTGCCCGGGCTGATCGCTGGCGATCGTCGGGTCCGCAGTCACGTCCTCCTCACCCCAGGGGCTTTGCCCCGAGTTTCCCATGCCCCGGTTGCCGAAAGCGGCATAGGGCCCCGAGCTCACCGGGCTACGGTCGTTCGCGTAAACGACGTGGCAGGCCGTGCAGCCGCTGCTGCGGAAGTCCCCGGGGTTGTCGTTCGTCCCCATGAAGGACAACATCGGGTCGTTGAGGCGGGTCTTGAACATGTTCAAGAGCGGTAGGTCCACCCGGTTCAACGTGCCCAGACCGCGGTCGGACAAGCGGTTGTTCGGACGCCCCGGATCCTCGAACTTGTCAGGGACCCCCACGATAGGAATCGGGTTGCCGTTCAGGCCCAAGCCCACCGTGCCCAGCCGGCTTCCACGCTCAAAGACCCGGAAGATGTTGCCGGTCTGGCCCGCCTCAAAGTGCGGCAGCGGCAGGATCGTCGCGATCACCCCCATCGCCAGTTCAGCCTCGGTAGGCGCGGGAACCGTGTTCACCACCTGGGCGACACCCTCTGGGCTGTAGGACTCCCCGAGAACAGACTTTTTGTTCGGCAGGATGCCGTTGCAGTAGGAAACCGTTCCCCAAAAGTGAGCCGCCGTCGTCATGAGCGACTTGTGCACGCTCAGCACGATGTTCGACTCGTCGGTGCCGGCTCCGTGGCAGCCACCGCAGTTTTCCGCCGCAACCCGCAAATCGCCGGGGTTGACGAAACGCACCCAGTCCCGGCTTTCCTCGTTGAGCAGGGCATAGGAACGCTGGGGATTGGCTCCGCCCTCGGGCCATTCCTTGGGCTTGGCTGGCTTGGGGTGGGCCTTCTCGATGTCGGTCGCCAGCCCATTGCCGCCGTGGCACTCCACGCAGCCCACCCGACTGGGCATCCCGCGCGAAGGATCCTCATGGGGGTCGGTCGAGCCCTCATGACAAGCGATGCATCCGGCATTGTCCCGGGCGATGACGTCCGCGGGAGTGTCCGGCTGGAACTCCGTCGTGGGCTCGTACGGAGTCCACTTTGGATCGGATTGGCAGGCCGAGTTCCACGTCGCCACCAGCGTCGCGAGCAGCATCAAGCAGGCCGATGCCTTGAGCGCTCGCCAATTGGGGCGAACGTCCTGTTGGGTGGAGGGTTGCGACATGATCAGTAGGTCAGCAGCAGGGTCAGATTCAAGGCGTAGAGCATGTCGTCGTCCTCGTAGATCCGCGCGAAGCCCTCACCGGGCTGGAAGGCGGATCCCGCGAGCGTCAGGATCATGTTGTTGTTCAGGTAGGGCCGGTACTGGATCCCGAGGAAGACCTCGGCCCCGAGGTCCTTGTCGATCCCTCCGAGCTCGAGGTAGGTCTCCAGCGGATCGGTCTCCTGGAACAGCAGATAGTTGGAGCCAAACTGAGCCCGAGCCTTGGGCGTGATCTCCACGTCCACTGCCGCACCCAGCAAGAGCAGGCCAGGGTTCACGAAGTTCGACTGCCCCTCGAACTTGTTGGTCTGCAGGTCGGGGAGGAAGGACTGAAATCCGGTCAGCGCCGTGCCCACCAATCCAATCGCCTGTCCGTTGAAGAATGAAAGCGGTCCGCCTGCAAAGTTCGGGGCATCGAGGATCGCGTCGAAGCCCTCCGCCTTGCCGTCCCTGGCGTCACTGTCCCCTGAGGCGTAGAGGCCGTAGCCACGCACCCGGAACCAGTCGAAGTCATAGGACAGTTCCAGAGCCCCGAAGTAAGCCTCAATGTCCTGCTCACTTGCCGAGATCGGATTGAAGCTGTCCTTGCCAAAGGCCGTGTAGAGGGCGTGGGTCATGTTCAGACGCCCGAAGTGCCCCTCGCCGGCCGTGCCGAGGTAGGTCGCCTGCACCTCATGCTCGCGGAAGGCACCGACCGCCGCCGGACTGACAAGAAAGCCGTTGTCGTCGAAGTGCAGCCCGCGGTGGTCGTTGTTGTAGTGGACCGAAAACGACGTCGTGTAGCCGAGCACAGGCCAATCCTGGCGATAGATGTTGGCGATGAAGACTTCCTGCTCCCGATCCTGCGTATTGTTCAGCAGTGAGTTGGTGTCCTTGTCAACCATGTCGTAGGCCACAAGGTTCCACTGCCAGCGGTTGTTATCCGCGGTCCCGAACAGGCGCGCGCCACGGTTCACATCGTCGAAGATAAAACCTCGAAAGTCGCTGCGAAAGGGAAACACACCGACCTCGGAGCTGATGAAGTCGTAGCGATTATTGAGATCAAAAAGGTGGTACTCCAGAAGGTACTCCTGCAGCGCCACGTCGTCTCGCTGGCGGCTGCGTCCCTCGCTTGGATCGATGGTGACGAAGCCGATCTCAGACACGCTCAAGTCCGTGCGGTTGATCACTGGGGTTACCTTCAGGCGCCAGTCCACCGGTTTGAAGGCCTGCTGGCCCTTGAACAGATCCAGCGTCAGCGAGACATCCTGCGCGAAGAAGCCCTGCTTCATGCGGCCGAAGAAGTCCGTGTTCACGCTGCCGCCCGGCCCCGAGTTTCCCGAGCGTGTCGGCGCATTGCGCTGCTCGACGATGGTCCGGCTCGTCGCCGTCAAGTTGAGGAACACATCCTCGGTGCCGGCGATCGGAAAGTCGCCCTTGAGCGGGTTCTGGCGGTAGGGGTTCCAAAGACTGCCCGGACGGTTGATCTCGTACTCAGGCAGGGGAATGGTGCGTCCCGTGCCCGTTTTCAGGGGGTATCCCGGGGCGAACCAGCGAGAAGTGACCGGTTCAAAGTGCGGGGGGTCCTCCTGCAGCTCCCCATCCTGTGCGGCCGCAGGAACGGCCGCCGCGTACGCAAGCGGTCGAACCTTCGATCCCGGTGGAAGGCCGGCAGCCGCCGGAGTCGACGCTCCCCAGGATCGCAGCGGACGCACGGTCGTTCCGATCGGGACCGCGCCATCACCCTGCTTGCTGAGTTCAGGAATAGGACTGGCGCAACTTCCGAAGAGGCCAACAACCAATGCAATGCCAAGGGAGCAGCGATCGAAGGCACGTGGGCAGACCTTCATCGAGAGGAAGGCTCGAATCATTGGTGAGTGACGCTAGCGAGGGGGGGGCAGGACAGAAGCGGCTTTCGCATTACATGTTCACGGGATGGACCCTGTAAAGACCAATGTGGCCGGTCCGGTCAAGAATTGCCCGCAGGACTGCACATGTGACGGCTCGACAGGAACCAGCAGGTTCCCTACGCTCAGACATCTGCCTGCCCACCCCCCCTGCTCCGCCGTCCACTGGGTCCATGGTCTCGAGCCAAAAATTGTCTTTTCGCCTGCCCCAATTGGGTCTGGCTTGCGTTGCCCTCTTCGCCCTGGGCTCCTGCACTAGTGGCGATGACTTCCTCATTCAGCCCGAGGAACTCGTTCGCCCCAATTTCGACCCGAACAGCGAGCCGGCCCTATCGGCCGTTGACGTCCAGCTGCTCCTTGAGCAAGCGGCCACGCTTTCCTCGAGTACGACAATGTCCATCGCGGTCACCGATCGCACGGGACAGCTGCGGGGTCTCTACTCGTCGGGTGGCTTTTTCACCAGGCGCGACGAGATCGCCACAAGCCTGGCGCGCACGACGTCGTTCTTCTCCAACAGCCAGGCCCCTCTGACGTCGAGAACGGTCGAGACCCTCTCCACCTTCCATTTCCCCCCCACCTTCGGCGACACCTTCGTGGCCGACGGCGTCGACTGCCCTGACATCGGCACCGGGGACTGCAATGGCTTCGGTGACTTTGGTCCCTACCCCACCGTTCTCGCCCCGTCCCGCCAGACCACCGGGATCGTAGGCACCCCGCAGGGGGCCCTTTGGCAAATCGAGTCCACCAATCGCGGGGCCCCGATCGCCGGCCTGGGGCTAACCGCGCCGGATGAGACACTGTTCAATCCGGGCCAGGAATTCCCCAGGTCGATCGCTGCACAGGCTGTGATCACAGGGGTGAACCCCTTCGAGCTGCCCGGGCAGGTGCAACTTCCCCAGGACTTCCCCAGTTCGGGCATCGTCCGCCTCCCCGGTGCGGTTCCCCTCTATCTGCCCGACCTGAGCGATCCCTCCATCCTGCGAGTGGTCGGCGGCATCGGCGTCTACATCACCGATGGATTCAACGGCGACCCCCTCGTCGGCGAAGCCGAGTACGTGGCTTTCACCGCGGCCCAGATCCCCTCGACCCAGGGCAATCCGTTTGCGTTCCCCGTCGAGCTCGCCACCGGCTCGAATGAAGGCGCCATCTTCCTCGCCGGGATCCTGCTCCCCTATGTGCGGGAAGACGACTTCCCCGAGAACCCCACAACCGGCACCTTCAACCCTGCCAACTACTTGGTTCCGCCGCAGGCCGGCAGAGCAGCTCCGTTCAGCAACATCGATGACCCCTCGACTTACCTGATCGGCCCGCGGCCTGGGGTCACCCCGGCCGCGGGGGGCCTCGACCTGGCCGACGTCCAGAGCATCGTGCGCCAGTGCGTGGAGTCAGCGGAGCGCACTCGAAGCCTAATCCGGCTCAACGTGACCCCCGACGGAAACGGCGGAGTCAACCTCTCTTCCCTGACCCCGTCCAGCGTCATCATCACCGTGACGGATGTGCGCGGCCTGATCCTGGCGCACTTTCGGATGATCGACACGCTGTGCGACGCAGTGGACGTGGTGCCCGCCAAGGCTCGCTCCGCGGTGTACTACAGCCAGCCGCTGGGCCTGAACCTGGGCAACCTCAGTCCACAAGACGCCTTTCCCCAGCTCCCCTATTCCCAGGTGGGACCCGATGGCTCGATCGCCACCTCGACCACCGCCATGGGCTTTCTGTCCCAGCCATTCTTCCCGCCGGGCATCGACAGCTCGCCCTTCGGCCCGGGACCTGCGTTCCAGCTGGCCCAATCCAACCTGCTGCCCCAGCAGTCCACGCGGCTCGGCAGCTCCCCCCCCGACCCTGGGTACCAGAACGGCCTCACCTGGTTCCCCGGTGCCGTCCCGCTCTACAAGGACGGAGTGCTGGTCGGCGGCCTAGGCGTGTCCGGCGACGGCGTCGAGAACAACGACCTGATCGCCCAGGCTGGAGCCGTCGGCTTCGAGCCTCCGCTAAACATGCGCGTGGACGAGTTCACCTTCAATGGCATCGGCATCCCCTACCTGAAGTTCATCTTCAACCCAGGGGGGTGAGCGGGAAACGGCTTCACGAAAGGGAGGACTCCCCAGGCTGAAGCGAAACAGCCGTCGTGTTTGCCCAGCCCCGGCTGGAGCAGAATTCTCTCCATGCGTGCTCGCGTCCTTCTGCTGCCCCTCGCATTGACCATCGCCGTGTTTCTGCTTTGGAAGCAGAGCGGCGAGGTCCGATCTCCTGCGGCTTCGGTCGACGGCACGGCCCCGGCGGTCACCCTGGGCC
>CAYWNK010000086.1:0-7393 GCA_964459495.1 uncultured Planctomycetaceae bacterium
GGCTAGCGCTGCTGGGGCTTTCGCGGGTCGCCCTCCCGGGGGCCGGGACCAGGGGCCGTGACGGCCTGATGATCGTGGGAGTGCTCGCGGCGGCCTATGCGCTGTCGGTGATTCCGTTTTTCGCGGCTGCTCGCTACCGCGTGCCGGTGATTCCGCTGCTGGGGATCGCCGCCGGTGGGGGGCTCTGGGAGATCCTGCGGCCCAAGGCACGGGCCGGGGCCTTTGGAGCCCGGGCGACCTTGGCCTTGGCGCTGACGGCCGGGGTGACGGTGCTGGCGAGCGGGCTGGCGCCGCAAGCCAGCGACGCCAAGTGGCACATGGATCGGGGCCGCGCGCTGTTCGATGGGGACGACCTGGCGGGCGCGCGCGCCGCCTTCGAGGCGGGCATCGCCGCCAGCCCGGGCCTGGGGGCGGCGCACTTTGAGCTGGCGATCACCGACCACAAGATGGGGCAGCTGGCGGAGGCTGAGGCGGGCTATCGCCGGACCCTGGAGCTGAGCCCCGGCCATGCGAAGGCGGCCTTCAATCTCGGCACTCTGGAGGAGGACCGAGGACGGCTCGCGGCGGCGGCGCGGCTCTACCTCGAGGCCCTCAGGGAGGAGCCCGAGCTAGCGCCGGCCCAGGCGGCCCTGGGGCGCGCGGCCCAGGGCCTGGCGACGGCGGCGACGGGCGCACAGCGGGACGGGGCCCTGGCGGAGGAAGCCGCGCGCCGGCTGCTCGAGCTACGCGGCGAGCGGGATCCCGGCGGGCTGTATCTGCTGGCGGCTGCCCAGGCCGAGCGCGGCCGATTCCAGGCGGCGCTGCAGACGCTGGACTCTCTTGCGGCCCTACCCGGCCTGCCTCCCGCAATGGGACCCGTTCTCGAAAAGGCCCGTTCCTTCTATGCGCAGGGCCAGCCCTTGCGTATTCCCCGGTGATGCGCGCTCTTCTTCGATGGATGGTCCTCGCTGTCGCCGCCGCCGCGACCGGTTGCGGGGGGGGGAAGCCGGCCGCCCGGCCGAATGTGGTCGTGATCGTCATCGACACCCTGCGGGCGGACAAGCTGGGCAGCCAGGGGGGCGAGCGCGGGCTGACGCCGGGGATCGATGCCTTCGCAGGCGAGGGGGTGCTCTTCGAGCGAGCCTTCAACCACGCGCCCTGGACGCTGCCGGCCTGCGCCTCGATCCTGAGCGGCTTGCATCCAAAGGAGCACGGGGCTGGGGGCCAGCTCCCGAACTTCCGGGCCCTGGACGCCTCCGTGCCGACTCTGCCCAAGGTCTTCGCTGCGGCGGGCTACGTCACGCACGCGATCGTCAACGTGGCCTTCCTGGGCAAGACCTTCGAGGTCACCCGGGACTTCGACAGTCTGGACGCGGAGTTCTACTCGAGCAACGTCGAGGTGCGGCCTGCCGGGCCCACGACGGACGCCGCTTTGACCTGGCTGGACAAGCGCGGTGAGGAGCCCTTCTTCCTCTTCGTCCACTACTTCGATCCGCACGCGGTTTACGACCCCCCGCAGCCCTTCCGGCGGCGCTTCGCGGCCCCGCCAGACCGCGAGGATGAGAGCTTCGTGTTCGGCACGCGGCGGCACATGGAGGCCCTGCGCGCCGGCAAGCTGCAGCTCACGCCGCCGATCATTCGCCGGGCGGAGGCGCTCTACGACGCGGAGGTGGCCTACACCGACTCCCAGGTCGAGCGCCTGCTCGACGGCCTGCGTGAGAGGGGCCTTTCGGACGACACGGTCGTGCTGCTGACCGGAGACCACGGCGAGGAATTCCTCGACCACGGGGGCTTCGAGCACGGCCACACCGTTTACGACGAGCTCTGCCATATCCCCTTGATTCTGCGCGCGCCGGGGCTGGATCCGGGCCGGGTTGGGGCGGTGGTACGGCACGTGGACATCGCTCCAACCTTGACAGAGCTCTGCCGGGTGCCGGCTGCCGAGACTTTCGTCGGGCTCAGCCTGCTGCCGTTGGCCCAGGGTGAGGACGAGCCGGGTCGTAGCGTGCTGGCCCACGGCAACATGTGGGGACCGCCGCGGACTTCGTTTCGCGGCGAACGCTTCAAGCTGATCACCGGTGGGGGGGCGCCGCCGGAGCTCTATGACTGGCGCGCCGATCCTGGGGAGACGGAGGATCTCGCGGGGGACCAGCCCGATCAGGTGCAACGGCTCGAAGGGGTGCTGAAGGCGGTCGCGGGGCATATGGACGCCCTGTCCCGGGGCGGGACGGCTGACCTGAGCCCCCAGGAGGCTGAGGCGCTGCGGGGGCTGGGTTACGGGGGTGGATCCGACGAGCTGGCGCCGGATTCATCCGGTGATGGGGGCCCGCAAGACCCTGACAAGCAGCGCTGAGAAACCCCATCCGTGCCGCCCTTGGGGCCGGATTACGGGGGACTTGCAGCGAATGGGAATGGGATGGGGGTCTGCTGCGTAGGATCGGGTCTGCTTCGCCTGCTCCAGCCCCCCGTCTCCCATGAAGCGTGCCCCTGCCATTCTGCTCTTCGCCCTCTTCCTACTCGTCGCAGCGGGTGGTATTTGGTTTCTGACCCAAGGGGGAGGGGACGGCGCGTCTGCGCTTGCCTTGGACGGGGGTGATTTCGAGCCCTTGTCGCCTGGAGTATCGAGCTCCGGCCAGGACTCCGCGGTGCTCGCGGGGCTCGAGGCTGGCTCGACGGCGGCCGAGGCGTCACGGGCATCCGGGGCAGCGGAGGCGGGGACGAAGCGGCGCACGCTCAAGGGGGCGTGGAAGCCGCCGATCACCGCCCGCTGGGTGGAGGGCCGCGTCGAAGCCGAGGGCGGGCTTCCCCTGGACGAGAAGCTGGTCGTCGTCGCGGAGGGGCGGCGCTTCAGCTCCGAGGCCGACAGCCCCGACACCTACCGCGCTGAGGTCGAGCCGGACGGGACGTTCCGGGCAGCGTTCGCGCCCGACACCCGCCGCGGGCGCATGGTGGTCGAGGGGCGCTACGCCTTCACGAAGAAGGCCGAGGTCGTGAAGATCTCGAAGACCGCCGAACAGGAGGAGGTCGTGCTCGAGGTCGAGCTCGGCGGCCGCATTCAAGTCGAGGTGCTCCCGCCGAAAAGCGCGGCTTTCAACGACGATGTGCTCGACGGGATCGAGGTGGAGGCGCGCGTGGGGACCTGGACCCAGGTGCCGATTCTCAAGGGGAAGCCCGTAGGGACAGCCCTCTTCGAACTCGGTGGAGCCCGGCCGGACCAGGCCTACCAGATCATTGCCAGCAGCCCCGCCTTCGCGGACGCCAAGCTGGAGGGCGTGCGCGTGAAGGCGGGCGAGGTCACCCGGGTCGAGGTCGCCCTGACCCGGGGCGCGCGCATCGCGGGAACGGTGCGCAACTCCAAGGGGGAGCCGATTCTGTTTGGCAAGGTGATGGCCATGCCTCGCAAGGAGGCCGCCCAGCGCAATCCCTTCTTCAACCGAAAGGTCAACGAGACCGAAGACCTCGAAGGGGGGAGCTTTGAGATCCTCGGTGTACGTCCCGGCGAGACCATGCTGGTCGTCGAAGCGGATGGCTACCTGGATTACCAGCAGGATCTTGGCGAGCTCTTCGACGGAGACGAGCGCTCAGCGATTTCCCTAGTGATTTCGCGCGGTGGCATCGTGTCGGGAACGGTGAGCTGGCCGGACGGGGCGCCCGCCCAGGGCGCAGAGGTGCGCATCTCCCAGGCCGACGCCATGGGGAGCTTCGATTTTGAGCGCGTGCACGACAGCGCCGTGGTCGGGGCGGATGGTGCCTTTGAGTTCAGCGCCCTCAAGGAGGGGGAGTGCGCGGTGACCGCGGTGTGCATCGAGCGCGGCTGGGAGCTCCCCGAGGACGCATCCCTCGCCGACCGCAAGTTCGGCGCGAAGGCGCCGACCTGGAGGGTTCACGAGGAACGCATCTCCCCGGGACGTACCAACCTGGCGATCACCCTGGAGCCGGGCAGCACGGTCATCGGCGTCGTCGTCGATGACACGGGGGAGCCGGTCCCGGAGTTCAGGATCACTGCACAGCCCACGGACGTGGGCTTCCTGTCCAGCAACGGCGTGCGAGCGGTGAAGGAACGCTTTGACAACGACAAGGGCAAGTTCCAGATCGAAGGCCTGATGGCGGGCAAGTGGACGTTCAGCGCGCGCGCCAGCGGCTACGGTATGGGGACCGAGCGGGAAGTTCGCGCGCCCTTCGACGGAGAAGTACGCCTGACGATGCCGCGGGCGGGCACCCTCTTGGGCACGGTGCGAACGCCGGACGGCGAGTCTGCCAAGGACGCTCGCGTGATGATCAAGCACGGCGATGGCCGGGAGGTCGGGGTCAACGCCGGCAAGGGCGGGGAGTTCAAGGCGAGCAAGATCGACCCTGGGCCGGTGACGCTGATCGCTTCGATGGATGGCTACGCCAAGAGCCTGCCGGTCGACCTGCAGGTTGGAGCCGACGGCAAGCGCGAGGACCTGATCCTGGATCTGCGCTATGGCGCGCGGATCGTCGGCACGATTCACGAAAGCGTCGAGAATCGCGGAGGTCGGAAGCTGCAGCTCAGGGGCACGCTGCGCAGGAACGAGGAAAGCGACGACGACGGGAACTTTGAATTCACCGGCCTGGAGCCGGGTGCCTATCAGCTTTCGATGACCCCCGACACCACCGGCATCGACGGTCGCTCCCGCTGGATTTTTGAGCAGGCCAACGCCGACAAGGTCAGCCTAATGCTGACGGTGGGCCAGGTGGAGAACGTAACGATGGGCGAGCCCCCCGCAAATGCAGTGCGGCTCACGGGGCTGGTCGTCGATGAGGGAGTGGCCGTGTCCGGCGCTACAGTGCTCGCCTACCCGATGAAGGAGGGCGCCGGGGATGACGCGGTGGGGGCGGCCAAGACCAACGCCGACGGCGCTTATCGCATGCTCCTTCGCGAGCCCGGGGACTATCGCTTCCACGTGGGGCGCCAGATCGGCCAGCTCTCGAAGGTCGAGGTCAAGGTTCCCGCGGTGGCGGAGTACGAGCACAACTTCGAGCTGCCCGAGGGGGTCCTGCGGGGGAAGGTCATCGGCCCCGAAGGGACCGGCCTGACCGACGTCTATCTCACCCTATCCCCTTCCACCGACTCGTCGTCGAGCAACCCCTGGATGCGTCGGCAGCAGACCCGCAGCACCGCCGGGGGAGTGTTCGTCTTCGAGGATATCAGCCCCGGGGAATACGACCTGCGGGCCGCGTCCTTGCAGGGGCGCAGCGATCTGGCCAACGTGCTCGTGCAGGGCGTGGAGGTCGAAGAGGGCAGCAGCCCGGAGGTCGAGGTGAGCTTGCCTAGGGATGGCTCCGCGCAGGGCACCGTCGTGGGCGCGGAGGGCAATCCCGTGACGAATGCGACCGTTTGGGTGGAGACCGAGGGCGGCAAGCGCATCACCGAATTCAACCGCAACCGCAGCTCCAGCGATGGATCGTTCCGCTTGGGTTCCATTGCGCCTGGGGACGCATGGTTGCGCGCTTCCAAGGGGGGCGTCGTCGGACCGCCCGTCAAGGTCCGGGTCAGCGAGGGCGGGATGGTCCAGGCGACCCTCGTCGTCGCGCCGCAATAGAACAGGCCGGGGCCAGCTGACGCTGGCCCCGGCCTGGAATGCTCGTCGCACGGGGCGAGCCTACTTCTCGGGCTCCTCGAGCAGCTGACCCTCGAGGGCGTCCAGCATCGGCTTGAGGTTGGCGAGCATCGACTGGGCGGCCTCGAAGGTCGAACGCTTGCGGGCCAGGGCACCTGTGGTGTCCTGCAGGTCGCCGGACAGGTCGTCCAGGTTGGCCATCAGCTGACCGATCTGGGTGTCCTGGGTGGTGGAGAGTTCATTGAGTGCGTTGACCTCTGCCTGGAGCTCGGCGGTGCGTCCTTCGAGGAAGGTCACGCGCTGGCGGCGCTCGACGAGCTCGGTGTCCATCTCCGCGAGGCGGCGGGTCAGGGCGCGCGTCTCGGCGCGGGCAGCTTCGTGCTCCTGGCGTAGGGCCTCCAGGTCTTCGTCCCGGGTGGCGATGCGCTTCTCCAGCGCGGCGACTGTCTTCGCGTTCTCCTTGTTGACAGCTTCGACCGCCTTGGTCTGCTCCTTGGCGGCGGCCTTGAGGCTCTTGCGCTCGGCGGCTAGCGCGCTGCTGGTCTCGGCCAGTTCAGAGCCCTGGTCGTTGAGTGCCTTCTCCAGCTCGGCGAGGCGTTTGGAGTTCTTGGCCGTCACCGCCGAGGAGGCCTCAGCGGCCTTGGCAGCCTTGGTCTCGACCTGCGCCAGCTGCTTGGTGAGCTTGGCGAGCTCCTTCTCCCGGGACTTGACCTCGGTCGACAGGGACTCATCGCGAGCCTGACTCTCGGCAAGTGCCCGCTCCAGAGCGGTCTGGGTGCCGACGAGGGCGGTGCGTTCGGACTCGAGCGTCACTCGCATTTCGGCGAGCTCAGCGTCCTTGCTCGAAACCTCGCTGTCGATTCCCTCGAGGCGTTGGGTCGCCTCCTCAAGCGAAGCGCTGAGCTCCTCGATGCGAGCTCCGCGCTCCTGGGCCAGCTCGCGCGCGCGGCGCGTGTCGGCTTCGGTGGCGGCCATGCGCTCCTCGAAGTGGCCGGTCTCTTTCTCGATCTCCATGGTGACCTTCTCCAGCTCGCCCTGGGTCTTGGCCAGCAGCTTCTCGAGGTCCTTCACATGGGCCTGGCTGTTGTCCGATTGGGCCGCCAGCTTCGCTTCCGCTGCTTCACGCTCGGCGTTCGCGATGGACAGGTCGCCGGTCGCTTTCTCGACCGTCTTGTCCGCCTGCTCCAGCTTGCGCTCGAGGCCCTTGAGGGCCTTGGCCATCGCGAGCACCTGGTTGCCGTGCTCCTCGGCTGCCTGCTTGGCGTCGGACGCTAGCTGGCGGGCCAGGCTCTCGTCGGCCTGTGCCGCCTCGAGCTTCGCCATCGCCGTGTCCACCTTGGCCTGCATTTTCGTTCGCTCGGTCTCGCTGCGCTGCATGGCCTTCTCGATGCTGGACTCTCCCTTGGCCAGCGTCTTCTCCATATGCGCGACCTGTGCTTCCTTGGCCTTGGTCTCGCTGCGCAGTTCCTGGATGGCGAGCTGAGCATCGTCCAGCTCTTGGCTTCGGGCGGCAACCTGGTCGGTCGCAGTGGCTAGCTGCGCGCGCAGGCCGCTCAGTTGCTCCTCGAGCTTCTCGCGCTCGCCGAGCGCCTTGGCGCTGACCTTCTCCAGCCCGGCTTCGCCCTTGGCGAGAGCCTTTTCGAGTCGCGCGCACTCGCTGTTCGCGGCCTTCAGGGCACTGCGCAGCTCCTTCTCCTCGGTGCTTTGCTCGGCCAGCGCGCTGTCGAGTGCCTCACTGTGCTCTTCCAGCTTGGCGGCTCGAGCCTCTGCCTGCTCAAGCTGCTCGCGCAGCTCCTCCAAGCTCTGCTCGCTGGCGGCCAGCTCAGCGGCTT
>CAYWNK010000086.1:7493-21345 GCA_964459495.1 uncultured Planctomycetaceae bacterium
AGCTTGAGCGGAGGGACTGGGCCTCCGCGGCGGCGGCTTCTTTGGCGTGTCCGAGTTCCTGGACCTGCGCCTCTGCCTGCTCGAGCTGCTCGCGCAGCTCCTCCAAGCTCTGCTCGCTGGCGGCCAGCTCAGCGGCTTGCGCTTCGAGCTGGGTGGACAGGGTGCCTACGGTTTCCTCGGAGCTTGAGCGGAGGGACTGGGCCTCCGCGGCGGCGGCTTCTTTGGCGTGTCCGAGCTCCTGCACCTGCGCCTCTGCTTGCTCAAGCTGCTCGCGCAGATCGTCCAGGGCCTTCTCGCCTGCGGAGAGTTCCTTGTTCCGGTCGTCGAGTTGGGCGGACAGATCGCCCACGGTTTCCTCCGAGCTGCTGCGGGCGGCTTCGGCTTCCGCGATGGCCTTGTCCCGGGCGAGCTGTAGCTCCCGGATTTGGGCCTCGGCCTCGGAGAACTGCTCTTGGATCTCGTTCAGGCTGTCGCGACTCGCGGCCAGTTCAGACTCCCGGTCGGAGAGCACCTGGGCGGCCAAGGCCGCCTGGGTCTGCGCTTCATTCCGGGTGCTGGCGAGCACCTCGTCGGCTTCGCGCTTGGCTTCTTCCAGGGCCTGGGCCGCGGCCTCCAGCTGGGCCTGGGCCTCGCTTGAGGTGCGCTCAGCGTCGGCCGCGCTCGTTTCGAGGGCGGCGACCAATTCGGCGCGGACGGACTCCAGCTCCTCGACTTGGTTCTGGCTGCGCTGCTCGAGCTCGGCGACACGCTGGTTTTCCGCGTTGAGGCGAGACTCGAGGGACGTGTGGTTCTCCTGGGCCTGGGCGCGCTCGGCTTCGAGCTCCTGCCCGAGGCGTGCGATCGAGGCCGCGGCCTCCTCGCGCTCCTCGGCCAGCACGCGCTCGTACTCCTGGCCGGCACCGTCGGCGTTCTGATGGGCTTGGGCCAGGGCTTCCCGGGCCTGCTCAAGCTCGGCGGCAAGGGCGCTTCGCCCGCTGCTTGCCTCAGCAAGCTCCTCTGCCTGGCGCTCGTACTCGGCGAGGGACTCACTCAGCTTGGTCTCGAGGGTCTCGACCACCCGGCCGCTCTCTTCCTCGGTATCGCTCACCAGACCATGGGCATGGGCCAGCTCGCTCTCGAGCTCCTCACGGCGCGCCTGAGCTTCGTCGACTTGCGTCTCCAGCTCGGCGATCCGCACGGACTCGGCCTGCATCTGCTCCGCTTGCTCGGCGGCTTGGGCCGCAAGGTTGTCGCGTTCCACGCCCAGCTCCGCGACGCGGGCCTCTGCGGCAGCGGCGGCGTTTTCGAGGGCTTCGATCTTCTGGGCCGAGCTGTTGCTTTGCTCCTGGGCGTCGGAGTGTGCGGCCGCCAAGGCCTCCCGTTCCGCCGCAAGCTGCTCCTGGTTTGTGGCCAGCTCGGAGCGCAGGTCGGCCAAGGTGGCTTCCTGCTCCGAGAGGCTGCGGCCCGCATCGGCGGTCTGTTCCTGAAGCTCGGCCAGCTCCTGTTCCTTGGCGGCGAAGGCCTCGGCTCCAGCGGCTAGCTCAGCATTCAGCTCCGCTTCACGCTCTGTCAGATCAACCTGAGCCTGGGCAAGCTGATCGGCACCGGCCTGGACGTCGGCTTCCAGGCCAGCGACCTGCTCGGTGTGCTGGGCAGTGGTCTCCTCCAGAGTCGAGCGCAGATCCTCGAGCTCGGTGGTCAGCTCCGCGAGATCGGCGCCGGTTTGCTCGAGTTCGCTGCGCACGGATTCGACTTCCTCACTGCGCTGGGCGAGTTCGCCCTGCACGCCTTCCAACTCCCCTTGGAGAGCGGCGGAGCGCTCTTCCCACGCGGCTTGGGCCTCTGCGTGGGCGGCGGCAGCCGCTTCGCTTTCGGTCCTCTGGGCACTGACCTCCTCGCTGCGCTCCTGCAGCTCGGTCTCCAGGGAGCTCACTCGTTCGCTGCTGTCTTGAACGTCGGATTCGAGGGCCGCAATCCGCTCGGCGGCAGCGTTGCTTGCTTCCGTGTGCTCTGCTCTCGCCCGCTCGAGCTCCTGGCTCACTTCGTCGAAGAGCGTTCCTGCATCTTCGAGCTCGGTGGCCAGTCGTGCGACCTCCACCTCGACCTCGGCCTGCTTGGCCTGCGCCTCGGCGAGGGCGACCTCGGCTTCGCTGCGCGCCTCGGTCAGCTCGATATCGCGCAAGCCCAGCTCGCTGCGGGTCTCTTCCAGCTCTCCGGAGGTCTGCTCCAATTCGGCTTCGACTTCGCTGAGCCGCACTTCGTTTGCCTCAGCGCTCTCGAGCGAACGCTCCAACTCGGCGACACGCTGCTCGGCTTGCTCGGCCTGGCTTTGGGCTTCGGCCAGGGTCAGGCCCTGGGTCTCGAGCTCGTCTTCCAGTTCGCTGATGCGGCCCTGCGCCTGTTCGGCGGCGCTGCCGGCCTCGGTGACGCCCATTTCGAGTGCGCTCTGGGTAGTGCGCAGCTCGTCCAATTCCAGGCCGAGCAGGTCGCGGGTCTCGCTCAGATCGGAGAGCTCGGCGGCCTTCGTCTCGGCCTCCGCGCGCGCCTCGGCGAGCTCGGTTTCCAGCTCCGTCACTCGCGCGACGTGGGTTTCTTCCGCTGCTTGGACCTGGGACTCATGCTCGGTCCGCGCGCGTTCCATTTCCTCACGGACGGTGTTCAGTTCCGCAGTGCCGCTCTCCAGCTGCGCGCGGGCCTCGTCCAGCTCTTGACCCAGCTCGGCCCGTACGGTCTCCAGTTCCTCGCGGATGCTGTCCCTTTGCTCGCGCAGATCGCTGCTCTCGGCCGTCATCGGCTCGAGCTTCTGAATACGCGCGGTGAGGTCGTCGATCACCGACGTTTGACGGTTGAGTTCAGCTTCCTTCTCGGCGGTCACGCGCTCCAAGCGATCCTCCCAGTCCAGGAGTTCCGCTGCGGCGCTGCGCGGCGCGTTCTCCTCGTCGCGGAGCTGGGGGTAGAGGCTGTCCATGTAGGCGGCGGCTTCTTCCGGCGACACCTCGGTCGCCTCCCCGGACAGCTCGTCTACAGCGTTGCGCAGGGTCAGGATCTGCTGGTGCTGGGCGGAGAGCTTCTCCCCGAACTCTCGCTCTGCAATATCGAAGGCTCCGATGACCTGGCCCACGCGCCTCTCCAGTAGAACGTAGGCCTTGTAGCGCTCACGGACCTGTGCGGTCATCTCCTCAGCCAGCGCTCGCCGACGGCGGGCGTTGAGGGTCTCGCAGGCAATCCAGGCGAGAAGGCCCCCGCTGACGGTCAGGCCAACGGCAAACAGGATGAGGACGGACATGGAGATAGGCATCAAAAACGGGGCGCGGGGGAGCCGGGAGAGGGACTAGGGACCTCGCAGGCATCGACCCGCAACCGTCTCGCTTTGAAGGCGACTTGGAGGATTTCGGGACTCTTTCAGGTCGGATCGGCCGCCAAGGGCCGGCAGGGCGCCCAGGGGGGGCTACGCGCTTGCATCCGAGGTGCTTCCCGCACCGAACCCTCCGACAGCGGCAGGATGCTAGGACCGCCCTAAATGAACCTTCGACAGCCTGACTCGACAGCGCCACACCACTTCCGATTGGGTGCGAGTTCCTGCAATGCGGGATTGATCCCCCAGGCTGGAGGGAAGAGCATGGGGGCCGCGTCCCACGCAGCTCCGACCCCTCCCAGGGCCCTCGCCCGCGTGCGCAAGCGGATCATGCAATCCAACTCAAATCCGAAACCCCTGCTGCTGCCGCGTGTCGCCGCTGGCGATGCCAGCGCGGTGCAGGACTGCCTCGACCGTTTCGGCCCCCTTGTCTGGTCCCTGGTGCGAGGGTCGATCAGCGACCCGGGCCTTGCCGAGGACGTGGTGCAGGAGGTGTTTATCGACCTCTGGCGCAGCGCGGGACGCTACGACGAAACCCGCTCTTCGGAGTCCACCTTCGTTGCCACCATCGCCCGGAGGCGTGTGATCGACCAGCGCCGTAAGCAGGGCCGCCGGCCCGCCCATGAGGTGCTGGAGGACGAGCGTGAGGGCGAGCCCGACCGCGGCCTCGTCTCAGTGGATACCGCTGACGAGGCGGCCCAGGCCATGCAGGCCCTCGAAGTCCTGCGCCCCGATCAACGCCGGGTGCTCAAGCTCGCGATTCTTCAGGGTATGACCCACCAGGAGATCTCGACCTCGATCGGGATGCCTCTCGGTACGGTGAAGAGCCACGTGCGACGTGGCCTCGACCGCGTGTCCACGGCCCTGCGGGCCGCCCGCGCCGCCATGCACGGCGGGGAGGAGTCCGCATGAGCTCCCCCGATCGCTACGCCGATCTCCTGGCAGCCCAGGCAGCCTTCGGGATCGACCTCTCTGACCAGGAGCGGCTTCATCGTCTGCAAGAGCAAGAGTGCAGCGACTATGAGTTCGCGGCTGCGGCCTGCCATGTGGGTTGGCTCGGGGAGACCGAGGCGGTACCCGATGCACTCATGCGCAAGCTGCGTGAAGCAGGGCAGAACTGGAAGCCCGACTCCTCCGAGGCTTCTGTCTCCGCAAGTCCTTTTGGTGCGGCTGACTCCGCCGGGGCGCCAGCACCGAGTCGTTCAGGGGCCGCGGGGCCGCAGGCTCCGCGTGTGCCCGTTTGGATGCTCGCTGCGGCCGGACTCTTGGCGGCTTTCGGCGCGTGGACTTTCCTGACCAACCGCAGCCTAACGCGCCAGCTCGCCTCCGAGCAGCTCGCCCAGGCGGAAGCGAGGGCCGCAGCGCTGGCGGCCGCGGACCCCGCAAAGGGCCTCGAGGACTTGATCGCCCGCGCCCCTGCTGACCTCCTGCGCCGCCCCTTTGGCCCTGGCCCCGATGCCACCGGTGCAGCGATCGAGGGCGAAGTCTTCTGGACCGGCACTGGTCAAGAGGGCTACATGCGGCTCAAGGGACTGGCGCCCAACGACGCGAGCGCTGAGCAATACCAGCTCTGGATTATCGACGGCAAGCGCGAGGGGTCGCCGCCGGTGGACGGGGGCGTATTCGATATGCCCGACGTCGAAGGCGATGTCGTGATCGCAATCGATGCTGCGGTCGAGGTCTTCGAGCCGACGGTGTTCGCAGTCACCGTGGAGAAGCCCGGCGGAGTGGTCGTCTCGAAGCAGGAACGGGTCTCGATCGCGGCATCGGCCGAGTAGGCGGGTCGGCGATCGTAGCTTCTTGTGCCCAGCTATGCCTGCTGGATCCAGTCGAGCGCCTGCGCGAGGGTTTCGCTGTAGCCATCGGCTCCGAGCGACTTCCAGAGTTCCCCGGTGCCGGCCAGTGCATAGCCGCCGACGAGGATGCGGAGCGCTGGTTTGTGCTGGCGCAACGTGCTGATGGTCTCGCCCATCGCTTGCAGCTGGGTGGCCATCGAGGCTGAAATCAAGGCGACGTCAGCCTCCGAGTAGGTGCAGGTTCGGGCGAGCTCTTCGGCGGGGATGTTGGCGCCCAGGTCGATCGCGCGCCAACCTTCCAGCTCGCAGAGCGCGCCGAGCATGGCGATCCCTATGTCGTGCTCGTCCCCCGCGACTCCGGCCAGCACGATGCAGCCTCGCTCGGGTGCTTCCAAGTTGGCCGCAGACAGGACGTCGCCAAGGGCGCGGCGGATGATGCGTGTGGCAAAGTGCTCTTCGGCAATGCTCAGCTCACCGAGATGCCAGAGTCGTCCGAGCTCCCGTTCGACGGGTAGGAGCAGCTGTAGGATCACCTCCGAGGGAGCAGCTCCGCTGGCGACGGCGGCGCGAACGCGGACGCTCGCTTGGTGCGCATTGCCGCGCACGAGATCCTGGAGGAGCGCGATTGCGTCGCTCGCGAAGGGGCTCGCCTCGAGCGCGCTAGGGGGCAGTGTGCCCTCGCCCCCGAGGCTCTCCTCTGCGGCGGCCATGTAGGGTGCGAGCAGCTGTTCGGCGCCTTCGGGGAGGCTGCCGGAGAGGGCCTTATGTAGGGCGTTAATGCCGGCGGCCAGGAACTCAGTGGACTCGGATCGTCCCTCGGATGCGGCTCGCAGCCACGTCAGGTGGGACGCGAAGAGGGATGGCCTGCCCGTGCGCAACGCGGCCGCCAGGACCCCGATCCATGTCGTAAAGGACTCTTGCCAGGTTCCGTGGTCCTGCTCCGAAGCGGCGCGGAGCCGGCGGACGGCGTCGCGGGCGTAGGACCCCGGGGAAGAGTCCAGGAGGTTGGCTAGGAAGGTGTCGTTCAAGACGCTGAGGGTTGCGGGCTCGCGATGCGATTCACAAGGCGAGCTGCCAGAGGGGTGGCGACTCCCCATCCTAGGGCCAGGGCCGGCAGGGACCAGGGACCGGTGAGGATGGTGGAGTCCAGCCGGGAGGCGGACCAAAACGAGAAGGGACCGCCGATCGCACCCAGCAGGACGGCGAGCCAGGGGCGGCGCGCCAGCCAAGAGAGGGAGCTGCCCAGTAGGGCTCCGAAGAGGGCCCAGAGGCCAGCGATCCAGAGGGGCGCGAACGGGCCGGGCAGCGGATCGGGAAAGGGGTAGGCAACCAGGCCTGCGGCGCGCAGGCCGGTGTCGAGCACGAAGCCGCCAGTGGCTACGAGAGTGGCGGCCCACAATAGGGCGCCGCGGTTGGGGGCCCCGTACAGCTGGCGGACCACCAGAACCGCGCAAACCACGGGGCCGAGCAGCGGCCATCCGTGCTTGGCGCCGAGGACGGCCGCGAACCAGCCGGCCTGCAGGGCGAGGAACTCGACGAAGTAAGTCACAGGCCGACCGGTCGCTGAAGCGCCGTGCGGGCCGGCAGCAGGCTTGGGCGCCGGTCCCCAGGGCGCGAGAACAAGAGCTGCACGTCGCCGATGTGCCGCTCGGCGAAGGCCCCTTCACAGTAGCAGAGATAGAACTCCCACATACGCAGGAAGGGGTCGTCGAATCCTTGGGCGCGGGCCTCTTCAAGCGTGGCGTAGAAGCGCAGGCGCCACTCGGTCATCGTGCGCTCATAGTGAGGCGTGATGTCCTCAAGGTGGGTGAGGCGTAGGTCGCTGCCGGCGAGCGCAGCCTCGCAGAGACGCGTGACCGAGGGGATTGTGCTGCCGGGGAAGATGTAGCGGCGGATGAAGTCGACTTCCTTGCGGGCCCGCTCGTACTCGGTGTCGGCGATCGTGATGGCCTGGATGGCAGCGAGCCCGTCCGGCTTGAGGAGGCGCTCCGCGGTGGCGAAGAAGGTCGGGAACTGGCCGTGGCCGACCGCCTCGATCATCTCGACGGAGACCAGCTTGTCGTAGGCACCGCTCAGGTCGCGGTAGTCGGACTGGAGAACCTCGACGCGATCGGCCAGACCGGCGGCCCGCACGCGCTCGCTGGCTAGGGCGAACTGCTCGGCCGAGATCGTCGTCGTGGTGACCTTGCACCCGAAGTGCTTTGCGGCATGCATAGACATCGACCCCCAGCCGGTGCCGATCTCCAGCAGGTGGTCGCTGCTTTGCAGGTCGAGCTTGCGGCAAAGGCGGTCGAGCTTGGCGAACTGCGCCTGCTCGAGGGTGCTGTCGGGCCCTTCGAAGATCCCGGCCGAGTAGGTCATCGTGGGATCGAGCCAGAGCCGGAAGAACTCGTTCGAGAGGTCGTAGTGCGCGGCGATGTTGGCGCGCGCGCCACGGCGCGTGTTGCGTTTGATGAGGCCGCCGAGCCGCATCAGGGGCTGGGCCAGGAGTGCGAGCCCGCCGTCGAGGCCAGCCGCGGCCTCCTTGTTGCGCGCGAACAGGCGGACGCACGCACAGAGATCGTCGCAGTACCACAGGCCCTGGGAGTAAGCGTTGGCCGCGCCCGTCGATCCACCGAAGAGGAGGGCGCGCCAGAAACCGGGATCGAGAACCGTGATCGTCGCCTCCAGCCCATCACTTGCGACCGAGCCGTAGGTGACCCGGTCGGCTCCCACACGAACGTGCAGTCGACCCTGGGAAAGACCGTCCATGCGGGCGCGGACCGCACGCTCCACCATGCCCGGGCGCTGGGCTTGGGCGGGGACGGAGTCCGTGGTGCGGGCCTGATTCTGGGCTGACCGCAGGGCTAGGGCCAGCGGACTGGTGGCGGTGGCGGACGGGAACTCAACCATGCTCGGGGGAGCGATCCAGCTTGTCGGGGTGGGTGTGGAAGGGGACGCGCTTGATCCAGAGGCGGAAGGCCTGCCAGTAGATGCCGAACATGACCTTGCCGGTCATCCACGGGTGTCGCACGAGGGCGCCGGCCATGGAGCGGGCGCTCAGGGCTTGGCGCTGGAGATCAAGGCCGGCCGAAAAGACGTGCTCTCCGCCGCTGTGGTTCTCCATGTGGATGTAGAGCTGTTCCCCAGGGGAAGCGAACTCCCAGGCGTAGCGATGATCCATCGAGAAGAAGGGTGAGACGTGGAAGGCCTTGTCGAAGCCGAAGCGTCGCGCGCCGCCGTGGACCGTGCCGGCGGCCATGGCCAGCACGTAGCTGTGGCGTTCGCCCCAGGGCGTGTTGGTGATCTCGGCGACCACGCTGTGGAGGGTTTCACCACCGGGCTCAAAGACGTAATAGAAGGTCACCGGGTTGAAGCCTAGGCCGAAGTAGCGCAGGTGCGTGAGCATGCGCACGGGGCCCTCGGGGCATGTCCCTAGCTCTTTGCGAACGCGTTCTCGGACACATTCGCCGAGGGGTTTGCTGGGGTCGCCCAGGTAGTCCCGGCGCCGGAAACTGGCTACGTTGAAGCGCTCCGCTGACCACAGCCAGCGGCGGCGGAAAACCTGTTCGATCTCGGCTAGGTCGAGGTAGACGAGGAACAGGGAGTAATCGAAGCGATGGTCGACTGGCGACGTGCGGGCGTGGCGCACATACCCGCGGTACAGACAGCTCGTGAGGCTGCCGGTAGGGGCTCCCGGCCCGGTGCCGGGCGCGCCGTTCGGAGCGGCGTGGTGCGAGGCTTCGCTGCGCCTCACGCCTGGACCATCTCCCGGGACATGTGTTCGGCGACCTGGAGCGCGCTGTTCACACCGTCCTCGTGGAAGCCGTAGCCCCAGTAGGCGCCGGCGAAGTAGACCCGATGGGATCCGTTCAGCTCGGCATGTCTGGCCTGTGCGGCGACGCCACGCGCTGTGTAGATGGGGTGGTCGTAAACGAAGCGGCCTAGGACCTTGTCGGGGTGGATTCCTGCCGTGTGATTGAGAGTGACCAGCAGCGGTGAGGGGCAGTCCAATCCCTGCAGCCGATTCATCCAATACGTCACGTTGGCCCGTTGCTCGTCGGAGCCGTCCACGTGGTAGTTCCAGGCCGCCCACGCGCGCTTACGGCGCGGCATCAGGGAGGCATCGGTGTGCAGAACCACGTCGTTGGGCTGGTAGGGAAAGGCCCCGAGAACATCGCGCTCGAGGGGGGTCGCGTCCTTCAGAAGCGCAAGGCTTTGGTCGGCGTGACAGGCGAGAACCACCCTGTCGAATTCCGCTGGGCCGCCGGGGGTGCGCAGCAAAACGCCGTCTTGGGTCCTCTCCAGACCTTCGAGCGGGCTGCCCAGGTGGATGCGGACTCCTTTGGATTCGAGCCCGAGAACCAGCGCTTTTGCCACGTTCCGGGACCCGCCCCGGATGGTCAGCCAGTCCGGGCGACCCAGGGCCTTGAGGAAGCCGTGGTTGTGGAAGAACTGGATGAGGTACTTGGCCGGAAAATCGCGCATCTGGCCCTCGCCCGCGGACCAGACGGCGGCGCCCATGGGAATCAGGTGCCAGTTGACAAACTCGGGGCTGAAGCCCGCCTTGTCGAGGTACTCCCCGAGACTGGGGCCGGGGCCCGGCTCTTCGAGGACACGGTGGGCGCTGGAGTAGAAGCGCAGGATATCCCGCATCATGCGGAGGAAGCGAGGGCGCAGCAGGTTGCGGCGCTGGGCGAACATCGCGTTCAGCGAGGTGCCGTTGTACTCGACGTCCTCGGCTTCGCAGCGCGCGCTGAAGCTCATATCGCCGACGCGCCAGGGCACGTCAAGCTCGCCCAGCAGGTCGACGTAGTTCGGATAGGTCGCTGTGTTGAAGACGATGAAGCCCGTGTCCACAGCCCAGCTCTGGCCGTGGAGGTCCACGTCCACCGTGGCAATGTGGCCGCCGATCGTCTCTGCTGCCTCGAATAGCTCGACCTGGTGATCCTCGGCGAGCCGCCGGGCGCAGAGCAGCCCGGCGATGCCGCCGCCGACGACAGCGACGTTCACTTCTTGACGCGGCGCCTTTCGAGTGCGTGCGCGGGCACGGGCCGGATGTCCCACACGATTCCGAAGACGGCTAGCGTGCGAAGAATGTAGTAGGAGATGTCGAACTCCCACCAGTAGAAACCCTGGCGCGCGCTGGCGGGGTAGTGGTGGTGGTTGTTGTGCCAGCCTTCCCCGAGCGTAATCGCCGCGAGGAAGGGGTTGTTGCGGCTGGTGTCGCTGGTCTCAAAGCGGCGCGAGCCCCAGGTGTGCGCCAACGAGTTGATCGTGAACGTCCCGTGGTACAGGCAGACTGTCGAGATCACAAAGCCCCAGACGAGCAGCTGTGGACCGGTGACGTTGAGGCCGGGAGCCCAGGTAGACAGGGCCCAGCCAAGCAGGAACGTGGCGGTCCCCAGAGCGACGGGCACCACGATGTCAAAGCGGTCGAGGAAGCGCAGCTCGCGGAATTTGGCCAGGTCGGGGACCTCCTCCAGCCGCGTGCGGAAGGCCTTGCGCGACAGCACCCAGCCCACGTGACTCCAGAACAGGCCCTTTTGCTTGGGCGAGTGCACGTCCTTGGGCTTGTCGGAGTAGCGGTGGTGGACACGGTGGTGGGCAGCCCACCAAAGCGGGCCGCGTTGGGCTGCGCTCGCGCCGAGAAGGGCGAAGGCGAACTGGCCAACGCGGCTGGTCTTGAAGGTGCGATGGGAGAAGTAGCGGTGGTAACCCGCGGTGATTGCGAACATGCGAACGAAGTACATGCCGAAGCAGACCGCGAGGGCGGTCCAGCTGAAGCCGACCCAGATCACGGCCAGGCACGCGACGTGCAGTCCGAGGAAGGGCATGACCCGCATCCAGTCGAGGGAACCCTTGGCGCCTCGTTCGTCTTCGGGGCCTTCGCCGCTGGGGCCAGGGGGCCCGTCGACCGTGTCTCCGTCGAGGCCGCGCTCGGCCTCGACCAGCAAAGAGTCCTCCGTGATTTCTCCGCTCCCGGGCTCTGAACTCTTCCCGGCTGGGTTCGCCTGCGCCGTGGATCGCAGGATGTTGAGTCCGCGTCGCTGCTGGGGCTCATGGGCCTGCCCGTCCGGCGCCCAGGAATCCAGCCAGCGCACGATGGCGAGGAGGGGACTGGGCAGACTGCGTCCGCGCGGGGTGGGGTCAGCGATGGTCAAGCGTTACTCCGGGAGGGGCTCTCGAGGGCAGTGGCCGATCCAGGGCGTCGGCGCAGGAGATTGTGGCTCACAAGCCACTCCTTGCCATCCGCAACCCCGAAGAGTTCCGCGCAGGAGAGGAAGAACACGCGCCAGCGACGGACCCAGAGGCGTGTCTCGGCCCCGTAGAGGGCTTTCAGGCTCGCCTCGACTTCTTTTCTGTGCATGTCCAGATTTCCCAGCCAGGCCTCCGCGGTGAGGCTGTAGTGGCGACCGTCCACGTCCCACTGGTCCACCGCTTCGAGGGGGCATTGGACGCGCTGGAACTGGTCGCGGCTGGGCATGATGCCGCCGCTAAAGAAGTGTTGGCTCATCCAGTCGCTTTCGTCCTGCACCTCAAAGCGGTAGGCATAGGAGCGGTGGGCGAACACGTGGGCAAAGAAGAGCCCGCCGTCCTTGAGCCAGCCATGGACCCGGGTGAGCAGGGCTTCCCAATTGCTCATGTGCTCGAACATCTCAACCGACACCGCCCGGTCAAAACCGCTGGACGGGAACGCGGGGTCGCCGGTCAGCTGGTTCATGTCCCGGGTCAGCACCGTGATGTTGGTCAGTCCGCGCTCCGCCGCCTGGCCCTCGATGAAGGCGCGCTGGGGGGCAGAGTTGGAGACGGCGACGATCCGCGAATTCGGATAGTGGGCGCCCATCCACAGGGTGAGCGAGCCCCAGCCGCAGCCCATCTCGAGCACGTCCTGGCCGTCGTCGAGCTGCGCCCGCTCGCAGGTCAACGCGAGCATGGCGGCTTCGGCTTCCTCCAGCGGCGGGGCGTCCTTCGGCGAGACCGCTGGGTCGGGGTAGAGGCAGCTCGAGTACTTGAGGTGCGGGCCCAGGGCGGCCTGGAAGAAGGCCGGCGGCACCTCGTAGTGCTGCTCGTTGGCCTTCTCTGGCACGGGCGCGATGGCGCCGCCCCGCAGGCTCTGCAGCCAGCGCTCCATGGCAGTCTCCCGGGGGCCTGGACCCTCGCCCCAAATGGCGCGCTGTTCGTCGAGGCGCTCCTGCAGCAGCCTGCGGATACCGGCCCGAATCAGTCGATCGGGCATGAGCCCACGGTCGACGAGGGCAAGGGAGAAGCGCATCAGGGCGTCACCCGCCGGGGCGGGCCAGGGAAGAAGGCGTTGGTCTCGCGCTGGTAGAGCGCGTAGTCGACGGGGCGGCTCTTGAGCGACTGTTGTTCGGTGGGCGGGATGCCGGTGACCTTGCGCACCAGCAACAACATCACCGCGGGGGCGAGCCAGCAGAGGGGCCAGCCGGGCAGGCCCGTCGCCATGATGGCGTAGGCCACCCAGTGCAGCCACTCGAAGAAGTAGTTGGGATGTCGCGAGTAACGCCAGAGACCGCTGCGACAGGACTTGCCGCGGTTGGCCGGGTCCTTGCGCCAGAGGTCCAGTTGGTGGTCGCTCCGCGCTTCGCCTGCCTGGGCCACGAGCCAGAGGATGAGCCCGGCGAGGTCCCACGTGCGCCAGCCGGCGGCCGCCGCGGTATCGGCACTGATCAGCTGGAGGAAGACCAGGCTGAGCAGAACCGCCAGCAGGGCTTGAGCCTGGAAAAACACGAAGCTCCAGGCCGGCCAGCCGTCCCCGGCATCCTCGCGCAGCTGGCGGTAGCGCCCGTCCTCCTGCTCGCGGCCCATGCGCTGGGCCAGGTGCCAGGTGAGGCGACCCGACCAGATCCCCACGAGGCCAGCCACGAGCCAAGCGCGCGGAGCCCAACCAGCGAGCAGGGTGGCGTAGAGCAGAGCCAGGGCTCCGATCGCTGCACCCCAAATGAGGTCGACGATGCCCGCGTTCTCCGTGCGCAGCTGGCGGCGCCAGGCCCAGACCATCACGAGGACGAGCATGGCATAGCCGGCGGTCGGGGGGAGCCAGTGGTAGGGCATGGGTGGGGGCTTCGGAGCGCGCGCTGCGCCGGATGCGCTCGGGTCGAGGCGCATGGCGGCCAGGCAGGCATTGGGCCCATTGGGCCTAGGGGCGCAGGAGTTTCACCCGCCAGCGTCCAAACTCCAGAGTTCTGGCGTCGATTTCGCCCGCTCAGCCGAAGGAACGGGCATGCCTGAAATGGAATGGTGGAAGTGGGCCCTGGCCGCGATTCTGCTGACGGGAGGGGGGCTCTGCGGACTGGTGGCCTGCGCGGGCTCGACCAAGCAGCAGGTCGAGGACGGTCTGCGGGCGATGGATGGCGGGCTGCTCGCCGGGCCGGAGCTGCTCCGGGTGGGGATGCGCGCCGATCTGGGCCGGGGCGAGGAGGAGCTTGAGTTCCTGTACGCGCGGCTCGACGGCCAGGCGGAGGAAGACCTTGTTCCTGGCCTGGCTCCGATCGTGCTGGTGCACGGGACGCCGGGCACGATGCGCTGCTGGACGCGGCCGGCCCAGCTGCCCGGGGGCCTGCTCGAGCGGCTGCCCGGCCGCGCGATCTATGCGGTCGAGCTGCTCGGCCACGGCATCGCTCCGGGGGCCGCACCGACGACCACGTTCCAGGTGGCGGCGGACCATCTGCGGGCGGGACTGGGGGCGCTGGGCCTCGAGGGCATTTGCCTGGTGGGGCAC
>CAYWNK010000087.1:0-21281 GCA_964459495.1 uncultured Planctomycetaceae bacterium
CTGCAAGATTGTGTCGGTCGTTCTTCGGGCGGCATTCGTTGACTGGGTGATGAGCGATGCAAATGCAATGGGTGAAGAGTGGTTGAAGCAGCTAGACGGGCTCCGTCCGCTGGCACGGCGCCTTGTCAGGGATGAGAGCCGCGTCGATGACGCTGTCCAGCAGACGGTTCTGAAGGCCCTGAGATCCAAGGGCTTGCCAGGGGCCAAGGGGTTCTGGGCCCGGGTGATTCGCAACGAGGCGATCGATGATCGCCGTGCGGAACGCGCGCGTCAGCACCACGAAGTTCACGCGAGCAGGGACGCGACCGTGCCTTCGACCCATGCCGTCGTGAGTGAGGCGGAGAGCCAGGGGATCGTGTCGGAGGCCGTCCTTGGGCTGGATGAGCCCTATCGGACGGTCATTCTCCTGCGCTTCTTCAAGGGACTGAAGGTTCGGCAGGTCGCGGCAGAGGTGGCGCGCCCGGTTGGCACGGTCCAGGCCCAGCTCGATCGAGGTCTAGAGCTGCTGCGCCATCGTCTGCGGACCCAGTTTGGGGACAGCCGCGCCCTCGCGCTTGGGCTCCTGCCCCTCGCTACCGGCAAGGCGTCCGTCCTGGGGGCGCTAGCGCCTTCCTTCTCACTCCTTGCTCTTCCACTCGCTCTTCCCATCGCCGTGAAACTCACCTGGATCCTTCCACTCGCCATCCTCGGATGGCTCGGCCTGCGTTCGATGACGGCAGATCCCGCTGCCCCCGAGTCGATCGAAGCAAACCCGGTTGCCGCTCTGGAGGCTCCTGAAACCCTACCCCCAGAGGGAGCCACAAGGGCCAGGCCAGCCTCAGTCGGCTCCGTGGATGGGGGCCGAAGTCCGTTGGCACCATCCCATGTCGACGGCGCAGCGCTAGGCGACCCATCCGAGAAGGCCACCGCCGAGCCCTTCATCCTTGGGAAAGCGATCCGCATGGATGGCGATCCTCTGGCAGGTGCCAGGCTCGAGTTCGGCGACCGAGGAGCGCCACAGACCGTGGTACACACGGACGAGAATGGTCAGTTCCTGCACAGGGCCGGCAGCAGGGTGCGAGCGCTCGACGGGGGCTGGACGCTGGTCGCTAAGCGGGAAACACAGGCGCTCGGGGAGTTTGTGTTTGCCCCCTCCGTGCGCTTCGCCGGTCAGGTCGTCGATGAGAGCGGCGAGCCACTCCTCCGCACGATGGTTCTGAATGCGGAGCACTTGGCCCAATCGGGGCTCAGCGAGGGCGCTGGATGGCAAGCAGATGGGGACTCCATCAGTGGGGCCCAGAAGGACGGGCGCTTCGATCTCCAATCCGTTGCGACCTGGATCGGTCGCTCCGTCACCTTCCACCACCCGGTCTTCGGAGAGCACGTCGTACCAGTGCCCAGCGTAGATCAGATCGACGTCACGGTTGTCTTCCCCGGTGCCACGGCGGGCTATGAGCTCGTCGTTCGGGTCATCGACGCAGACCGCAACCCCGTGACGGATGCCGCAGTGGCCTTCGGACGCAGCATCATTGCCGTTGACGCCCGTGGAGAGGCCCAGTTCGAGGTCGATTCACTGACGGAGGGAACCGCCGTTACGTCCATCCGTAGCGGCTCGTTGCCAGCTAGCGAGATCGCACCAACGATCGCCGAGGTGCATCGCAGTGCTGGTGCACGCACGCTCACTCTCATCCACTCGGAGCAGCTACCCCCGATCGAGGGAGTTGTCATCGAAGCCGACGGCACGCCGATCCCCGGCGCGACGGTCAGGGCTTGGAATGGACCAGCGATCCACGATGGTCGCACCTTGGGAACGATCTACGTCGCGGAGGGGATGGTGGAGTCCCAGGGGATCACGACGGATCGAGAAGGTCGCTTCACGCTCCCGCGCCCTGGATTGGAGCCAGTGCAAATACGGGCCGCCGCTAGCCAGCCTCTCCGTATGGGGGAAGCCATCTCCAGCGGAGAGCCTGTCACCGTCGTGCTGCCTGCGCCTGCCACGCGTTGCGATGTGCGCGGAAGAGTCGTCGACTTCAACGGCGAAGCGGTGGAGAACGCGAGGGTGTCGATCATCGCGAGGCTGCACCCCTCCCTCGACAACGGGCGAATCCAGTGGAAGAACGCGATCAGCACGGATCGACAACGGACCGACGCACACGGGCGATTCGAGCTTGTCGGTGTGGGGGGGCATGAGCTTGAGATCCATGTCGAGTACGGAAGTGACCAGACCTTTGAGTCCATCGATCCCGAATCCCCAGAAGCCACGATCGAGCTCGATCTATCTTGCGAGGTTGATGTGAGTATGGATGCGACCCCAGCGGGCGCCACGCTTGAGGTGGTCGACGCCCATGGCGCCACTCTCCCTTGCCAGCGTCACTACGGTTCGTTCCTCCTGGAATGGCGAAACGAGCAGCGGGTCGCGGCCCAGGGAGCCAACATGCTCCTCAAGGTCCCGCAGTCCGCCCGGGGCGTGCAGCTCGTCGCCAATGGGAAGGTCGTGAGGTCCGCGATCCTGGTTCCGAACCGATCTCGCGTGACGCGCCTGAACCTTTGAGGATCCACCGAGCCCGTGCAATCATCACCGCCTTGATTGAACCGAGGTAGGTGCGAAGCCCGAAGGAATCCTGGGCCCCCCGCAACACCGGATCTGCTGGCTTCCGCAGCCCGCAGGTCAATCCCGTCCGAGAATCACTGCCAGCCCCTCGATCCCGTGTGCCACGGGACCTCGGGTCGGGTTAGGTCCAGGCGTGCAGCCGGCCGTCGCGCACGCGCAGCAGGGTGCCGATGGTCGTCGCCGCGTTGATCAGGCCCACGTGGGTGTAGGCCTGGGGGAAGTTGCCGAGCAGCCGTCCGGTCTCGAGGTCCACGTCTTCGCTGAACAGACCCAGCGGGTTGGCGTAGGCGTTCAGGCGCTCGAAGGTCTCGATGGCCTCGTCGAGGAAGCCCGCTAGGGCCAGGGCTTCGATCCACCAGAAGGAGCAGATGGTGAAGGCGCTCTTGGGCTCGCCGAAGTCGTCGTTGTGCACGTAGCGCATCACCCCGACCCCGTGCACGAGGCGCTCGCGGTACTGCTCGAGGGTGGACAGGAAGCGCGGGTCGGTCGCGGGCAGCAGGCCGATGGCGGGCAGCAGCAGGTTCGCGGCGTCCGCGTGGGTGCCGTCGAAGACCTGGGTGAACATGCCAAGCTCTTCGTTGTAGCCGCGCTCAAGCGTCGTGGCCTGCATGCTGGCCGCTTCGTTGCGCCAGGTCTCGGCGAGTTCGTCCTGGCCGAAGTGCTCGGCGATCGCGGCCCCGTGGTGCACGGCCGCCCAGCACATGGCGCGGCTGAAGGTGTGCAGCATCGGCCCCTCGCGGTACTCCCAAATGCCGAGGTCCGGCACGGTGAAGGCGGCGATCGACTCGGCCACCATACGCTCGACCAGGGGCATCCAGCTCGTGGGGTCGCGCAGCTCGACGCGCGCGTCGGTGAGCAGGGTGCGCAGGCAGAGGATCACCTCGCCCATGAGGTCGGTCTGGAGCTGCTCGGCGGCCTGGTTGCCAACACGCACGGGCTTGGTGCCCTCGAATCCAGCGAGGTGATCCAGCGAGTACTCGGTCAACTCGCGCTCGCCGCCGATGCCGTACAGGGGCTGCAGGGGGCCGCCCTCGGCAACGTCGGCGATGAACTGCATGAAGTTGCGGCCCTCCTGGTAGTGGGCCAGGCGGCGCAGGGCCTCGACGGTGAAGGCCGAGTCCCGCAGCCAGCAGTATCGGTAGTCCCAGGTGCGCGGCTCGCCCAGGGACTCCGGCACGCTGGTCGTCGCGGCGGCGATCGTCGCGCCGGTCTCGCCATAGGCGTGGAGCTTCAGGCAGAGGGCGGAGCGCAGGACGGACTTGTCTGCGAAGCCGGGCAGCTGGCTCTCCTGGGCCCACTGGCGCCAGCCAGCGATCGTGAGGTCGAGATCGCGGTGCACCTCGTCCAGGTGGATGGGCATGTGCAGGCTGCCGCAGGTGAGCACGAAGTAGCGCTCGCGGTCGAGGCTGAACTCGGAGCCAGCCGCCACGTAGGGGGCGGGCAGGTTGGAGTGCAGGGTCAGGGGGACGTGACCGCCCTCGATGGAAACGCCGTGGTCGATGGGCACCAGCTTGATGTCGGCACGCGCGTAGTCGGGGCGCGGATCGAAGCGCATGGTGAGCCGCGGCTTGCCGCGCAGGGGCCGCACCAGGCGGATCATGCGCAGGGGCGTGCGGTGGCGCAGGCCGTCGGGGATGCGCGGCGCGAAGTCGAAGACCTCCCAGGCGTCGTCCCCGACCTCGAAGCGGGTGAGCAGCACATTGGTGTTGCGCACGTACTTCATCTGGCCGCTGACGGCCTGACCCTTGTGCTCAAAGCGCCAGACCCCGCCCTTGTCCTCGTCGAGGAGGCGCGCGAACACGCTGGGGGAATCGAAGCGGGGAAGGCACAGCCAGTCCACCCCGGAATCGGGGTGCACCAACGCGATCAGACTGCCGTTGCCGATGACACCATGGTCGAGCTCCATGGCGCGGATGCTATCGGTTCGAAGCCGCCGGCCCCAGGGCCGCCTGCCAGGAGTGGAGGACTTCCCGGAACGCGGCCGGTGTCGGGAGCGAAAAGCGGGCCGCGGAAGGGCGTTCACCGACCAGCAGCGTCAGGGCGCTGGACGGGAGCTCGCGGAACAGGCTCTCGTCGGTGACATCGTCGCCGGCGAAGGCGATCAGGTCGGGCGTGTCGGCGCGGGCGGCGAGAACGCGCTTGACCGCCCGGCCCTTGGAGGAGCCCGCGGGGCGCACCTCGATCACGCGATTGCCCGATTGGACCTCCAGGCCCTGGCCGGCGAGCACCTCGGATAGGTGCTGGTACAGCTCCCGGGCCTGCCAGGAGGCCGATGCCAGGTCGGCCCCGCGGTAGTGCCAGGCCAAACCGAGGGGCTTGAATTCCATCCGGCTGCCGGGGACCCGGGACGTGAACTGCGAGAGGATTTGCTCGACCCCCTCGCGCCAGCCCTCCATGGGCCGCTCGAAGATCTCCTCGAAGGCGTTCGCGCCGGCTGGGCGCACGAGGCCCCCGTGCTCGGCGATCAAGCCCATGCCCGTGGCGCCGAGCCAGCTGTCGAGCACGTCGGCGGGCCGGCCGCTGACGATCCAGCCTTCGACGCCTTCGGACTGGGCCAGAGAGGTCAGCAGCCTGACCAGTTCCGGCGGGGGAGAGGCGTCCTCGGGCCGCTCGGTGAACTCGCGCAGGGTGCCGTCGTAGTCCAGCAGCAGCATGCGATCCCTGGCTTCGGCCCAGGACTCGTCCCAGCCGCGCCGCTCCGCACCCTCGAGGAGCATCGGGGCCGAGCGACGCTGGGCCCCGGAAATCGCATCGAGGCAGGCCTCAGTCCAGCGGTACACGTCGTGCTCCCGGACGCGCTTGCGCATGGGCGCGATGCGCCGCGCCTGCTCGTAGGAAGGCATGGCGAGGGCCGTGCGCAGGGCCTCGGTGATGGCGGAGATGTCGTAGGGATTGACCTGGACAGCTTCGCCGAGCTCCCAGGCCGCGCCCGCGAACTCCCCTAGCACCAGCACGCCGTCATCGGCGGTGCGGCTGCAGACGAACTCCTTGGCGACCAGGTTGAGCCCGTCGCGCAGCGGCGTCACCAGTGCGACGTCCGCAAGCCGGTAGAGCGCCTTCAGCGCGCCCGGTGCGATGCCGCGGAACTGGTAGTGCAGGGGCTGCAGCCCCGGGCGCCCGAAGGTGCCATTGATCTGCCCCGCCAGCCGGTCCACCTCGTCGCGCAGCTCCTGGTACTCCTCGGCGTCGGCCCGGCTGGGCACGGCGATCTGGATCATCATCACCTTTTCCACGAGCGTGGGATCGCTCGCCAGTAGGTCATGGAATGCCTGCAGCCGCTCGGGGATGCCCTTGGTGTAGTCCAGCCGCTCGACGCCCAGCACGATCTTGCGCCCGACGATCGCCTCCTCTAGGCCGGCCAGGTCGGGGATGTCGCCGAGATCCTCCACCGGCCCGTTCCAGGGGGCGGGATCGATGCCCAGGGGCTGGGCGAGCAGTTGAATCTCGCGCCCGTGCCAGAGGATTTCCGACGAGCCGGTTTCCACGCCGAGGACCCGCCGCACGGTGGAGCGAAAGTGCCGTACGTACTCCAGCGTGTGGAAGCCCAGCACGTCGGCCCCGAGCAGCCCCTCGAGGATCTGCGCACGCCGAGGAAACACCCGGAAGATCTCGGAGGAAGGAAAAGGGACGTGCAAAAAGAAGCCGATGCGCACATCCGGTCGCAGCTGCCTCAGCATCGCCGGGACCAGCATCAGGTGGAAGTCCTGCACGAACACCAAGTCGCCCGGCTGCGCCTCCCGCGCAGCGCACTCGGCGAAACGCCGGTTCACCGCCTCGTAGGTGTTCCACGCGTCGGTGTCGTAGTTCACCTTGTCGGTGAAGTAGTGCAGCAGGGGCCACAGGCAGCGGTTGCTCGTGCCGGTGTAGTACTGCTCATGCTCGCTCGGCGTCAGCGGAATGCCGGTCATCCCCTGCGCATTCAGCAGGTCGCGCACCTCGGCGCTGTGCTGCTTGCCTTCGGTCGTGATCCCGGGCCAGCCGATCCAGCGCCCCCCCGTTTCCTTATGCGGCCGCGATAGCCCCGTCGCCAGCCCCCCGCTCGTGCGCTTGAGCTGCAGCGCTCCGGGCTCGCCCTGAATCTTCACGGGCAGTCGATTGCTGACCAGGATCAGGCGTCCCTGGCCCGGTGTTGCATGGGATGCGGCATCCATGGGGCCAAGCCTACGGGATCCCCGGCCGGCAAGCCCAGTCTCGGGTTTGGGGCTTTGCGGGGACTGTGAAGCGCTTTGGGATCCGGGTGTGCAGGCAGACGGAACAGTCATGGTTTGCCCCGATTCCGGGACTCTTGAGCCCGGGCTGACCCCGCGGTTTTCGCCTATCCTAAGGACCGAGCCCTGGCGCTTCGCAGCGCACCGGACCGATGACCCGACCGCTATGAAGACTTCCACCTTGCTTTCCCTTGTCGTGCTCTTCGGAGCGGCGGCCGCGCTCATGCTGACCGTTACCGGTTTCGAGCCATCGGGCTCCCAGGAGCGATCCTTCGAGGCCGGAGCGTTCCCGCAGGAGAGCGAATCGCTCGTGGAACACGTTCGCGAGCTGGCGGCGGAAAATATGGCTCTGCGCGAACGGCTCGGCGCGTTGGAGCTGGACCAGGTGCCGAGCGGCAGCGCGCGGGCTGCGGTGGGGTCCGGGCTGGTTTCCCAGGAGGAGTTCGAAGCGTTCCGTGAGGAAGTGCGATTGGCGCTCGAGAAGAAAGGAAGCGCCTCAGCGCAGCTCGCGAAAAACCCCGAGGTCCTCAAGGGTCAGGTGGCGAGCGCGCTCCACGACATTCGCAAAGCGGAATCCGTCGGCAAGGTGCGTGCCTTCGCCGAGGGCCGTCTGGAGCGGCTCGACGAGAGCATGCCCAAGATGGAGGACTGGCTCGGACTGACGTCGGACCAGTCCGCCAAGATGCGGACCGCCCTGCTGGCCCAGTACGATCGGGAGGCGGAGTTGATCCGGCGTTGGGAGGCTGGGGAGGATGACCAGGTCCTGGGCGAGCTCAAACGCAGCGACCGGGAGCGCCACATGACCGAGCTCTCGGGCTTTCTGAGCCCTGGGCAGCTGGAGACGTACTCCAGCGGCGGGGGCCCAGGTGGCAGCAAGAACTAGCGCCGGATGACCCTCAGGCCGCCGTTGTTGCTGGCGATGGCCAGGAAAATCGGGTGGGCGGCGACCGAGGTAAACGCGCCGGGGCCCGGGAAGTTCTGGGTGCTGAGCAGGTTCGCGCCGCCGACCGAGGGCAGGGCGACTTCGGCCAGGCGACGGCCTGTGCCGACGACGAAGACCGAGTCGGGGCCATCGTCCACGTTCACTGCGGGGAAGCCCAGGTTCAGGCTGGCCGCGACCTGGCCCCCGGCGGTGATGCGCGTGAGGCCTCCGCCGTGGGCGGTGACGAGGGTTCCATCGAACTCCGCCGACTCGATGGGGAAGTTCGCGGGGCCCTGGCTGCCGCCCGTGAATCCCGAGCCCACCAGGCCGGTGCGGCTGAGGAGATTGGGGGCGGTGGGGGGGGCATTGAGCTGGATCGTGCTGATGCCGAAGCCGGCACCGCCGAAGGTTCCGGCGAAATCGGTGGAGACGAAGGCTCGCTGACCATCGTCGGAGACCAGGACGTCGGGTTGTCCGATGCCAAGGTCGATGCTGGCCACCGGGGTTCCGAGTTGGCCCTGGGGCGTGTAGCTGCGCACGGTCAAGAGGCTGGTGCCGCCGGAGACGACGACGCGACCGCTGCGGGCGGAGACGCCGGCGAAGGGGCTGACCGGCACACTGACCGGACCTGACACGAGGGCGGGCTGCTCGGGGTCGGCGAGGCTCCAGACCGAAAGGTTGCCGCCGCTTGCGCCATCGAGCAGGAACAGCAGGTCCCCGTCGATGGCCAGGTCGTCGACGCGGGCGGCGCCCGCGGGGCCGGAGAAGGTCTCGTATTCGCGGGTCCTAAGATCCATCACCGCGAAGCCCTGGGTGCCGCGTGCCGCGTAGGCCAGATCGCCGCGAACGGCCACGTTGTTGGACGTGAGACGGTCGAGGGAGACTGCGATGTCCTGGCGGCTTTGGGGGCCGCCGGGAATGCTGGCCTCGACGACGATTGCGTTGGATCCGTTGGTGATCTCGAAGTTGGCCAGCAGGAAACGGCCCTGACCGCTGGTGGAGGGGAAGACCTCGGCGAGCTGTCCGTTGACCCGCACCTCGGCATTCGCTGCGTTCAGGGGACCGGCGAGACGGCCGCGCACATCAACGGATGGCGATCCGACGACGGCCCCATCCTGCGGGAGGGTCACGCGCACCAGGGGGCTGGCCTGGATAGGACCGCCGACGGTTCCTGCGGGGGCGATCGTGGTGCCCAGAACCGCGCTGGAAGAACTGCTGACCGTGACCCGTCCCTGACCTGCGGGAAGGCCGGCAATGCGCACGCTGTGTTCGACTTGAGTTCTGCCGACCAACGATCGATCGAACTGCACCAGGGCGCGGCCGTTTCCGTTCAGCACGCCATCCAGCCGGTCGTATTCGCCCGCGAGCGCCGGAGCGGGCACGCCGTCCTGCATTGGGACGATCCGAAATCTGCGCCCTGCGTGCAGGCGGCCCGCCTCGATCAGCACGTCGTCCACGGCGGCGCGCTGGCCCTGAATCTGGGCCGTTTGGGCAATGGCCTCGGCCGGGGAGGTGGATCCGGCAGCGGCGAAAACAAGGACGAGAGCGATACGCAGCATGGAATTGGGGGGAGCAGGGGCCGCGCGCTTCGCGGCCCATGACCCGACTATTCGCTGTAGGTGGAATCCTGTGACCGGATCCCTCAGTCTTGCGCCTCTTCGAGCTCGGTGGGGGCGATCCAGTCCTCCGTCGAGGACGGGTCCTTCAGGGCGTAGTAGTAGCTCACCCCGGCCCCGTCTTGGAAAGAGCCATAGGCGGGCTGGACGGGCCACTTGGACAGCTGGTCGCAGATCTCTTCGAAGCGGCCGATGACGCACTGCACGTTGGTCAAGGGGAAGGGGAAGAACCTGGCGAAGGGGTCCCTGGGGCCGACGCCGATGCCATAGCCCCTGCCCGTCGACCTCATGGGTTCCTTCGTCCTGTTCTCGTAGGCACCGATGTGGCCCTCACGCACGACAATTGGAACATGTCCACCGATGCTGTGGATCGTGAGGTGCTTGCTGTACTCGAACGAGCTTCGGTCCAACGCGCCGAAGGCGATCTCGCCCCGGTCCTGGACTTCGATCGTGAAGCTCTCGACCTCGAAGGTGAGGTCGTCGTGGCCCGAGGCATCTAGAACGTTGACCCCAGGGATCCGCTGGAGCAGGGATCGGAGGTGCTCGAGCTCCGCGTACCGGCCGGGACCCAGCAGGAGATACCCAAGGCCCACCGCCGCCACTGCGACCGTGAGCCCGATCGCGGCCAGGGCCCGGTAGCGCGCAGTTCCCCGCAGGCCGTAGATGCTGATCGCGATCAGGATCGGAACCAGCAGGAGCCCGAGCGACATCAGGAACAGGAAAGGGGCGGCGGTTGGATTGGCGGGGGGCATCGTCATGGGACGGGTCAGGGCTTTGGCCCTCGGAGCTGAGGACGGTGCTGGGAGAACGGTCTGGGGGCGATTCGGGGTGGTAGGCGCTGTGTGGGAAGAATGAAGGACAGGGTCGGGTGCTGAGCCTAACCTGCACCCATGTCCTGCATTCCCTCCCGTCGGACCGGCTCGCGTGAGTTCCTGTCCGCTGCGCTGCTGCTCTCGACGATCGCCTGCGGCGGAGAGGGTGGCGGGTCCGCAGCTCCGGCCGCTGAGCCTGCGCGGCGGCCCAACATCCTGCTGATCAGCTTGGACAGCGTTCGCGCGGACATGCTGTCCTGCTATGGCTTCGTGCCGCCCTTCGCCAAGGGCAAAGCCACGACTCCACACCTGGACCAAATCGCTGCGGAGGGGGCGCGGTTTGAGCGGGCCTACTCGTCGAGTACCTGGACCCTGGCCTCCCACATGGCTCTCATCACCGGCCAGCCGGACGTGGTCCATGGGGTCGAGGTCGACAATCGGAGTCTGTCCGCGGAGCGCCCGGTGCTGGCCGAGCTGCTGCAGGACGGGGGGTATCAGACCGCGGGCTTCTACTCGGGACCCTACCTCGATCCCCGCTACGGCTTTGGACGCGGGTTTCGTCGCTATGAGTCCGCCTACGGGGGGCCCCTCGCCGAAGCAGCCGAGGAGGAGCGTCGCGCCTTTGCCGCCGTGGACGCCGCCAAGGCGCAGGGAAGGGACTTGGAGGCGGTGATCGAAGACCTCGATCGCGCGATTCGCAAGCTCGAGGACCTGTCCCACCTCGACGTCAGCTCGGAGCGCGTGACCGATGGCGCAATCTCCGCGCTGGACGAGGCAGGCGAAGGCCAGCCCTGGTTTCTCTTCGCCCACTACTTCGATCCCCACTACGACTATGTGGCGCCGGCGGACTTTGCCACGAGCTTTGATCCCGGGTACGGGGGGGAATTGGATGGCCGCGGCCTCTTGGTCGACCCGCGCATCAGCGTGTCGGAGCCCCGGCCCCGGGATCCTTTTCGTCGGCGCCTCGTCGCGAGCCCACGGGACTGGCAACACCTGCTCTCCCTCTATGCGGCAGAGCTAGCCTGGACCGACAGCCAGATCGGCCGGCTCCTTGGGGCGATCGAGGAGAGGGGGGAGTTGGACAACACCCTGATCGTGGTCGTGGCCGACCACGGGGATGAGTTTTTCGAGCACGGTCATCTGGGGCACCGGATGAACCTGTTCAACGAGTCGTTGCAGGTGCCGATGATCCTGCGCTTCCCAGCCAACATTGCGGGGGGAACGGTGGTCCCTGGCCCGGTGGCGACCTACGACGCGTTCGCCACGATTCTGTCGGCGGCGGGGATCGAAGCTCCGCCAGGCACGACCGCCCGCGACCTCCAGCCGGCGATAGACGGGGTCAGCGCACAGGAGCACCGCCCCCTGTCGAGGCTCATCCGCGTGCACTACGGGCCCGGTCCGGAGGGCACACGCCTGAGGACCACCCGCGTGTTCGAGAGTTTCCTCGCGTGGCCGATCAAGGTCCTGCGGCTGCGCGAATGGAGTGACCGGCCCAAGGGGACGATCTCCCAAGGTGCCGCACAGGAAATCGAGAAGCGCGCCCAGCTGGGTCGCGAAGTCGACTTCTCCCTGCGCTGGATCGACCTGGGGGCGGATCCCCGGGAGTCGGCTGCTTCGTGGTCCACCGACTTCGAGGAGCCCAGGGCCAAGCGGGCCTTGGCTGAGTTCCAAGCGCTGTACCCCAGGCTCTTGCGGCTCAGGCGGCGACCCAATCTGGTCCCCCAGGACCGCGGCCAGCAGGCGCAGCTGCAAGCCTTGGGCTACGGGGGCGAAGACGAGGACCAGCCCAGTACCGACGAGCAGCTGGAGTACTACACGTTGAGCCCCCCGGGGCGGTAGGACGGTGCAGCGTCCTGGGCCCTCTCATCTTGGTTTTAGGGTAATCGTTCCAGAAATGCAGATCCGTACGACGAAGACTCCATGGGGGAAATCATGGTTCATCAGATCTTGTACAGCAGCGCCGGCTTGGTTGGGTTCGACGACGACCAGTTGCTGGAGCTACTGAAGGTCGCCCGGTCCAACAACTCGAAGCTAGGGGTCAGCGGGATGCTGCTCTACGCCGAGGGTTCCTTCATCCAGGTCCTGGAAGGGGAGCAGAAAGTCGTCGAAGAGCTGTTTGCCAAGATCGAAAAGGACCCCCGGCATGGGGAAGCCCGCGTTCTTCTCAAATGCGATGTGCCCAAGCGCACATTCACCGATTGGTCCATGGGGTTCCGCCGCGTCAACAAGCTGAGCGAGTTGCCGGCAGGGTTGAGCTCGTTCCTCTACGGCAGGGGCTCTGCCGCAGAATCGGCGGACGCTGCGATCAAAGCGATGTATGGGTTTCGCGATGGTCGATGGCGCCAAGCGGGCTGAGCACGCTCTCGCTCAGTCGAACAGGTCCAGCCGCTCGCCGGCCGTCAGCTCGAGCATCGATCGCGGGCCGCCGTCTTCGATGCGCTCCAGCTCGGCGCTGCCCCCGGGGAGAAGCAGGACCAAGGGCTCACCGGACACGGCTTCGCCCATGCCGACACAGGCCGCGCCCTTCCAGACTCGGTAGTTGCCCACGACGGCGATGTGCAGCTCGGCGGGGGCTTCGAGGGTGACCAACACCTCGGCGGGCGGGACGCCGGCCTTGGCTTTCACCTGTTCGACGAGGCCGACCTTGCCGGCCGCGCTGCGCACAAACAGACCGTGGACGCCGTCGGGCAGGCCCTCGATGCTGAGGGATTCTTTCACGAGCAAGGTGCCGTCGGCGCTGGTGACGAGCACCTCGAGGGGCTCGAGGTCGCCGCCCTCGGGGTCGAAGGCGACGCCTTGGATGGTGCCGCCGCCGCGCAGGCGGATGCGCACTGCCTCGGAGCCAGCGTCCAGCACCATCGGTGCGCTGCCGGCATGGGCGAAGGCCGCATCGACAGCGAGTTCATAGGTGCCAGCGGTCACCGGACCCATGCGGAAGCGGCCTTCGGAGTCGCTCCAGCCGATGATGCCGTCGCCGCCCGAGGTGGGCTTGGCCCATAGGCGCTGGCGGCCGGCCGAAAAGCCCTTGGCCGTCTCGACATGGCCGGATAGCCACAGGGCGGGATAGACCTCGAGGTCCAAGTCCAGCATGCGTTGGTTCTCGGGCACGCGGATCCAAATCGCGCGCGGGGCAGGCGGCGGACCACCCATGCTGATTGCCGAGTCCTGGGGCGCCGGCCCCAGCCACCACTCGCCCGCGGGAACGTCCTGAATGCGGTAACGACCTTCGGCGTCGGTCGTGACCTTCGCCCAGACTTTGGATGCCATGCTGCGCTGGAGCAGCAGTTCACTCTGGCGGTTGGCGATCATCAGCCAGAGCTCAAGGTCGGAGACGCGGGTGTCGCGCGCCGCCTTGAGCTGGCCCTGGATCGTGACGCCGGGCGTGCGGCGCACAGAGATTTCGCGCTTCTCGCCCGGGCTCAAGATTTGCGGGGGTGGGTTGGTCCAGGTCAGGTCGTTCTGGGCGTGCACCTTGATCGTGAGGGCGGCGTCGGGTACGAGGTGCTGGAAGCGCGCCCAACCTGCGACGTTGGTGCGGGTCACCCAACGCGCCGTCTGGGTGCCGCGCGCGTCGACGTCGGTAGCGGCCACAGCTTCAGGTGACGCGGTTACATCAACCACAATGTTGCGGACAGGGGCGCCATCGGTGTCGAGGACCTGGACCTGCAGGGATGACTCCACCGGCAACGCCACCTCCCGTGCCACCGAGGGACGGTCGTGACCCGGGCCGATACGCACGCGCAGTGAGGCGTGGCCGGGTGCATGGATCCAAACCCAGTGGGCAGCCTGCGGTCCGATCTCCAGGTTCAAGATGCCCTCGCCACTGTCGAGCGCGTCGGGGGCGCTGCGCTGTGACGCGGGGGTGGTCCGGTCGGCGAAGTAGGCGCTGCAACCTGCGATGGGGGCACCATCTTGGCGCGACACCACGCGCAGGAAGTACTGGTCGGCCCCGCGGGTCATCGGCAGCTCGAGGCGCCGTGTCTCCTGGGGCTTGAGAGCCCGCAGCCGGTGCGAGGCGCGCGTGCCAACTCCGCCCTTGTGGGCCAGGGCCAGGCGCAGGTCCTTGTCCGCGGGGACCGCCAGCTCGGCGAAGCCCCGGGCGTCGGTGGTGGCGCTGGCGCCGAGCGCGCCGCGGGAAGTACCGGTGGGCTGGTCGGTGACGAGCTGGCCGGGCTCAGGGTTCTCCAGGTACACGGTCACCTGGACGTCTTCCATCGGACTGTGGTTGGCGCTGGACACGACGGTCACCGCGATCACCGCGTCGAGGTCCGAGCTCAGCTCAACCCTTCGTTGGGTCACAGGCCTCGAGCGCAGGGGAACCTCCCCGTCGACACTTCCGATCCACTCCGCTGCGTCGAGGGTGGACGGATTGACGATCTCGTTCTCGACGGGGGCGGCTTCGGGACCGAAGTCGACGCCGAGGTCGGGGGGGGCGATCGGGGTGCTGGAAGCTCCGTCGTTGGGGCCGGCGGCAAGGGCGATGCTGTCCGGGGAGTCGCCCCCATTGCGCAGGGCGATGCCGAGGGCGGCAGCAGAGGCTGCGAGAAGCAGCAAGAGGGTGGGTGTACGCAGGCGCATAGGGCGGAGGTGCTCGAGACCGGGATCGCGGCATCGAAGGACGCATCGTAACTCGCTCTCTGGCCATTGGGTCCCTAGGCTTGCGGTTGTGCTACGAACGATTCTCGCGGTGTGTCTTGTATGGATAGCGGTCGCGTCTTGGGGCTGTGTCTCCGCACGGGAGCGGCCCCTTCCTACGGGGACCGTCGAGCTGCTCGAGCGCGCGGACCGGGCATTCGATCTCGGTGCGCGAACCGAGGCGATGGAGCTCTACCGGCTCGCAGCCGCTGCGGCCCAAGCCGATTCCGACGACGAACGATTCCGGGAATCCGCCGCGATGGTTGCTGCCTTGCATGCGCTGCAGGGGCAAACCGGGGAGGCGCAGCCCTGGCTGTCCCAGGCCGGGTCAGGGGTCGATGCGTCCCAAAAGGACGCCTGGTCACGGCTCCTTCTGGCCCAGGGGCTCCTCGCGCGGGCGCGTGGGGAGAACGGGTTGGCGCTCCAGCGATTTGACGAGCTGTATGCCTTCTCCAGCGATCAGCGGCGCTTCGACCGGGCGATGCAGGCGGCGTCGCTGGCCACCCTGGTGGCCGTGGGCCGGGAGCGTTTGCAGTGGTCGGAGCGCGCCGTGGATGCCGCCCGCAACAGCGGGGAGCCTCGCTGGGAGGCCGCCGCCCGGGGGGCGCAGGCGTGGACCCTGGAGGGAGAAGGGGATTTTGCAGCTGCCCTCGAGGCCTTCCGCGAGAGCCGCAGACTCTACGGCGAATCCGGGCAGCCGCGAGAGCGGCTCAAGGCGGACTGGAGCTTGGGTCACGGGCTGCGCATGGCGGGGGAGGTCGCCCCCGCGCGGGCGCTGATGGACCGCGTGCTGAAGGTGGCGAAGGCATTTCAGATGCGGGGTTGGAGCCCGAACGACTCGGAGTGGGTCGCGCGTAGCCACGAGGAGCTTGCGCAGCTGAGCCGCATGCGGGGCAACTATGACAACGCGCTGAAGCATCTGGCCGCCGCCCGCCGGGCCTACATGCTGGCCAACGCGGAAACGTTGGCCCCCGAGCGGCTCGAGCAGGTCGATGCGTTGACGTCGGCGGTTCGCGCCGAGCAGGGTGGCTCGATCGGTGAGACCGTCCCTATGGAGGGGGCGGAGGCCTCCGAGGCTTCGGCCGGCGGGGTCCGGTAGCTGGGCGGCTGCCAGGCGCCCGCGCTAGCGCAGCTCGAACCAGGAGGGCGGCGTGCCGGGCACGAGCTCGATGCTGAGGGCGCTCGGGTCGACCACGGGGGCGGCGCCTGTGTACGGCGTGACTCGCACGGGGTACTCGGCGTGCAGGTCGGCGTAGGCCTGTAGGGAATAGGGGGCGAAGAGGAACAAGCCGCGCACCTCGGACCGGTCGGAGTGGGGAGGCAGCAGCGGCACCCAGGGATTGAACTGGAAAGCGCGGCCGGGCTGGCCCTCAGCCAGCAGGCGGTCGAAGCTGGAGTAGGATTGCTCAGCGAGTCGGCCCGCCTGGAGAACGTTGCGGTAAGGCCGCACGGCGTGGGACACGGCGAGGTGGCTGCCAAAGAGGGCGAGCGCTGGGGCAGCCATCAGGATCCCGGGAAGCCAGCTGCCGTCGCGCAGGGCACGCACGCCCTGGAGCACGAGGCAGCCCAGGAGCAGGCCGTAGGGCGCGAGGAAGGCGAACGCGTACCAGTCGTGCAGGCGGCCGGAGAGCAGCGAGATCGCCAGCAGCGCTGCAGCCCAAACGCCGAGCATCGCGAGGCCGGTGCGTGCATCTCGCTCGCGGCGGGCGACCAGGCAGCCGCCGATCACAAGCAGGGCAAACGCTGCTGCGACGGCGTAGCGCAGGGACGGGGAACTCCCCAGCCAGGGCTGCGGGTAGAGCACGCGCACCGCGTAGTCGGGCGCGAGTCCAGCCAGGGTGGCGGCGTCCGGCAGGCCCGACTCGCCGTGGCCCCCCAGGCCGCCGAGGACCAGGGTACGTGCCGCGAGCACGGCGGCGAGCCCGGCGCCGGCGGGCAGGGCGCAAACGATGGCTGGCCCGGCCGGAGCGGCGTGCCGTCGGGCCTCCAACAGCAGCAGCGCGAGCAAGAGAAAGGGGCTGAGCGCACCGGTCTCTTTGGCGCCGACCGCGCCCGCTGCAAGCAAGGCAGAGAGAACCACGCGGCTTCTCTCACCGGGGCGCGGCGCGCTCGCAAGCAGGAACGCACCGAAGAGTAGGGCCAGTACGTCGGCGCGGCGCGGGGGCGCTGGGACGACTTCCATCACCAGGGGGTGCAGCAGGACGAGGCCCGCTGCGAGCAGCGCTGCAGCGCGGAAGCCGTTGCCGAGCAGCCGCACTCCGGCCGCTGCCACCGCCGTTGCACAGACGGCCAAGAGTGCGAGGTCGGTGAGGTGATAGCCCCTTGGGCTGAGGCCGTGCAGAGCGTGGTCCAGCGCAAAGGTGGCATGCGTGACGGGCCTGTAGAAACGACCGTCGGTGTAGCGGCCGTCCATCAGCTCTTCGCTGAAGATTCCCCAGAGATCAGCGAGGGATTGAACCCGTGCGGCTGCGATCAACGGGTAGCTGTCGAAGCCGATGAGCGGCATGCCGATCACCTGGCGATAGACGAGCAGCGCGATCGCGAGGCAGCCCCCGAAGACGACCAGCCACCAGCGCCAGCTGGGGGGCTGGGGGGGGCCGGCCGAAGGCTCGGTTTCTGCGCTGGCCCCGCTCACTTTTGCTCGACGCCGTCCGCGTAGCCGAGGGTCTGGAGTCTGCGCATCGCCGCCTCGGCCTGCTCCCTGGACATGTCGGTCGTGTGTCCGCTGTCGGCCCGCTGGAGGTCGCCGTCGTCGGATCGCGGCACACGGACGACGGGACGGGCCACCTTGGCCAGCTCTGTGCGCACCGTGCCCCGCATCTCTCCGTGGACCGCCAGCCCCATGAGATGCAGTGCTGTGGGCGTCACGTCGAGGATCGAGAAGCGGCGCCGCCTAGACTCCGCCGCGATGTTTGGCCCCGCGGCCAGCAGCACCCCGGATCGGTCGTGGTCGGGGCGCGGCGCACGGAACTTGGATAGCACGGCGGCGCCATCATTGGCGGTCACCAGGTGGTCTTCGCGCACGCGAAAGATCAGGTCGGGAACCGCGGGGGCGCCGCCTGGGTAGAGCTGGTTTCCGCGCCAAACCTCTTCCACCAGCGGGGTGCCCGCCGGCGCGTACTCGAGCAGGCGCTTCTCGATTCTGACCAGTGCCTCTTCGCGGGTGCGGGGATCGACGGTCCCCTGGGGCTCCCGGCCAGCGAGGTTCAGCCGGATCGAGCCAAAGTTGCCCTCGCACTCGCCCGCGAGCGCCATTGTCTTGGTCAGGTCAAGGCTAGAGATGCGCCGCTGCTGGGCTCGCGGACGCTCCTCGACGAGGGGGCCCCGCTGGTCCTTGTCGCGCTCGGGCGCGTCGGCGGCGGGCGCGGCAAAGCCCTGTTCAAGCAACCAGGCGTGCAGATCAAAGTTGAGCGGATAGCTCGCGAAGCCGTGGTCGGAGATCAGCAGGACATCGGTGTTCGGGCCGGCAGCCGCAAGGATTTTGCCGAGCGCCTCATCGAGACGCTCGAGGACTTGGGCCACGTAGCTGTCCGTGCGGCCGTCGTACACCAGGTGGCTGACCACATCGAGGGACTTGAAGACGATGACCGCCGCGTCCCAGTCGCCGGGTTCGAGCAGCCGGACGATCGCGCGCTCCTTGAGCCCTAGCTGGGCGATGACCCGTTCGCGGGTGGGCAGCTCGGCGTTGTGCCAGACGCCGATATCGGGCAGGAAGCCCTTCGTCCGCAGCTCTTCAGCGAGGGTGCCGGGCCAGGTGTAGGTCCCGTCAGGGGGACTGAGCATGCCGGAGACCATCACGCCGGGGATGGGCTCGGGGGGCCAGGTGAGCGGGACGCCGAAGACGTGCACGCTGCGATCCCGCATGGCCAGAATCCGCCAAAGGGGCGGGGCCTGGTTGCAGGTTGAGTCGACCAGGCGGACGTCGTAGGAATTCGGCACGGGTTCGAAGAACCCGTACACCCCGTTTTCTCCCGGACCCACGCCCGTCATCGCGGCGGTCCAGGCGGCCGACGAAATGGGGATTGCCGTGGATTCGAGAACGGCCGAAGCACCGCGTTTCTGCAGCTTGGCCAGGTTGGGCAGGTTCCCGTCCCGAACCATGGGGTCGAGCATCTCGAAGGTGGCCCCGTCCCAACCGATGATCAACAGGTGGGGGCGGGCCGGGCCGTCCCCGTCGGAGGCGCCATCGCCACAGCTACCGAGCAGCATCAGGGCCATCCCCACAAGGGTGGACCGGATCGGGCAGGCAGGCGACTTCATCGTTCTGACCTTACGGGGCGGAAGCAGGAAAGTGAGTTCTGGAACTCGAACGGGGTCGGCCCCATTCTGGAGCTTGCCGCCCCGATGCGCCATGCGGCTTCGATGTCCATCCATGTGAAATCCATCGGTTTGCTCTCCGCTGCCCTCTTCGCCTGCGCGTCGCCGCAGCCAGCGGGGACAGGGGAGGAGCGTTCTGCAGGGTCGAGTCAGATCCAGAGCAGTGGGCCCCTGGCGGGCCAGTGGCACCAGATCGGTCAGTCCTTTGAAGGACGCTCGATCGAGGCGACGAGCTATGGCGAGGGCGGTCCCCGGGTCTATGTGGTGGGTGGGATCCACGGCGACGAGGGGACCGGGCTCGAAGCTCTGCCTGGGCTGCGGCAGCGGCTGGAAGATCCAAGCTGGACGTCTGGCTGCCTCGTGCGACTGTTGCGCGACGCCAATCCCGACGGCAGCGCTGAGCGGACGCGCGCCAACGCCCGTGGCGTCGACCTGAACCGCAACTTCCCCGCCGCGAATTTCCGTGAGCGTCAGGGCCACGGTCCCCACGCCCTATCCGAACCGGAGTCCGCCTGCCTGCTGGCGGACCTGCGCGCCTTCGAGCCCGACCTGGTCGTGGTGTTTCACGCGGCTCGTCAGGGGCCGTTTGTCAACTTTGACGGTCCGGCCCGGTGGGCCGCCGAGCGCTTCGTAGCGGCCGCGCGCCAGGTGGATCCGCGCTGGCACGTGGAGCCGGACATGGGCTACGAGACGCCTGGATCCCTGGGCTCCCTGCTGGGGATAGACGAGGGGCTGCAGGTGCTCACGATCGAGTTCCCGCGGGGGGCGTCGGGGGCCAGTGCCGCGCCGGCCTTGGAGGCGGGCCTCGGTGCGCTCTTGGCTCAGCTGCCGGAGTGATGGGCAGAGCCCACGAGACGGTCGCGCCGGAAGCTGCGCTGGATGTAGGCCAGCAGGCAGACGGCAACGATGGCCAGGCCGAGGGCGAGGCCCCACCACACGCCCGCGAGGCCCAGATCGGTGCGGAAGGCGAGGAACCACCCCATGGGGAGGGCTAGGACCCAGTAGCCCACTAGGTTGAACCAGGCGGCGGGGCGCGTGTCGCCTCGGCCGCGAAGGATTCCGGCGCCGACGACCTGGACCCCGTCGAAGATCTGGAAGGCGGCCGCGACGGGGAGGATGGCGGCGGCGGCGGCGAGGACGCCGGCTTCCCCAGAGCCCACATAGAGGGTCGGTAGCCAGTGGCGCAGGGTGAGGAAGAGCGTGGCGCAAAGGAGCATCAGGGCGGCGCCGGTACCTACCGCGATCCAGCTGGCGCCGTGGGCCTGCAGGGGCTTGCCCGCCCCGATCAGGTTGCCCACGCGCGTGCAGACCGCGAGGGACACACCCAGGGGGAGCATGAACGAGTTGCTCGCCAGGTTCATCACGATCATGTGGGCCCCCGCCTCGACGGTGCCGAGGGCGCCGGCCATCAAGGTGGCAGCACCGAAGGCCCAGATCTCGAGGCCCATCTGCAGGCTCGTCGGAATTCCGTAGCTCAGGATCTCCTTCAGCCCGGAGCGATCCCAGGCAGCGCGGCTCCAGGGCAGCCAGGCGCCGATGTGGAGGCCCTGACGCAGCACGATCGCGAGTAGCGCTGCGAACAGAAAGATGCGGGTGATCGCGGTTGCGAAGCCAGCGCCGACAAGCCCGAACCCAGGGATGCTGCCGGCCCCGTAGATCAGGACTTGATTGCAGCCGACATTGAGCAGGTTGGCGGCCAAGGTGACGAGCAGCACAGGCCGCACGATGTCCCTTCCCTGCAGGTATTGGCGCAGGGCGATGAACGCCAGATAGAAGGGGATGGAGGGGATCTGGGCGACGGTGTAGCGCTTGGCGGCGGAGGCTAGCTCGGCGGACTGTCCGCCCAAAAGCAAGGCTTGCTCGGTCAGCAGCCAGACGATGGCAAGGGGGAGGCTGACCACGGCCGCGAGGACGAGCCCTCGCTGGAGGGCCAGGCCGGCGCGCTCACCATCCCGGGCGCCGTGGGCCTGGGTCACGATCGGATCCATCCCGAAGAGCAAGCCCATGGCGAACATGCTGGTTCCCATGATCCAAACAGCTCCGACGCCGGAGGCGGCGAGGGCTTCCTTGGATAGGTGACCGATCATGATCGTGTCGACCGTGACCAGGGTCTGGGTACCGAGGTTGGTGAGCACGATGGGGATCGCGAGCGCCAGGAGTGCGCGGAGCTCGGTGCGGGGC
>CAYWNK010000088.1:0-21173 GCA_964459495.1 uncultured Planctomycetaceae bacterium
ACGTGACGGATGAGGGGCAGCGGACCCGCTTGCTCTGATTCCCGATCCGAGGTCTTCGCGCCGGCCGGGGCCAAGGGCCACGCTAGCCCGCCAACCACAGATCCAACCACAGATCCAGCACCACGACCCCACCTTCCAAGCCGCCAAGCCGCCAAGCTTCCAACCCGAACTCCCCAACTCCGATTTCCTTCCCAACGACTGGCCCAAGAATCCGGCGCTCCTTCCATTCCAACGAGAGGGGCTTGAGCTTAGGAAGTCTCAGAGGGGTCGCCGTGTCGAAGGTTCCAGGATGCTGAAGTCCTGCGATTCGGCAGCGGAGGTGGGCTTGCGGCTAAAGCGCAGAGACTCGACTCCCTTTGAGGCACGGCGGCTCCAGAGATATCGATTGGATGTCGATGAGGGTGAGGCCCGAGGTCTCCTCGTTGGCACGCAACCCGCGGCTTTGCCGCCCATGGCCCATGTCTGAATCCGAGTTTCAAAGTTCCTTGTTCGAGTGGGTGTGCAGTGCCCAAGTTCCCTCCTCCCACGCGCATGGGAGCTGGCGCGCCAGCTTGGAGGAGTACTTGGCGATGGTGGACGCGGACCCACGGCTTGCGCGGAACGCTTGGCAGCGGTTGCTGGACATGATCGAGCTCCATGGCCAGGTGCGGAAGGAAGGCGGGAGCCGGCGCTGGGGGATTTTTGACGATCCGCTGGGTGATGGAGCGGATGCGGTATTCGGACTGGAGGAGTCCTTGGATACCCTCGTCGGAACGATTCGGGCCGGAGCGCGGCACCTGGGTGCGGAGAGGCGCATCGTGCTGCTCCACGGACCCGTTGGCTCAGCGAAGAGCACAATCGCTCGGCTCCTCAAGCGTGGGCTCGAGGACTACACCACACGGGAAGAAGGGGCGGTGTACACCTTCGAGTGGGAGATCGATGGCGAGGTGATTCCCTCGGCAATGCGTCAGGACCCCTTGCTCCTGGTCCCCATGTCACGCCGGACGGAGCTCGCTGCTCATCTTTCCACGAAGCTGCGCGCCGAATACGACATCCAAATCGAGGGGGAGCTCGATCCGGTCAGCCGCTTCTACTACTCGCAGCTCATGGAACGCTACGAGGGGGATTGGTCCAAGGTGGTCAGCCACGTCCGCGTGCGACGAATCGTATTCAGCGAGACCGATCGCGTGGGGATTGGCACGTTCCAGCCCAAGGACGAAAAGAACCAGGACTCGACCGAGCTCACCGGCGATCTGAACTACCGCAAGATCGCGGAGTACGGCTCGGACTCGGATCCCCGTGCATTCAACTTCGACGGGGAATTCAACGTCGCGAACCGGGGGATGCTGGAGTTCGTCGAGGTACTCAAGCTCGACGTTGCATTCCTCTACGACCTGCTCAGCGCGACACAGGAACACGTCATCAAGCCGAAGAAGTTCCAGGCCACGTCCATCGACGAGGTGATCCTGGGGCACACCAACGAGCCGGAGTACAAGAAGCTGCAGTCGAACGACCTGATGGAGGCCTTCCGGGACCGCACCATCAAGATCGATGTGCCCTACAACACCAAGCTGAGCAACGAGGTTCAGATCTACCGCCGGCGCTACGGCGAGCGGGGCGCCCCTGGGCGCTCCATGGCTCCGCACACCCTGGAGATGGTGGCGTTGTGGGCGGTTCTCACGCGTCTGGATGATCCCCAGCACCCGAGCCTGAGCCTGCTGCAGAAGGCGCGTCTCTACGACGGCCAAGCCGTGGAGGGGTTCACCGCCGAACAGGTCTCCGAGCTGCGCGAGCAGGCCCCCCGTGAGGGCCTCGACGGAATCAGCCCGCGTTTCGTTCAAGACCGGATCGCGGCTGCCCTGGTGGCGGACTCGCCCACAACAGGGCCGCTGGACGTTCTGGACTCGATCGAGAGTGGCCTAGCGCATCACTCGCTGGTGGCCTCCGGCGAGATCCGCAAGCGCTATCTCGAGCTCGCTGCCCTGGTTCGCGAGGAGTACGAGTCCATCATCAAACACGAAGTGCAAGTGGCGATCGCCGCGGATCAGGACGAGGTCGATCGACTGTGCTCGAAGTACCTAGACAACGTCCGGGCCTACACCACGGCCGAGAAGGTGCCCGCCGGCGCGGGCGCGGGGCTGGATCCCAACGAGCGCCTGATGCGCGCAATCGAGGAGAAGATCGAAATCCCGGAGAGCCGCAAGGACGACTTCCGCCACGAGCTGATGAACTACATCGCCGTGGTTCACCTGGAAGGTCGGACCTTCGACTACCGCGAGAACGAACGCCTCACCCGAGCCCTCGAGCTGAAGATGTTCGAGGACCGGAGGGATTCCATTCAGCTGACCAGCCTGGTCTCGAACGTGGTCGATCCGGACACGGCGGCCAAGATCGCAGTGATCCGCGACCGACTGGTGCGCCAGTTCGGCTACGACGAGGTCTCTGCGGACCAGGTGCTGCGCCGCGTGGCAGGGCTCTTCGCGCGTGCCGATCAGGTGGACGCGGAAGACGCCGGGGAGGCAGCCTAGGCCCCCATGGGCGGCGAGCTCTACCGGATGGAGCGCGATCGCGCTCGCTTCCGCGACATCGTGCGCGGGCGCCTACGCGAGGATCTGCGCAGGTACCTGCAGACCTCCGAGCTGCTCGGTCGTCAGGGGGGGCGCACGATTTCGATTCCAGTGCCCCAGGTCGAGCTGCCGCGCTTTCGCTTCGGTGACAACCAGAGCCAGGAGGTTGGGCAGGGGCCCGGCCAGGAGGGCGAACCCGTCGAAGGCGACGGAGACGGCGAGGAAGGGGCGGGGGCTGCCGGGGACCAGCCGGGCAAGCACGTGCTGGAGGTCGAGGTCGAGCTCGAGGAGCTGGCGGCGATGCTCGGTCAGGAGCTCGAGCTCCCCGACATTCAGCCGCGTGGCACCCAGCAGCTCCTCACCGAAGGCGGGCGCTATACCGGCATCCGGGCCAGCGGACCGCAGTCCCTGCGGCACTTCCGCCGGACCTTCCGGCGCTCGCTGCAGCGCACCATTGCCAGTGGGGCCTGGGACCCCGAGAACCCCGTGGTCATTCCCACGCGAGAAGACGAACGATTCCGGGCCCGGCGCAGCGCTCCGAAACCGGAGTCGTCCGCGGTGATCATCCACATGATGGACGTCTCCGGCTCGATGGGCCGGGAGCAAAAGGACGTCGTTCGCATCAAGGCGTTCTGGATCGACACCTGGCTGCGCAGCCAATACAAGAACATCGATGTCGTCTACATCGTCCACGACGCGCAAGCCAAGATCGTCGACCAGGAAGCCTTCTTCCATCTGCGCGAGTCCGGTGGTACCAAGATCAGCTCTGCCTACGAGCTGTGCCTGCGTCTGATCACAGAGAAATACCGCCCCGAGAGCTGGAACGTCTATCCGTTCCATTACTCGGACGGGGACAACTGGAGCGCTCGGGATTCGGATCGCTGCATCGGCATGCTGCGCGATGAGATCCTGCCGCGGGTGAATCAGTTCTGCTACGGACAGGTGAAGAGCGCGTACGGATCGGGCCAGTTCAAGAAGGACCTTGATCTAGGCCTCGGAGAGGAGGACCAGCTGGTGACGGCCGCCGTTACGGGCCGGGAAGAGATCCCCAGCGCGATTCGCGCCTTCCTCGGCAAGGGACGCTAACCATGGTTTCCGGACCCGCACTCTCGGCACCGCTCCTAGCTCACGCCCAACGAACCGAAGAGGCTGCGCGCAGCGTGGGGCTGGACTTCTTCGAGGTGCTCTTCGAGCCCCTCGATGCCCGCGACGTGAACGCGGTCGCGGCCTGGGGAGGCTTTCCCCAGCGCTATGCCTCTTGGCGCTTCGGCATGGAGTTCGAGCGGCTGCACAAGAGCTACTCCTACGGGCTCTCCAAGATCTACGAGCTGGTGATCAACAACGATCCCACGATCGCGTACCTGGTGCGCTCGAACTCGTTCATGGAGCAAAAGCTGGTGATGGCCCATGTCTTTGGGCACGCCGACTTCTTCCGTCACAACGTCTGGTTCGCGCCGACCGAACGCCACATGGTCGATGCGATGGAGCGCCACGCGGAAAGCATGCAGCGCATCATGGATTCCGAGGGCCAGGACGTGGTCGAGCGTTTCACCGATGCGGTGCTCTGCCTGGACACTCTGATCGATCCCTACCTGCCCCAGCGCGAGCGGCTGCGGGTGCGTCCCCCGGAAGGGGTGGGCAGCAGCCTCGTGGAGCGGGCCCGACGCTCGTTCGAGTCGGTTCTCGACGGCGCACCAAGGAACGGGGGAAGCGAGACACGCGTGGATGCGGCGGATCCCCCGACCTACGACATCCTTGGATTTGTGCTGGAGAATGCGCCCCTGGAGGACTGGCAGCGTGAGGTCGTGCGCATCGTGCGCGATGAGGCCTACTACTTCCTACCCCAGCGCATGACCAAGATCATGAACGAGGGATGGGCGACTTACTGGCACAGCAAGCTGCTCACTAGCGGCCTCTTGGATCCCAGCGAAATCGTGGACTTTGCGGACTGCCATGCCGGTGCAACGGCCACGGGTCCTGGGCAGCTGAATCCCTACAAGCTCGGCCTCGACCTGTTCCGCCACGCGGATCGCCGCGGCATGGATCTCTTCGCCCTACGGCGGGTGCACAACGACGTTTCGTTCCTGGACGAGGTCATGGACGAGGACTTTGCTGCGACCAGCCAGCTCTTTCTTGTCCAGCAGGATGGCCGTCAGGCAAAGGCCCAAGTGGGTTCGCGGGAATGGCGCAGCGTGAAGTCCAAGCTGCTTGAAAACCTGGCCTGGTGCGGGTGTCCCCGCGTGGAACTCATCGGTGCCGACGAAGGGGGCAAGGGGGAGCTCTTGCTGCAACACCACCACGATGGACGCGACCTTGAGATCTCCGAGAGCGGTGAGCTCCTGCGACACCTGGCGACGCTTTGGGGCGCGCCTGTGCATTTGTTGACCCAGGAGGAAGGGCAGGGCCGTCGCATTACCGTGGAGAGCGGCAAGGTCCGGGTGATCGGCCTGGACTCCTAATCCCCAGCAGGCCTAACCTGGCCCGCATGGCCATCGTTCATGAACTCTCCTGGTCGACTTCCAGGGACGGGACCTTTGCGGAGTGCCGCCGGCGCTACTACCACGACTACTACCTGTCGTGGACCGGTTGGAGCGAGCGCGCTCCGCTCCAGCGGCGGCGCGCCTACCTTTTGAAGAAGATGACGCGGCTGCCCATGCTGGCGGGCGACCTCGTGCATCAGGCGATCGAGCGCTACTTCCGCGGGCGGACCCGGGGGGAGGAGATGACCCTGGAGAAGAGCCAGGCCTGGGCGCTGGAACAGTTGCGGGAAGGATTCAAAACGAGTCGCGACGGCGGCTGGCGCAAGCGGCCTTCCAAGCTCGTGCACCTGGCCGAGCACCACTACGAGGAAGAGTGCATCGACGAGAGCACTCCGGCTGCGGCGCGCTATGGGGCTCGCTACAAGGAGCGCATGCAGACTTCGCTGGCCAACTTCTACACCTCGGCGGAATTCGCTGAAGCGCGATCGGCCGATCCTTCCACCTACCTGGCCTGCGAGGACCTTTCGACCTTCCCGCTCTTCGGGACCAAGGTGTATGCGATCCCGGACTTCGCCTACCGTGCACCCGACGGCAGTGTTCAAGTTTTGGATTGGAAGACCGGTTCGGAGCGGGAACAGGACCGTTTTCAGCTCGCCGTCTACACCGAGTACGCGGCGGCGCAATGGGGGGTCGAGCCGGCACAGGTTGTCTGCAAGGACGTGTACCTGGGCGAGAATCGAATCGTCGAGCAACGGTACTCGCCGGAGGAGCGGGGGCAGCTGCGGGCCCGTATCGAGGCATCGATGCAAGCGATGCGGGCCATCCATTTCGATGCGGATCGCAGTGTTGGGGAGGCCGGCGACTTTCCCAAGCTGCCGGAGGACAGCGCAGGCGCCTGCAGCAGCTGCAACTACCGTGAGCTCTGCGACCGCTAGTTCCGGTATGGGCTGCTGACAATGCCGTCAGCCTGGCGGTCCGGCCTTTCCGAAAAGCGTCCTAGGGAATCCCAAGGCTAGCTCGCCGCCCATCTATCCAGATCCGCGGTGTAGAACCTGAAACCATGGGCTCTCTCTCCAGCATTCTACCCGCTAGCCGGGTTTCTGTTCTCGCCTTCGCGTTGACCGCAGTCGCGTCTGCTCAGTTTCCGTTTCAGAACGTTGTCGTCGACGCGCAGGGTCCCAACCAGATGCACTGCAAGAGCGCAGGCGATCTCAACGGTGACGGCTATGTCGATGTGATCGTCGCGAGCCGCGAGGGCCAGATCTACTGGTACGACGATCGCACAAGCCCCGGCGCCTGGACGCGCCACGTGATCACCACGTTCGGTGGTTGGAGCACCGACGCCGAGGTCGGGGATGTCGACGGAGATGGAGACAACGACCTTGTGGTTTCGGACTGGTACAACCAGAGCCGCATCGTCTACTTCCGCAACAACGGCGGCGGGGCCAGCTGGACCGAGATCGAGATCGGATCCCCAAGGGCCCACGATATCGAGCTGGGAGACATGGACGGCGACGGCGACCTGGACGTCGTGACCCGCGAGCAGGGAACCCAAGGGTTCAAGATCAAGCTCTGGCGCCAGAACTCTCCCACGAGCTGGAGCGTCACCACGGCCCTGCCGCCCTCGGTCGAGGAAGGGGAGGGGCTCGAGGTCGGGGATCTGGACGGGGATGGAGACCTCGACATCGTCCTGCCTAGCTTCTGGCTGGAGAACACAGGTACCTTCCCGACCGGCATGGTGGAGCACCGCTACACCAGCCAGTTCGGCAGCGTCGAGGGCATGGTGGCACTCGGCGATATGAACGGCGACGGGCGGCTGGACATTGCCCTGACCCCGGCCGAAGCCGCCGGTCAGTTCGGGGAGCGGACCGCCTGGTACGAGCAGCCGAGTAACGTGCTACAAAGCAACTGGACGCGGCACACGATCGAGGCGGGCATCGAGCACGTGACCCATGCCCTGCAGCTTGGGGATATGGACGGAGATGGGGACCTGGACGTGGTCACCGCCGAGATGCACCAGGGCGTGAATCCCGACGAGGTGCGCGTTTACCTCAGCAGCGGGGGAGGGACGAGTTTCATGAAGCAGGTCATCGGCACGGCGGGATCCCACAGCGTGCGGCTCTGCGACATCGGGTCGGACGGGGACCTGGATGTCTTCGGCGCCAACTGGGATCAGTCGAGCCGGGTCGAGGTCTGGATCAACGAAGGGGCGCCGCGCGGCGGGGCGGTCACATTTTGCGACGGCCCGAACGGCTGCCCCTGCGGCAATCCCGGGGCCAGCGGTCAGGGCTGCGCGAATTCGACGGGCGTCGGGGCAACCCTCGACTGGACGGGGAGCGTCAGTATCAGCGCCGACAACCTGGTCCTCGAGGCGAGCCAAATGGTGCCAAGCAGCTTCTCGATGCTTTTCCACGGGACATCCCAGGTGCAATTGCCCTTTGGGTCGGGGAAGCGCTGTGCGGGTGGCTCGCTTCAGCGCTATGCACTCCAGGCCACGGGCAGCGGCACGGCGAGGTGGGGCCCCGGTCTGGCGAGCTTCGCCCAGAGCAACTTCCCCGTAATCGGCCAGCCTCTGGCCGGCAGTACCCAGTACTTCCAGGTGTTCTACCGCGACGTCTCGGGCAGCTGCACGAGCCTGACGAACGCCACGGCCGGGGTGGCGGTGACCCATACGCCCTAGTCGCGCGCCCCCGATGGGATGGTGCTGGCGGCCACTCCCGATGGGCCCCAGGCATTCCGCGTGAGAGCGGATCGCGCGCGGGATAGAGTGGTCCGACCATGGAAGGCCCGCGCATCTCCGTCTGTTTGCCCATCCTGAACGGGGCGGTCGACCTGGCACGGCTGCTGCCGGCATTGGCAGGTCAAGTGGGGGTGGGGGAGGTCGAAGTCGTGGCGATCGATTCGAGCTCCACAGACTCCTCGGTGGAGCAGCTGGAAGCGGCGGGCGCACGCGTGGAGGTGATCCCCCGCAGCGCGTTCCGGCATGGCCCCACGCGCAATCGACTGGCGGGGATGGCCCGTGGTGAGATTTGCGTCTTCCTCTCCCAGGATGCCCTACCGGCGGACGAGCACTTCCTCGCCAGCTTGACCAGTCCCCTTCTGGGCCTTTCCTCTGACCTTGCAGTTGGTTCGCCGGAAGGAGCTGCGGGGTCCCCTCCGCGGATCTCCGGAGCCACAGCAAGGGTGCTGCCCCATCCGGCCGACGATCCCCTGACGGCCCGCACGGTGCTGCACGCCCCCGAGGCTGGCTCCGAGAGCGAGATCCGCCGGTTGCCGGCTGGCGCACGCCTCGCTGATCTGCCGCCAGAGGAAAGGGACGACCTAGTGCGCTTCAACGACGTCGCCAGCGCGATTCGTCGCGAGGTGCTGCTGGAACTGCCCTTTCCCGACGTCCCCTTCGCCGAAGATGCGGCATGGGCCGCCCTGGCCCTGGATGCTGGCCACGCCCTAGCCTTCGTGGCGGAGGCGGTGGTTCTGCACGCCCATCGCTACGGTCCGCGGACGGCTTTCGAGCGCTATCGTGTGGACGCGGCGTGGCAGAGGCGCGCGCACGGTGTGCGGGTGAGGCCCGGGCTGATTTCGGTGCTGCGTGGATTTCTGTTCGAGCTGCGCGCCGATGTGAGGCATGTCTCGGGGGAGGGGGCGGGCTGGCTGCACCTCTGCCGAGCGCCCTTCCTGCGCGGCGGACAGGTGCTGGGGCAGTGGTTCGGATCCCATGGCTGGGTGTTGCCGGGCACCAAGCGGAGCGCGACGGACCGGTATTCCTGATTCGAAACTAGGCGCGAAGGATCTTCCGGCCGGTTGGAGCTGGCCTCAGGGCCATGACAGGGTTTACTTGGCTGCCCCTATGCGACCTATCCGCAGCATCTCGGTTCACATGCCGACCTGGCAAGGGCTCGAGTTCCTCGACCGGGTTCTCGCAGCCCTGGACGGCCAGGTTGTAGAGATTCCGTGGGATGTCCACGTCATCGACTCGGGTTCGACCGACGGCACCTGGGAGCGGCTCGAGCGTTGGCGCGAAGAGTCGCCCCTGAAGATCGACCTCACACGGATCCACAACGTGGAGTTCGACCATGGGGACACGCGCAACCTGCTGGCGTCCCGCTCGACGGGGGACCTGCTCGTCTTCCTGACACAGGACGCGATCCCGGGCTCGCCACAATGGCTGGCGACCCTGGCCAAGAACTTCGAGGATGAGGTGGTCGGAGCCGCGTACTGCCGCAACGTGCCACGTCCCGACGCGCGGATCTCAACCCGGATCCTATCGGAGCACGATCTGGGCTACGCCACCGAGCGACGGGTGCAGCGCCGCCCCGATCCGTTGACCTATGCGGCGATGGATACCGAAGCCAAGCGCCAGCTCTACAACTTCAACGACGTGGCTTCGGCGCTACGCCGGGAACTCTGGGAGCGCCACCCCTTCCCGCGCACGAACTTCGGCGAAGACGTGCTGCAGGCGCGCGCGCTGATCGAGGCCGGTTTGCACATCGTCTATGACGCTGAGGCCACGGTCGAACACAGCCACGACTACAACGTCGATCAGTCCTATCGCCGGGCCTACGTGGACGGCCGCTTCAATGCCGAGTGGCTGAACCGTGTCCCGGTGACCGACGCCGGGACCGTGCGCATCCTTGTGGAGCGCCTGGCGGAGACCGACGCCCAGACGCTGGACCGAATGTCGAGCGGCATCCCTGGCGGCGTGGATCGCGGGGCGGTGCTGGCCGAGCTGGGGGAGCTGCGCCAAGCGGTTTTCCAAGGGCTGCTCGACGGTGGCAGATCCGGCGTGCGCAAGCCCCATACCCGGTTGCGCGAAGCGGGGCCGCTCAAGGTCCTTTACGTGGTGCACGGTTTCCCGCCCGACACTTGGGCTGGCACTGAGGTCTACACGCTCGGCATCGCGCGGGAGATCCAGCGTCGGGGCCACGAGGTGTGCGTGCTGACGCGCTCGCCAGCCCGCGACGAGAGCGAGCCTGACTTTGAGGTGATAGAAGATCGCTTCGAGGATCTGCGGGTGCTGCGCATGGTGCACCGTCTGAACCACGGCAGCCTGCGCGAGAGTTTCAACCAGCCGAAGGCCGAGGTCGCGTTCCGTCGCATCCTCCTCGCCGAGCGCCCCGACGTCGTTCACTTTCAGCACCTGATTCACCTTTCGGCCGGTTTGGTCCACATCGCGCGCGATCTGGGGCTCGCCACCGTCGTCACCTGCCACGACTACTGGGCTCTCTGCGCCCGGGTGCAGATGATCCGGCCCGACGCGGCACTCTGCCCCGAGAGCATGGGGAGCGGCTGCTACGCCTGCGTCAAGGAGCGCCACCTGGGCTTGATTCCGGCAATTCACGGCGCTGACCGCCTGCTGAGCGGGGCGTTCCAGGCCGTGGCGAGGGGCGCCCGCGACGGCATGCTCGGGGACTCTCGGGTGAGTCTTGGCACCGAGTATCTGGACATGAGGGATCGCCAGCGCGAGGTGCCCGAGGCCTATGCCGCAGCTGACCTGCGCATCAGCCCGAGCCGCTTCCTGCGGGACATGTACCTGGAATCGGGTCGCTTTGACCCTCATTCATTCCTGTTCAGCGACAACGGGATGCGCACCGACCATGTCTCGGCGCTGCGCAAGGTCCCCGACCCGAAGGGACGCCTGCGGCTCGGGTTCATCGGAACCTTGGTCTGGTACAAGGGCGGCGAGACCATGGTGCGGGCGATGAACCGGCTGGCGGGGCGCGACTGCATTTTGCACGTGCACGGTACGTTCGATCCCGAGAAAGATCAGCATCACCGTGAGCTCGCAGAGCTCGCCGGCGACAACGTTGAATTCCACGGGCGTTTCGACAATTCCCGGCTTGCCGAGGTCTATGCGGACATCGACGTGCTGATCGTGCCCTCCATCTGGTACGAGAACTCTCCCGTCACGATCCATGAAGCGTTCCTGACCGCGACCCCCGTGCTCGCGAGCGACATCGGCGGCATGGCTGAGTACGTGCGGGACGGGGTCGACGGCCTCCAGTTCAAGACCGGAGACGACGAAGATCTCGCTCGGGTGATCACCCGATTGCTCGACGAACCCGAGCTGCTCTCGCAGCTGGGCCAGGACTTCCCGCCCATCAAGACCCTGGAAGAGAACGGAGCCGAAACCGAGTTCCGCTATCGAGCACTGGTGACGATGGATCGCACTGCGGATGTGGGGCCCCATCTGTTGCTCGAGCGCATGGGCGTCGACACGGTTGCGCGCACTGGGGAGACGATGCAGCAGGACATCGACATGCTGCTCATGCGGCCCGGTGCTAGCGCGGAGTACTCCGTTAAAGGGGTGAGTCCAGGACCTGTGCAGGCGGTGGTCGACGTCTACGTCATTGGTGCGGAACCCTTCATTCCCCAGGGCGGATTCGTCTTTGTGGACGGTGAGCAGGTGGGAGAGTTGACGCCCCGGCCGCACACCGGTGAGGATGAGATTCAACGCTTTGAGGTCGACATCACCCTGGCGGAAAACACGGGCGTGGTGCGCTTCGAAACCGGACTTCAGGTGGGCGAGCAGGTGGCGAGCCTGCGCATCAAACGCTTTGCGATCCAAACGCGACCCACGGGGCTGCACCAAACCTCGGCGAATCCCGCAGCATCGACGAACTCTGCGTCTCCGGGGAACTCCGCCGACACAGCGTTGAAGGCCGTCGACAGTTCGCCCACGGATGGGGGAGCTGCGTGAACCCCGGTCAAGCCAAGATCCGCGCAGGTGAGCGCTCTCCGCTCGCAACCGAGCTCGCGGTTCCGGGCGTGCCGCCGCTCAAGGGGGCGGAGGTTCCGCGAGTGAGCATCGTAGTGCTCAACTGGAACGGGCTCCGGCACCTCGAGGGTTTCGTCACCAGCATGGAAGCGCTCGACTGGCCTGCCGACCGTCTTGAGATCATCGCGGTCGACAACGGTTCCGACGACGGCAGTCAGGCCTTTTTGCGCAAGCGAGCGCCCTCGATTCGGCTGATCGAGCATTCGAAGAACCTTGGTTTCTCCGCCGGGTGCAACGATGGCGCTGGGAACGCTGCGGAACCCGGTGTGCTGGTCTTCCTGAACAATGACCTGCGGGTCGAACCTGGCTTCCTGCGCGCCTTGGTCGCCCCCTTGGTCGCGGGAACCTGCGTAGCGACAGCCGGGCGGATGTACGCGTGGGACGGCAAGTCTCTCGACTCAGCTGGGGGAGGGATGAACTTCCACGGCATCGGTATCCAGCGCGGCTACGGCCTTGCGGACGGCGTTTCGTATGACGAGCCCCGCAAGACCCTGTTCGCCTGTGGCGGCGCCATGGCCATGGACGCAGGCGTCTTTGCTGAGCTAGGCGGGTTCGATGGGGACTTCTTCGCCTACTACGAAGATGTCGATCTGGGCTGGCGCACGTGGCTAGCCGGGCACGAGGTGCACTACGTTCCCGGTGCGGTTTGCTACCACCATCACTCGAGCACCTCTCGCCGGGTACCGCCTGAGCGTTTGCGCCGTCTACAGGTGCGCAACCCGCTGCTGGCCTGTTTCAAGAACTACGACGATGAGAACCTGCGCAAGATGCTGCCAGCCATGCTTGGGCTAGCTACCCGGCGCGCGCTGCTTGGTGCAGGCCCCATCGACGACAATGCGTATCGCATCGAGGCAATGACCAGCCTGCCCAAGGACGGTCCCTGGCAGCGCCTGGTCACACGGCTGCGCAAGCGGCGCCCCCAGCCGATGGCGCGGACCGGGGTGGCCGACCTGCTGGCGATCAACGACCTGTTGGGCCGCTGGGATCACTGGCGTGCCCGACGGGCTGAGGTTCAGGCCCTGCGGCGCCGGCCGGACTCGGCTATTCTTCCCCTATTCCTGCGCCCCATGTGGTGCGTGGAGGGCGATCCCGGCTATGCGCAGCTCCAGGCCGGAATGACCGACTTCCTTGGAATCGATGAGCTCTTCGAGGGCCTAACCACACTGCACGAGGACCCCCGAGGATGAAGCTATCGATCGTCATGCCGATCTACAACGAGGAGGCGACCCTCGAGGAGATCGTGAAACGTGTGCTGGACACGCCATTCGAGAAAGAGCTCTTGCTCGTCGACGACGGTTCTGCTGACCGTAGCCGGGCCATCATGGCCGAGCTTGAGAGCGCTCATTCCGAAGTGCGGTGCATCTACCACAGTGAGAACCAGGGCAAGGGCGCCGCGTTGTCCACCGGCTTTCAGAGCGTCGAAGGGGATCTGGTGCTGGTCCAGGACGCCGATCTGGAATACGACCCCGCCGACTACGGCACCTTGATCGAACCCATCGAGGCCGGGCGTGCTGACGTGGTCTACGGCAGCCGTTTCCTGGGGCGCGACGGCGAGCGCGTGCACTTCTTCTGGCACACCCTGGGCAACCGCTTCCTCACGGGTCTTTCCAATCTACTGACGGGGCTGAAGCTCACCGACATGGAGACCTGCTACAAGGTATTCCCCGCCGCGGTCGCCAAGGAACTAAACATCCGCTCCCGCACCTTCGCGGTCGAGCCGGAGATGACGGCGAAGTTCGCGCGCCGCAAGCTGCGAGTGGAGGAGGTCCCGATCTCCTATCACGGGCGCAACTACGAGACCGGCAAGAAGATCGGGATCAAGGACGCGTTCATCGCCGTCTGGGCGATCGTGAGCTGGCGCTTCCGGTCCTAGCCTGGATGGGCCCGGCTGTTCGAGGATGTTCCACCGCGGGAACATCTCGCGAGCGTGGAGAGGACGGATCACCAGGCTGGCAGAACCAGCTCTGGCGATCGCGTCACTTGGCTTCGCATCTCTTCTTCTCTCTATTCCGGGCGGGCCGTGGCTACGGCGCAGGCTCCATCTCCGGCTTCCATCTCCCTGAACGAGGGGGGGGCCGGCCTTGGGCTGCGAATCCCGATTTTCTTTGGGCCCAAGTGATGGAGGACCGCTCTCAGTCCAAGCAGGCGCCCCGGGATCGAAAAAAGCCGGCCAGGTCTGTGCGGTTGGGCTGGCGGAACGTGCGGGCGACGCCGCCGCTCCAGGTGCGGCCAGGCTGGCCGCGATTCGCGTAGTACTGGGCGGATTCCGCGTCGTGGCGAGCCCGTAGTGCGGCGCAGTCCTCGTCGCTTGTGTAGCGGCCACGCATCCACACGGCCTCCACGGGCAGCCTAGGGCGTGGATCAGCCCCGAGTGCATCGTCCGCGGGCAGCCCGGCGCACAGGCCATACAGGGGGTAGACGCCGTAGGGGAGTTCGAGGAGCTCGGCGACCTCGGCGAGGTGGTTGCGCAGGCCGCCGATGTAGCAGGTGCCGTAGCCGAGGGCCTCGAAGGCGAGGGTCAGGTTCTGGGCAAAGAGGCTCGCGTCGATGACGCCGAGCAGGAAGGCTTCGAAATTGCTCGCGTAGGGTTGGCCGTGTTCCCGTGCGATGCTGCGGTGCCTTCTGGAGTCGGCGCAGACCACAAAGAAGCGGCCGGCGCTGCGGACCTGTTCCTGTCCTCCGCAGAGCTCCGCTAGGCGACCGCGCTCGTCCGCAGACTCGACCTCGAGCAGGCCGTAGGCCTGGATCCAGCTGGAGGTCGCCGCGCGCTGGGCGGCCGCCACACAGCGGTGGACGTGGTCGTCGGGCACGGGATCGGGGCGAAAGCGCCGCACGGTGATATGGGCGGCCATCTTCTCGAGGACTTCGTCGTTCATGGCGCTTGTTCCCTCAAACCTCGATGGCTTCCATCGTCTCATGCTGGGGGGCGATGAGTACCCGTACGTCGGAACGGCCCATGGCTCGCAGCGTATTGTGCGCGGTCTCTAAGGCGATCTCTGGAGTGTTGTTGGTCTCGGATAGATGGGCCAGCACCAGGGTGTGCAGCTCGGGTCCGGCCATGCGGCGCAGCATGATGGCCGCTTGGTCGTTGGAAAGATGGCCCTGGTCGCCGAGCACCCGCCGCTTCAGGGACTCGGGGTAGGGCCCGCTGCGCAGGAGCTCGGCACAGTGGTTGAACTCGAGCAGCAGCACGTGGGCGCCCGTGAGCAGGCGCGCTGCCGCGTCCTGGGGGTGGCCCATGTCGGTGAGCTGGACGAAGCGCCGGCCCCCGTGATCGAGGTTCACGGCCACCGTCGGGTGGCAGTCGTGGGGGAGTGGGACGGTGCGCAGCTCCAGCTCGTCCCCGTGGGACCCCTCCAGGGTCTGCCAGGCGCCGATGCGGTGGCTGCTCTTGCGCGGGGCGCGCGCGACCGAGCGATTGGACATCATCGCTTCGGCGCAGTGCACCGTGGCGCCGTGGGACTTGGCGAGCACACCGGCGCTACGGGAATGGTCGAGGTGCGCGTGGGTGAGCACGATGTGCTCGAGGCCGCGAAAGGGCACACGTGCTTCCTCGAGCCGTGGCCGCAGCTCGCGCAGCGGCAGGCCGGCATCTACGAGCAGGTGCAGCTCCCCCGCCCGAACCAGGGTGGAGTTTCCTTTGCTGCCGCTACCAAGGACTTGGATTTGCACGCCAGGAGCATAGCCCCACCTGCGCGACGGAGGTCTCCGGCGGATAGAAAGCGGGCCTCGACGGGCCCAAGGGCCAAGCCGAGGCCAGCGTTGACTTCGCGGGCCCGCGGGCTACCTGAGGCAGGGGGCCAGGCTGGCGCTCATCAGGACGCGCAGGCCGCCGCCGGATTCAGGCACGGTCTCGAGCTGGCCGCCGAGGGCGCGAACCATCTCCCGGCCTGCTTCGAGGCAGGGCTCCCACTCGCGCACCGAGACCTGGAAGCTGGGCAGTCGAAAGCTGACCAGAACCTCCTCGTTGGGGCCGCGGCCTTCTCCGGCAGGGAGGGTTTGGACCAGAATCCGCCCTTCATCCCCGTAGCGGATCGCCTGGGTGAGGTAGGTGGAGATCACGCGCCTCAGGCGGCTTGCGTCGCCGTGCAGGCTCTCGGGTTTGGCTCCGACCGTCTCGAGGTGCAGCTCCATGCCCTTGCTCTTGGCTTCCTGGTCATACCAGGAGAGGAGAGCGTCGAGCTCCGCAGCCAGTGGCTCTGCGCTGACCAGGGCACCGGGGGGAATGTCTCCAGCGCTCTGGGCCAGTTCGATCAGCTCGTCAACGTTGAGGGGGGGCTCGTCCACCCGCACTGCGTCGGCGCCGCCCAATTCCCCCTGGGGGACCTGTTGAAGCAGGTGGCCTAGCAAGAGACCGAGGTGAGCGGCGAGGGATTCGAGGCGCTCGAGTTGGGCGCGGTCCACGGCTTGGACCCGATCGCTTGCGAGCTCGAGCGCGCCAATGATCTTCCCCGCAGACAGCAGGGGCACCGCGACGAAGCAGCGGGCGGCGGGCCAGCGATTTTGGACCTGCTGGGGGAGCGGGCCTTCCAGGGCCATCTCCACGTGGGGACGACGAGCGCGGACCACCGTGCCGGCGGGGCAGAGGTCCACCTCGCGATCGATCAGGGCACGGTCCGCTTGGACCTGACTCCAGCCGCAGGCCGCGACGGTCCTCAGCGTGCGCATCCGGGGCTCATAGCTGGAGATCTCCACCCCTTCGAAGCCGCTGGCGAGGGCCACCTGCTCGGCCATGGCCATCAGCCGCTCGTCAATGGGGCTGGAGCCCAGGGCGAGCTCGGTGAGGCGCTGGCGGTGCACGAGTTCGCCGTTCTGGTCGATGAGGTCCTGGATCAGGTTCTCTCGGCTCAGCGCGTAGCGCAGGGCACGGTCGAGCTGGCGGGGATCGACGGTCTCCTTGTCGAGGTAGCCCGAAGCGCCAAGGGCCATGGCCTGCGCATCGATGTCCGGGTCGCCGCGACCGGTGAGGACGATCATGGGGATGCCGAGACCGCGCCGGGAGGACTCACGCAGGAGCTCCAGTCCGTTGCGGTCGCCCAGCTGGTAGTCCACCAGGCAGACGTCGTAGCGGCCTCCCTCGAGGGAATTGAGCGCTTCGTCCACAGAGGAGGCCCACTCGATCTCGTAGGTGGACGAGACCGGGTCCGCGCTGGCTAGGCGGGCCAGCATGCGCCGAGTAAAGACGAAGTCGACTTCGTTGTCGTCGACCAGGAGAATGCGTGCTTCTACGCGCAAAGCGTCAACCTTCCCGCTAGGCGGGCAGTGGGGAATGGAGGTTGTGGAGTACGACCGCGGGGGGAACAACCTCGCCGCCGTTCTCCGAATGTCGAGGATCTGGCGGGGATACCGATAGTTCTTTTTGGGGGCTGTGTCCCATGTGCGACACCTGCTACTCCTGCGAGTTGTCACGGGCGTCAAGCCGCACGGACATCTTCACCAAATGGGCGAAACTGGACGCCTCCATCTTCTCCATGACATGGGCTCGATGCACCTCCACGGTCTTCTGGGAAAGACCCAGCTCCGCGGCGATGACCTTGTTGGGATTTCCGTCCACCACGAGCCGGAAAACCTGGCGCTCGCGGGCGGTCAAGCGCTCGTAGCGCTCGAGGATGGATCCCAGCTCCACCTGGGATTCCCGGTGTTGGGCATCTTGATCGAGGGCACGGTGGATGCAGTCGATGAGAATCTCGGGGGAGAATGGCTTCTCGATGAAATCAAAGGCGCCAGCTTTGAGTGCGCGGACAGCCATGGGGACATCCCCGTGCCCCGTGATCAGCAGGACGGGCGGCGCGAGGGGGTCCTTCGAAAGTTCCTCCAGCAGGTCGAGCCCCGAGAGGTCGGGCATCAATACGTCGAGCAGAATGCAGCCGGGCTTCTTGTTGTCGTAGCACTTGCGGAAGGCCACGCCAGACTCGAAGCACTCAACATGTAGGTCTTCCGGCTCAAGCAAAAACTGGATCGAGTCCCGCAGGGCGGCGTCGTCGTCGACAACAAACACGGTAGGCAAGCTACTCATGGAGGCGGATGTGACAGGGCGAGGCAGATGGAGAAGATGGTCCGATCAGGCCCGCTGCGCACGCAGCGCAATTGGCCTTGATGGGCTTCGATGATGGACTTTGAAATGGACAGCCCGAGTCCTAGGCTACCTGGCTTCGTCGATTCGAACGCCACGAACAAGCGTTCGATATCCGAATCGTTAATTCCATCCCCATCGTCCGCAATTTCGATCACGAGCACTGGGCCCTCCCGGGTCTCGATTCGGGCGAGCAATTGGACCGTTCCGCGTGGGGCCTTGCAGGCCTCAGCCGCATTCTCCAGAAGGGCGAGGAGCACCTGCTGAATTTGGTCGGGGTCGGCGAGCATCGTGGCCCCGCCCAGGTCCCAGGAGGTTTCCAAGGCATGTTCTTGGGCAGCGGGCTGGAGGGAGAACAGCTCGACGGTTGAAGCCAATAGAGCCTCGATCTCAACTTCGATCCGGACCGGTACTCCCTGGCTGACGAAGCTCCGCAGGCCCTTCAGGCTGGCGCCTGCACGCCTGGCTTGATCGCTCGCTGACTCGAGGGCTGCGCGCACGGCGGCATAGTCTTCATCCCGCGGCAGGCGCTGCAGGCTTCCCTCAACGTAGTTCAGGATCGCCGCGAGGGGCTGGTTGAGTTCGTGGGCAATCCGCGTCGCCATCTGGCCCACCGTGTGCAGACGGGTAAGTTGGATCACCTGGCGCTGCTTCGTGCTGAGCTCACGCTGAGTGCGGCGGCGTTCGCTCACATCGCGCAGGACCAGGTAGAAACGACCATCCAGGGTTTCCTCGAACCTGGCGGATGCCTCGAGTTCGATGTGCTGGCCGCTGGGGCGCGTGAGGAGAAGTTCCTTCACGGAGCTCCCCTGGGTCCTGGCTTGGTCGAGCATCTCGCTCAGGGCCTGCTCCTGGCGCTTTTCGTCTTCGAGCCGCAGGACATGTCCCCGTTGGGATTCCAACGAACGGCCAAGTGCTTGCTCCAGGGCTGCGTTGAATGCGACGAGCTTGCGTTGCCGATCAAGAATCGCGATCCCCGCGGCGGCCTGCGCAAGGAGCGTGCGCGTCTCTTGCTCAGAGCGCGCTAAGCGCTCTGTCTCTTGCACCTCGGCGGTCACATCCTGTGCGCTGCACCACATGCGGACAAGACTCCCGCTGCGAAGGACACTCTCGGTGCGTAGGTGCAAGTTGCGCATCCTGCCCGTGCCGTGCTGGATGGCGAGGACCGAGTCGGTCTGCGCAAATCGCGTGCGGGCCAGCGCGCGGATCATGCGGCGGGTAGCTGGCAGCCATGCGCCCGGGAACTCCATCAGCTGGCGACCTACCGGTTCGCGCAAGCCAGGCGTGAGGATCGTGGCATGGAAAGCGGGGTTGCACTCGACAAGCCGAAACTGGTTGTAGATGCGTCGCTCGATCTCCTCTCGGGGAAGGTCGAGTGAAATGGGAGGTGAAGCTTCCAGGCACCAGATCGCCTGCTGTGCCCGGTCGATATAGGCGCGGTAGCGCTCCTCGTCACGATTGGGCGGGGCGGCGGCCGCCTCCACGTCAACAGCGGCAGCTTCCTGGCTCAGGTGGGGCCCCGGGATCTTCGGCGGTCCAGGCAGCAGCTCGCACCAGCCCAGCACCCGGTTGTGTCGACCCGGCGTCATACGGACCCGCAAAACGCGGGCTGGATCGGCCGGTGTGGGGCGGCGGAGGTTCAGCTCCCTCGTTTCATATTGCGCGCGTCGAATCGCGCCGAAAGCGGTCCGCCGGGCGTTGCGCTCGAACTCCGCTAGCCACTCGCGTGGTCCCGCGCCCGCAGCGAGCGCGGGGGCGCCGAACCAATCGGTCAATGGACCCTCCGACCAGAGGAGCTGGGCCGTGCCAGGGTCGTACTCCCAGGCGGCGGCTCCTAGCCCCTTGGCCAAGTCACGCAGGGATGAACTCAGCGCCACTCCGCCACGAACACGTTGGTTTCGCCCGCCTCGCCGTCGCCGCGGTTGCTGGCGAAGGCGAGGTACTTGCCGTTGGGGCTGAACATCGGGAAGCTGTCGAACTGCTTGCCGCGGCTTTCGTTGTAGTGCGTCACTTGAACGACGTCGCCGCCCTCGACGGGCACCATGAACAGATCAAAGTTCAGCGCCGGCTTGTTCGTATCGTGGTGGTTGGACGAAAAGAGGATGTGCTTGTCGTCGGGCGTGAAGAAGGGCGCGAAGTTGGCGCCTCCAAGCCTTGTGATCTGCTTGCGGCCGCTGCCGTCCGCGTTGCACACGTAGAGCTCCATGTGGCTAGGGCGCACGAGATTCTGCGCGAGCAGGCGCTTGTAGTCGGCCTGCTCGGCTTCTTCTTTGCCGGGCGTGAAGGCCGTCGACCGGAAGACCAGCTTTTCTCCGTCGTGGCTGAAGAAGGCGCCGCCGTCGTAACCGATCTCGTCGGTGACCTGCTTCACGTCCGAGCCGTCGAGGGCACAGGTCCAGAGCTCGATGTCGCCCGAGCGCGTGGAGGTGAAAACCATCCGATCTCCGCGCGGGGACACCGTGGCCTCAGCGTCATAGCCGGGACCGGTGATCAGGGGGGTGAGGTCGCCGCTCTTGAGGTCTCGCTGCCAGACGTCGTAGGTGGGGTACAGCGCCCAGACGTAGCCTTGGCTGCGGTCCGGCGCAGGCGGGCAGTCGGCGTCAGCCGCATGGGTCGAAGCGAAGAGCACCTTGTCGTCGCTGGGCAGGAAGTACGAGCACGTCGTCACGCCGCCCGCTGAGACGAGCTCCGTTCCTCCGGGCGTCGTGACGAAGATCTGATCGCATTGGATCCCGTCCGCCGGGCGCCGGCTCTGCATGACGAGGCGTGAACCGTCGTAGCTCCAGTAGGCCTCCGCGTTCTCGCCACCGCTGGTGACCTTCCACAACTTGGAGATGAACTTCTCCTCGCCGGGCATGATCAGATCGTCGCAGCGCTCCCCGCCCGGAATCGGGCTCGCATCCTGCGGCTTGACCTCGATGGCCGCGGGTTCTTGGGGGTCGGCGAAGCTCTGGGCGTCGTTGGAGGACTGGCAGGCACCGACGAGGAGCGGGAGCAGGAACAGAGCGCGGGGTCGGTTGGGGAAAGACATCGGAGCTTATTGGGGAGGGTCCGCCTTCCAGCGGCCATGGGGAGGGACGGGGTCGAGTCCAGCACGTCCAAAGGGATTGCAGCGCAGGACGCGCCAAAAGCCAAGTAGGCCACCCTTGAGAACGCCGTGGGTGAGGATCGCGTGCAGGGTGTAGCCGCTGCAGGTGGGGTGGAACCGGCAGGTGGCCGGCGTGAAGGGGGAGATCCAGCGCTGGTAGACGCGGATGGGAAAGACCGCGATCGAGCGCGCCCAGCGCAGGGGGGTGGAG
>CAYWNK010000089.1:0-21007 GCA_964459495.1 uncultured Planctomycetaceae bacterium
CCCCATGACCGTCGCCCCCCTGCTCGACCTCGCCCTCCATTGGGCCTTGACCTATTCCCTGCACAGCGCCGTGCTCGCGGCCATCGCCCTCCCGGTCGCCGGCATCTGGCTCCCGCCCGGCGCCAGGCGCAGCTCTGCCCTGAAGATCGCCCTTTTCGGCGCCTTGGTCAGCGCCAGCCTGCCGTGGAAAGTGGTCGACCCCATCTCCCTGCACGGAACAAGAAGCCGGCCCGCGAGCGCATGGAAGCCCGCGGATCCCGGCGCTTCCGAGCGACCTGAACGCCCTGCTGCCCCCTTCATGATCCCCGGCAAGGGCATGGGGATTGAAGCTGATTCCCCCCTCGCTGACCCTCCGCTTGCTCCCTATCCCATCGACGCGAACCCCTGGGCTGCGTGGCTCGCGGCCGCGATGGGCACGGTCTCCATCTGGCTCGTCGTACGCATGGCCCTCCAACGCCGCCGCTTCCTCGCTTCGCTACACCGCAGGACCAGCGCGGACCGCAGCTCGAGTGACCTGCTGCTGGAGTGGACCCGCGCGGACTGCGTCCACCCCATACGCCTGAGTGTCGCAACGACACTCAGGTCGCCCATCGCCCTCTCCTCCACCGAGATTTGCGTCCCCGCGGACTGCTGGGCGCGTCTCGGACCCGCGGATCGTCGCGCGCTCCTGGCCCACGAGTACGCCCATATCCAGCGAAGCGATCCCTTTTGGTTCACGGCCGCCGCAGCCATCGAGCGCCTCTTTTTCTTCCTCCCCTGGCACCGCGTCCTGCGCCGGCAGCTCAACGCCTCGGCCGAAGTCGCCTGCGATGCCATGGCCGCCCAGCGTGTAGGTAGCTCAGCAGCCGTGGCCAAGTGCCTCGCCGGGGTCGCTGCCTGGGGAAGGACTGCGAACTTGGGGTCTCCAATCCCCGCTTCAGTGACCGGCATGGCGGCGACCTCCACCGAGCTGGTGGAACGGGTGCGCACGCTCTTGGAGAGCGGTGAGAGCACCACCACCCGCGGCCTCGGTCGCGGTGCCGCAGTGGCCTTGGTGGGCCTTGCGTGCTGCGCCCCCACCATCACCACCGGGCCCAGTGAGCTGGGCTCCGAACCGTCCAGCTCCCTAGAAGCCCCGGAGGATCACGCCGTCATCATCGAAGTCGAATCCGGCGGCGAGGCCTCCGCCCGCCTGGCAGCGTCCTTTGGCGAGCTGAACCCGGCGACCTTTGACCTCAAGAGGCCCGGAGACCGACAGGACATGGAGGAATGGCTGGCCCTCGCGGCCGCCAAACTTCCCACCAGGGGTCCGCAGGATCCGACGCTCCAGGGAAGCAGCCCGCCAAGCTCCCTGGCCATTCGATCCGGCGCCATCGTGATTCGCGCGTCCTCCGACGTGGAGCTCAAATACGGGCTGTACCTCATGGCGATGGCAGGGTCCTCCCGGGTCTCGATGCCCGATGTCCGCCTACTCATCGATGGGCATCTCCACTCAACGCCCCTCCCCGTCGACGTCTTTCCCAATCCCCAGGAGTCGAAGCCCCGCAGCGTCCAGAAGCTCGAACTACGGATGGATCAGCCAAGCACTCTCGACACACCAACGTATTCGCTGACCTCGAGCTTCGCCCCAACCCTGGAAGTCCTGGAGGTTCCCATGGAACTGGAGGAGGGCTCGATCGTGCCTCCCCATCCGCCGAAGCCGAGACCCAAAGCGGCCCGCGGCCTATCCTCCCTTCGGGACGCTCTGCGGGAGACCATCGTCCCCGGCAAACCGCTTGGTGCCACCATCGAGGCGCGCCATGCAGTCACGTTCGGCGTCACGGGCGAAGTCCTTCAGCTCCTCGAGGAGCTGAACGCGGAGACCATCGTGTTCAAGGGATACTTCGAGCAATGAGCGCTGACTCCGACCGAAAACTCACCTCCCTCCAGCTCGCCATCCTGCGCGTCCTCTGGGACCGGGGCGAGGCCAGCGCAGCGGAGGTCCACGCCGCCATGGTGACCGATCGCCCCCTGGCAGCCACCACCGTCGCGACCCTGCTCAAGCGCCTCAAGGCGCGCGGCATCCTCGCGTTCCGCCAGGAGGGCCGGCAGTACATCTACCGCGCCCTAGTCCAAGCGGATGAAGTAGGTCGGGCCATGACCTCCGACCTCGTGGACGACGTCTACGCGGGCGACGTCACCGGGCTGTTCGCTCACCTCTTGGACGCCAAGAAGGTGGGCGCGGACGAACTCAAGGAAATCAAGCGCCTGATCCGCGCGGCCGAGCGCGAGGAACGCTCCTAGCTTCGTTTGGAGACCCGCCGTCCCTGACGGTGGGTCCTCAGCTGGCAAACCGATCACATTCGCTGCACCAGGGACTCCTGACGCCCCCGTCAGTGGCAAGTCAGACCCCGGGAGCAGTGGACCCCAGTCGCAGGCAAGTTCAGCGACAAGGCCAGGTGTTCCCGCGCAGGCATCAACCCAAGACTCTGCGGTGACTTCAATGCGGCCATTGCCAGCGGGATGCTCCGCTTGACTTCCAGCGGCTGATCTCTCCCCCTCCCCATCGCAGAAAGGACAGAGCGGTTCCTGCACGATTCGCGATGGGATGGCTACCGCCCGTCCCACCATCGATCGAGCTCCGCCAGCAGCGAGGCAGCCGTGGCTGGATCCTGCAAAGGGCGCTCTTCGGCGGGATCGGCGCGCACGTCGTAGAGCTCTGCGGGGAGCTTGGGGTCCGCGTGCACGAGTAACTTGTGGGGGTCGCGCAGGATCCAACGCGTGAGCATGCTCTTGCCCGGCGCATCCAGGTCTACGACATCGTGGGTGAATGCCGCGCCGAAGAGCGGCCCCCTTCCCGAGAGATCCCCCCGAAGATCCACCCCGGGCCAGGCCTCGGGGACTTCGACCCCGCAAGCAGCCAGGATGGTCGGCGCGAGATCGATGCTGCTGACGGGCAGCTCGCGGCGTGCCGGTACGATCTTGCCCGGCCACCGAAGAACGATCGGCGTCCGCACTCCCCCCTCGTTGGGCGAGCGTTTGCTCCGTGGCGCAAAGCCGCCCGCGTCCGGCCGCTGGATCCAACCGTTGTCGACAACCAGCACCACCAGGGTGTTCCCGGCGAGGCCCCGTTCGTCGAGATGCCCCAAGAGCTGCCCGCAGGTCTCGTCGAACCAGGTGCACATCGCTCGGTACTTCGCAATCGAACCCGAAACCCCGGGCTTGGCATAGGCCTCGAGCAGCCGCTCGGGCGGGTTGTGAGGCGTGTGGGGAAGCAGCGGCGCGTACCACAAGAAGAACGGAGTCCCCTCTTCCTGGCATGAGTCCATGAAGTCCAGCGCTGGCTGCAGTGTCTTGCGTCCGATCGCTAGACCCTCGTCCCCATGACGTCCGCCGCGCTTGGGGTCGCCGTGGGTCATGCCCTCGGTGAAGCCGCCACACCGGCACTCCCCCTCCCACCACTTGCCGGTCTGCAGGCTGCGATATCCAGCTCCCTTGAGAAGCTCGGGAACGGTGACAGCCGCCTCGATGTGCGCGAGCATCTTGGCGCGCTTCACACCCTTGGGCGGATCGTTGCCGGTGATCTTGTGCTCGTGCGGATAGAGCCCGGTGACAAGGGTGGCAAGACTCGCACGGCAGAGCGCCGTCGGCACGTAGCCGCGCGGAAAGGCAAGGCCCTCGGCTGCGAGCCGATCGAGGTGCGGGGTCGCGATCTCGTCGCTTCCCATGAAACCGAAGTCCCCCCAGCCCTGATCATCCGAGATGAGGAACAGGACGTTCGGCGGCTGCCGCTCCTGGGAGACCAAGGCGCCGGAGAGGGCAAGGGCAAGCGCAACGTTCAGCATGGGCATCGACGCATGCTACGTTTCCGGTGCCGAGGCGAAAGCGCTCCTGGGCTGGGAATCCACCCACCGCACTCCGGTCTGAAAGCGGTGGAGCTATTCCCGGCTCCGTAGCGCTTTCGCCTCGGCACCGGCCGCACCCAGCAGCTCGATCGACCAGGCCGTCGCCCGCTCCACCTGCTCGGCGTGGGACGCGGGGCCCCAGATCACTGTGCAGGTCTCAAGGGTAGCCTCGCCCGTCTTCGTCCGGTGGCTGTCCTTCACGGCGTTCGCGCAGGGGCCAGCGGCATCCCAGAGGCACAGCAACCCGGCCAGCCGAATCGTCTGACCAGAAGCGTTGAACACGTACTCGTCTTCAGCTCCGCCCAGGCGTACCGCAAGCGGCGCCTCCGCACGCTCTAAATCCACCACACTCATCGGCAGACCGCTCTGCCAGCTCACCAGGTTGCACACGTCCACCGCCAGGTTGATCGCCGGGAGCGTGCCCTCCTCCACCGCCCGCACCAGGTACTCCGACGAGGGCTTGCCCCGCCCCGAGGGCTTGTGGCCGCCCTCGCGGAGGAGCGCCCGCACCGCCTTGCGTACGTCCTCGGACCTTTCCACCGGCGCAGATGCCGCCGCGGCGGTGAAGGATTCCCAGGGTCGTTCCTCGCCCCACTCCCCCAACGGCCGGGGAAAGCGGGTCGTAAAGGCAGCGCGGTGCAGGGATTCGTTGGCTTCGAAGGTGATCATGGGAGCTAAGGTCTGCCCGCACCCTAAAATAGTCCGCCTCCAGGGCGTAAGCCCTGCGCCCTGACCTTGTTCGCCTATCCCGCTGGCCTCCTCGCCCTGCTCGGCATCCCCGTGGTGCTGGGCCTGCATCTGTATCGGCGTCGCTTTCGTCGCCAGGTGGTCAGCGCCTTATTCCTGTGGGAAACCCAGGATCACGATCCCTCGGCCGGGCGCCGGCGCGAGCCCCTGCGGCGCAGCGCGTCCCTGCTCGCCGAACTGCTGGGCGTGCTCGCCCTAGCGCTGGCGTTCGCCGGCCTTCGGGGCTGCGGGGCCTCCCGAGTCGACCACATGGTCGTCGTGCTCGACAGCTCTGCCTCTATGGGCGCCACCACGGCCTCCGGAAGCGCGCTCGAGCGCGCTAAGGACCTCGTCGCCGGGCGCATCGCCGGCCTCGCCCCCGATGGTCGCGTCACCCTGGTTCGCAGCGGTCCGCGCCCCGAGGTCCTGGTGGGCCCCGCCGCCCTGCGCGATGAGGCGAGCGCCGCCCTGGACGCATTCGAGCCCGGACGCATCCACCACGACCTCGAGCCCGCCGTAGCCCTCGCCGAACAACTCGGCGCCTCCGCGCCCGTGCTCGTCGTCACCGATCGCATGGACACCCAGCTGCCCGCCGCCGTCGAGCTGCGGGCCGTCGGCGACGCCGCCGCCAACCTGGCCATTGTTGCCGCCACCCGCCGGCGCCTAGCGAACACAGAGCCCAGCGCCGGTCTCGGCGAGGACGAAATCCGGATCAGCGTCGCCTGCTTCGGCGGCCTTCCGCGCAGCGTGACCCTGGAAGCCACCTGGACCGAATTCGACGGCAGCCCGCGCCGCGTGGAGCGCACGCTCGAGCTCGCCCCCGGGGAGACTCGCTCGTTCAGCGCGCCCGTCAGCCGCCGCGCAGGAACGGTTCACGCGAGCCTACCGGCCGACGCCCTTGAGCTCGACAACCACGCCTGGCTCGCCCCCGAACCCGCCCGCCAGCTGCGTTTGGCCAGCACCCTGGATCCGAAACAGCTCGCCGCCCTCGGCCTCGACGAATCGCTCGAGCGTCTGCTTGCTCTGGTACCAGATTCCGAGCTCGCCGAGCCAGACAGCGCCCACCTGGTGCTCGGCACCGCGCCCGACGGTTCCGCGAACACGTGGAGCCTCGAGTTCGCTGCCTCCCAGCCACAATCCCCTGGCTCTTCCAACAGCGATGCTGCCGGTGGCGTGTCCCTCGCCGGGCCCTTTCTCCTCGATCGATCCACGCCCCTGCTGCGTGGCGTCACCCTCGAAGGCGTCGTCTGGACCACCGCCCTGCCCAAGGCTTCGGACAATCTGCTGCAGGGAATGCCGCTCGTCTCCGCCGGCAACCGCCCTCTGCTGGTCGAACGGAACCAAGCGACGCGCTTCAGCATCGACCTCAACCCGGCCCGCAGCTCACTCCTGCGCTCGCCCGACTGGCCTATTTTGCTGGCCAACCTGGCCGAGATGCGGCGCAAAGCGCTGCCCGGCCCGGCGCGCCGCAACCTCGTGCTAGGCGAGTCCCTCGTCTTCATGGACGATGCCCCGGCCAGCTACCGGCTAGTGGGCGGAGAACAGACCCTGGAATCCCAAGCCAAGGGCACCCTGGTGCTCGACAGTCCACCCGCCGGCGGCTCCTTCACCCTCGAACGACGCGCGGGGCAGGGGCCCTTCCAGGCGGTGTCCGAGGTCACCTGGAGCTTCGTCGACGCCACCGAGTCCGACCTGATGAACTCCGAATCCGGAAGCCGGGAGCCGGTCCTGCAAGCACCGGAGGAGGGGGCCGAGAGTCGCGCCGGCGGAGCCCGCGCCGCGAGCACCCGGATCGAGCTCGCCCTGATCGCGCTGGCGCTCCTCGCAGGCCTGGCCAACTGGTTCATTCTCGCCCCCAGGAAGCACGACTGATGGGCTTTCTGAACCCCGCCCTTCTGCTGCTGGCCATGCCGGTTCTGCTCGCATGGTGGCGCCTGCGCGGCGGACACTCGATCACCGCAGCCCTGCGCCTCGCCTTCGCCCTGCTGCTGCTCGCGGGCCTCGCGGGCATGTATTTGCACACCGGCTCGAAGGGCCGGGACCTGGTTCTGGTGGTCGATCGCTCCCGCTCCATGCCCGCAGACGCCGAGGCGCGCGCGATTGAACTTGTGGCGCTCGCCGAAAAGGAGCGCCAGGCCGAAGACCGCGTCTACGTCGTCGCCTTTGGCGCCGATGCCCAGCTCGAGCACGCGGCCCTCGAGGACGCCCGCTTCGCCGGCTTCGACGCCTCCGTCGACCGCGACGGGTCCGATCTCGCGGCGGCGCTGGAATCGTCCCTCGATCTGCTCGACGGCAGCCGGCCCGCCAGCGTGCTGCTCGTCAGCGACGGGCTTGTCACCGGCCGCGACCCTCTCCCCGCAGCCCGCCGCGCCTACGCGCGCGGGGTGTCGATCGACGTCCGACCCCAGCGCCGCAGCGGCGCTCCCGACCTGCTCGTCGAGCGCATCGAGCTCCCCGACGATGTGGCCGTCGGCGAGCCCTTCCAGTTCCAGGTCTGGGTGCACGCTGCCGAGCCCGTCCGCACCGACTTCTCGCTCATGCGCGCGGGTCGTGTGCTGTCGAGTGGGGAGCGCGACTTCCCGGCGGGACGTACGCGGCTCGTATTCCGCGATCGGCTCACCGCGCCTGGCGTGTCCGAGTACACCGTCGAGCTTGGGGCAGACGATGCGATCCCGGAGAACAACCGTGCTCGCGCCGCCGTGCGCGGACGGGGGGCCGAAGCCCTCCTCGTGCTCAACGAGGACGGGGCCGAGGACACTCTCGTGCAGGCCCTGCGCCAGGCCGGCATGCCAACCGTGGTGCAGACGCCCGAGGCCGCGCGCCTCGATCCCGTGGGTCTGACCGCTTTTCGCGCGGTCGTTCTGGAGAACGTCCCGGCCCACCGCCTAGGGCCCCACATGGAGGGTCTGGCCAGCTGGGTGCGCGATCATGGGGGCGGCCTGTGGATGACCGGCGGCCGCGCGAGCTTCGGCATGGGCGGCTATTACCTGTCCCCCATCGAGCAGGTACTCCCGGTCACCATGGAGCTGCGCCAGGAACACCGCAAGCTGTCGCTCGCCATGGCCGTCGCCCTCGACCGCTCCGGATCGATGGGCGCATCCGCTGGCCCAACAACCACCAAGATGGACCTGGCCAACCTCGGCACCTGGTCCGCCCTCGAGTTGCTCTCCCCCCTCGACCATGCCTCGGTCGTAGCGGTCGACTCCTCGCCCCACGTGATCGTGCCGATGCAGTCGGCCAAGAACCTCCCCGGCCTGCGGGGCGAGATCCTCGGCATCGAGTCCATGGGCGGCGGCATCTTCGTGCTCTCGGCCCTGAGGGAGCTCGTCCGACAGCTAGAGGACGCCCCCCAGTCCACGCGCCACCTGGTGCTGTTTTCCGACGCCGCCGACTCGGAGGAACAGGGGGGCTGCTTCGAGCTCGTACGTGAGCTGCGTGCCGAGTCGAACAGCACGACACTCTCGGTGGTGGCCCTGGGCACCGAGGCCGACTGCCACGCCCAGTTCCTCATCGACCTGGCTGCCCTCGGCGGCGGCGAGGCCTACTTCACCCAGGACCCCGGCGCCCTCCCGCGCATCTTTGCCCAGGACACGCTGACGGTGTCGCGCTCGACCTTCATCGAGGATGCGACCGCCGTCAACGCGCTGCCGGATCTGCTCGGCCTGGGCAGCGCCCCCATCGGGGCCTTCCCGACCGTCACCGGCTACAACCTCAGCTACCTGAGGCCCCAGGCCCAAGCGGGGCTGGTGACCGAGGACGAGTTCCATGCCCCCCTCTTCGCCTTCGGCTACCAGGGCCTCGGCCGCAGCGCGATCTTCGCCGCCCAGATCGGCGGATCCGACGGGTCGGAAATCGTGGCTTGGTCCGAGTTCTCGGCCTTCGCCACGACCGTCGCCCGCTGGTTGGTCGGCACCGAAGAGCCCTCCGATGTGTTCGTCGACACCAGCCGCCAGGGCCGCGACGCAAGCATTCGCATCGAGCTCGATGAGACCGCCCCGGTCCAGCCGGGACTCGCGCGCCTCGCCGCCAACCTGACGGCGCCCGACGGCACGACGCGCCGCATCAGCCTGCTGCGCACCGGCCCCGCCGAATTCGAGGCGCGCGTGCCCCTGCGCGGCGAAGGCTCCCTTGTCGGCACGGTGGAGCTTGGCGCCGGGCGCAGCATGCCTCTGCCGCCGCTCACCCTGCCCTACTCCCCTGAGTTCGAGCGCATTGGCGACGATCGCCGGGGTGAACGCCTGCTCGCCCGGATCGCCACAGAATCCGGCGGCCAGGTGGGCTCTTCGGTGGCCGAGGCCTTCGCCGGCAAGCGCCAGGGTTCCGCCTGGCGCCCGCTCACCCGCGAGCTCGCCATCGCCGCGATCCTGCTGCTGCTCGTCGAGATCGCCGGCCGCAGGCTGGGCGCTTGGGAGAGCCTGGGCGCACGGCTTCGACAGCGGGCGCAGCCTGCCGGCGAGCGGAAGGCAGAAACTCAGACGGAGCGCCCCGCAATGGCGCCCGCCTCTCCACCGGCAGCTTCCGGCTCCCCGCTTGCCCCGCCCCCGCGCGGGGAGGAAGGCGGGACTGCGCCAGGCGGCGGGCTTGGCGCGGCGCTGGAAGCGGCCCGCAAGGTGTCCGACCGCAAGCTCGACAGGTAGAAGCGCGCGCCGGCACGCTATCCTGGGCCTCATGCTCTCGATCGCGATCCTGATGCTGGCCCACGGGCCCGCCACCAACACCGCCTACCCGGCGACCGTTTCCGCCATTGTCGCCCCCACCGTCTACGCCGATGACGGCCCCTACGAGCAGGCGAAAGCCGAGGCGGGAACGGCCTTTGCTGCAGACCTGGAGGAGCTCGCCAAGTGGTGCCACAAGAGCAAGGCCTACCGCGAGCGCAACCAGATCTACGAGCTGCTCCTGACCGTGCAGCCCGATCACAAGAACGCCCGCAAGACCCTCGGCTACACCTTCGATCGCAAGACCGAGGAATGGGTGCGAAAGCGCGAGTATCGCGAGCCCAAGCGCTCGAAACCCTCGGTCACCCTCGAGGCGGTGGACAAGCGCAAGCAGGTCGTCGAAGCCGACGTCGAGCGCCGCATCGCGGCTCTCGAAAAGCACGGCGATTCCCTGGACCCCGCGACCAAGCGCGCCGAGGTGCGCGCCATGTTGGAATATGCCCCCGACCACGAAGGACTCCACGCCTTGATCGGCAACGTGCGGGTGCCCGTTGAGGGCGGCATCGACAAGTGGATGGGCGCGACGGCAGCGAACGCCGTCCTGCGCGGTCGCGAGCTGAAGACCGCGCGGGAGAAGGGCCTGACAGCCGCCGGCCGGGCGCAAGACGACGAAGCGGAAAGCCAGGAGACCGGCCTCGGATTCGTCTGGGCTCACACCCTGCGCAACGACGGCATGCGAGTGCTCACCACCGGCGAACGCAGCGAAGCAGAGCAGATCCTTAGCCACGTCAGCATGGTTTGGGACTACCTGCCGATGGTGCTCGGCGGATCCCTGGAACCCGGGGAAGACGATGCGATCTACATCCTGACCGAAGACGACGCGGCGACCAAGTTTCGCGACAACTTCGCCCTCGTCAGCGACGACAACCGCGAGTATTGGGACGTGGTCCGCGGCACCTTCCTGGGCACAACCACCCGCATGTGCCTGGTGGGCGGCAGCGAACGGGCCCGGCTGGACATGGCCATGCGCCAGACGATTGGGCTCTATATGTGGCGCGTCTATGGCGTCAGCGGCAAGCGGGGCTGGCTCACCGAGGGCATCGGCCTCTACCTGGTTCATCAGGCCGTGGGCACCCGCCTCTCCATGACCCTCAACGAGAGCGAATACGAGCGTGAGGATAAGGACTACGCGCGTAGCCTCACCCGTGACAACGAGGACTGGCTGGCCCTGGCCGCTTCCATGATCGAAAAGGATGAGGCTCCCAACCTCTCCTTCGTCGTCGGCAAGAACGTGGGCACCATGACCCCCCGCGATCTCATCCTGTCCTTCGCCCTCGCCGCCTATCTGATCGAGGGCCAGGGCGTGGACAAGACCGCCGAGATCCTGCGCCGCGTCGGAGGCGATCCGGCAAACGGCGTCGAGGGCGAGGCGAGCGCCGCCGTCCTCAGCGACGTCCTTGGCCTCACCCTGCCCGAGGTCACGCCCCAGCTCCTGCGCTGGCTCCGCGAAGCCCACGGGGCGGGCAAGTAGGGGTCACCTGCACCTACGCACCGGGCTCAAGTACGTTCACGATGGCCCGCAGCTGGCCCCACAGCTGGTGATCGCGGGGCTGGGGACTGGCGATGATGCGCAGGGTTTTGCCCGCGCCGCGCCAGTCCATGTGGAGGGTCAGCGGCTTGCCGGTGACAAAGCCGTCGATCAGCTCGATGCGGATCGGGTAGACGCCATTCTTCGGCTGCCCCACGTGGACCTGGGCGGGGTCGTCGCCCATGTCGTAGCCGCGCCCCGTGCCGACCATGCCCAGCAGGCCGTCGTAGTAGAGCTCGAGGAAGTTGGCGATGCCCGCCTCCCCGTCCAGCTCCTCAGCCAGGTCGACCCGGAAGGCGTAGGTCCAGTAGTCCTCGGCGCCCTCCTGGAACATGCCGGGCGCAAAACGCAGCACCTCCGTGCCCTTGGGCAAGTCCGGCGCCCAGTCCTGGGGCAGAGCAATCGTCTCCGGCCGCCACTCGGCGGCGAGGGCGGCGCCGTCGAACTCGGGCGCGGGGGGAGCCGAGTCCGGAGCTTGCTCGCTGCCCTGCTCCGCGGGCTGGGTGGTGGATCCGCAGGAAGCGCAAAGCAGGGCGCAGGCGAGGAGAATCGGGCGCATGTCAGTCGAGTGGTTCAGATGAATCGTCAGCCAGCGAGCATACGCTCAACTGGGGCGGGCCCGGGATTGTACTCAGGCGGGTTCGAGCACGCCCCGTGCACACAGAGGTCCCCGGGCCGCGTCCTCCAGAGTGGCGGTGGCCTCGAGGGTCACCATTCGCCCCCCCACCCGGCGCGCCTCCTCGGACAGGCCGGCGGTCCAGCGCTCGAGCCTCTGGCGGTAGGCGGCGACCGTGCGCTCGTCCAGCACCAGGTTCAGCGACGCGTCGCTTTCGGCGTCCACCAGCCGCAGCGCCTCGCCGGCCGCCGGGTTGACGTCGAATGCGGACAGGACCTGAACCAGCGCGCAGGCACCGGCGCCCGCCGCCAGCCGCGAGACCAGCAAGCGCGGCTCATGGGGCGAAAGGAAGTCAGACACGAGCACACGCGTCGTCCCCGGCCGCAGCAGGCGCCCCGCCTGGGCAAAGGTGTCGCCCAGGGGGCTGCGCCCGGTGAAATCGAACCCGCGGGTGTCGAAGCCCTGGGCCTCGACCAGCTCGGGTGCGTTCCCGAGCCGAATCATGCGCACCGCCAGGCCACCGGAGCGCGCCGCGCTCGCCAGTACGCAGGCCACATCCACGCAGAGCTGAGCCTTGGCCCCGTCGGTCCCCATCGAAGCCGAATCGTCGACCAGTAGCTCAAGCACCGGGGTGACCTCCTCACGGTGCTGGCGCACGACGACCTGATCGGTACGCGCGAGCGCGCGCCAGTCCACATGCCGCACGTCATCGCCCGCCACGTAGGCGCGCCGGTCCTCGAACTCGAGGCTCGACCCCGGTGCGCGCCCGAGGGCCCCACCTGCGCGGCCGCCCCGTGGGCGCACCGCCAGGGCGAGCCGCAGGGTCGAGCCAAGAGCGAAGGCCGAGGGAGCGGGCGCGGGCATGGGCTTAGGCCGCCCGGCTGTCTTCGGCCTTTGCCCGGACCGCAGCGACCTCTTGGATGCCCCGGAAAATCCGCGGCAGGTTGATCGCCAGCGCGGAACCGGCGAAGACGAGCACCACGGCCCAGGCGGCCGGCCACTCGAAACCCAACCAGTTCTCCGACACGAAGTAGCCCGGGTTGCCGGGATGGCGGAAGGAATCGCTATCGTCGATCCCGAACAGGAACGAGAGCAGCGCCGGGAGCACAAAGAGCACGAGCGCCAGGAACGGCACCAGGATCCTAGCGGCGATCCGCACCGGCAGCTTGCCGAGGCTGCCCGAGAGTAAGCCTGAGGGCAGCAGCACGTAGCCGGTGGCATATAGGCAGATCCCATAGAAACCAAACAGGCCTTCTTCGCCGATCGTATTGGTCGAGCTGTCCCTCGTCGCTACACGCAGCACCGGGTAAATCCCCATCAATAGGCCCAGATGCAGCAGGTAGAACACTACGCCGCGCCCCCCGCCTGGCAGCCACGGGGACGTGATCCAAGACCAGAATCGGCTGCGTGCCACCTCGGAGCTGACGCGCCTGCCCAGGGGGTTGGGTTCGCTGACGAACAGCGTGCTCGGCATCACCACGCCCAGGAATAGGATCACGATGAAGATCGCCGAGAGCGCATCGCCAGAGGGGTGCTGAATCAACATGTAGCTGGCCCAGGTCAGGCCTGCCAGCAGGGCTCCGCTCGTCGTCAGCCGCAGTCCGGTGGAACGGTTTTCCTCGGAGTGCGCGAGTTGATTGCAGGCGATCTGGAACAGGAGCGTCGTGACGAAAAACCCCAGGAGCAGAAAGCCCACCCCTCCCTCCAGAAATTCGGTTTCACGCAGAAGCTCGGGCTCACGCAGCAGCTCCTGAGCCCCGCCCATGGCCATCCCGAACCCCGTTGCCAGGGCGCCTGCGAGGGCAACCATCATCCCGATCCGCAGGAAGCGCTGACGGGCTAACGTCGACAAGGCGATCGCCAGCATCGACAGGGCCAGTGACCAGAGAAAGCTGATCCCCAGCACCACCAACATGGCCCCTAGGTCCACCCCTTGCATCAGGAACGCACATGCCAAGAACGGTCCAAAGGTCGCCAGGTAGAGCAGCGCCTGGACTCCCGCTGACATCACCTTTCCGCGCACGACATGGCTTGGCCGCAGGTTTGAGAGCACGAGAAGGTCGAAGGTATTCTCCTCCCATTCACCGCCCAAACTGGAGAAGGCCGTGAACGGCACGAGCCCGTACAACGCGAGGCCCAAGCAGACGTACACCCCGAAGAAGAACTCGCGTCCTTGGGCCTGGCCAAAGCGGGAGGCGCTGAGCAGCGCTCCCACCGAGGCAAAGGTCAACAGTACGAGGACGCAGATGAAGGCGATTCGAAAGGCCCTGCCCCGCAGGGATTGGCGCAGTTCCTTCACCAGGATGGGGTTGAAGCGGTCGCTGATGCGATCAACGAATCCGTCCAAGGCGCCAAGGCTCTCGGGGCGGCCGGTGCTCGGCGCGGTGTGGCTGGCGTCGGTCATTGGAGCTTGCCCTCGGTGAGGCTGAGGAAGACGTCCTCGAGATCGACCTGCTCGGGAGCGAACTCAATGGGTCGCAGGCCGGCCTGCACAAGATTGCTGAGCACGCCCGCGATGTCGTCCGGGCTGCCCTGGTAGTCGAAGACAAAGCCGCTGCGTTCCTCGCGCACCCCCTGCACGCCGGGAGTTTCCAGCAGGTGCCTGCGGAGCAGTTCGCTGTCCCCGAGGGCCGCCACGTAAATCTCCGCGTGGGGCCGCATCTGCGAGACGATGCTCGCCACGCTGCCGGTGGCCCGAATCTTGCCGGCCTCGATCACACAGATGCTGTCGCAGATCTCAGAGAGCTCGGTCAAGATGTGGCTCGAGATCAGCACCGCTTTACCCAGCTCGGCGAGGGCCTTGACCAGCTCGCGCAGCTCAACGCGCGCGCGCGGGTCCAGTCCGGCGGCGGGCTCATCGAGGATCAACAACGAGGGATCGTGCAGCAGCGTTTTGGCCAGGCACATGCGCTGCTTCATGCCTTTGGACAGGGAGGTAGTCAGCTTTCCGAGCAGGGGCTCCAGGCCCGTGAAGGACGTCACCTCTGCGAGTGCCTGCGAGCGGCCCTTGCCGCGCAATCCATAGGCGCGCGCGAAGAAGTCCAGATAGTCCGCCACCGTCGTCGAGCTGTACGCTCCGTAGGCGTCCGGCATGAAGCCCAGCCGCTTGCGCACCTCGCGGGGCTGCTCGAGCACGGAATAGCCATCGATTCGCACGTCGCCTGTGTCGGGCAACTCAAGCGTCGACACGATCCGCATTGTGGTCGTTTTCCCGGCTCCGTTGGGCCCGATGAAACCAGTGACCTGTCCCTTGGCGACCTCGAAGCAAACGTCATCGACCGCCACGAACTTGCCGAAGCGCTTGCTGATGTTCTCAACCTGAAGGGAAGCCATCAGTAGGCCTCCCCTGCGCCCAGCTCGCCGATCACAAACGAGTCGGAGCCCTCGAACTTCGGTTCGAGCCCCAGATCGTCGAGGAAGGGGTTGGCATCCATGCGGGCGATGTACCCCCCGGGCGGCACGAAGTGCTCGCCCTGGAAGCGCTCCAGGAGCGACTTCTCGAGCGAGGAGCCGGCGAACATGGCCGCGTCGGCGACCTGCTCAGCGCCCGGCTTCAGGGATTCGACCCGATACCACTTCCCGTCGAGCGCATGGTAGAAGAGCTCGTCGATCGCTTCGGGCGTAGCGTTGCGGACCACGACTTGGCCTCCACTTCCCTCGATTTCGACCCGTAGGCGAGAGGCAGCTTCGCTCGCGATGGCCTGCCGCACGTGCTGCCGTGAGGGCAGGAAATCCCCGGCCAGCAACACGGCGTCGCCGCGACGTTCGACCCGGTAGACCGGGCCATGGTCCTCGTGCTCCCCGATCGGGAACACCGCGGTGCCCGGTCCCGGGTGAAGACCGTCGCTCGCGAACCCGCCAGCGAACAGATCGCGCATCGTCAGGCTGGCGACCCGGGCGCGCCCCTGGTCCAGGTAGACCAGTGAATGGTCGCGCACGCGGACGTCGAGACCCTGCTCCAGAATGCCGTAGCCCAGGATCCCCAGCGTCGCGAGCCCCGATAGGGCCGGAACCGAGAGCAGCAGGAGCGCCGGCCTGCGCAGCTTGCCGATCAGCAGCAGGTTCAGCGGGCCGATCAGGATCACGAACACCATGAGCCAGGCCAGGAACCCGCGCAGGGGCAGCTCGTTGAACGGGCCTAGGAAACTGTTGGTTGGCCCAACGCTGCGCCCCGGCATGAGAGCGGAATAGTCCGAGTGGAAGATATGACGATCTAGCACCTGGTCGATGCAGGCCTGCCCCCAGGCGCTCGCGGTCCAAAGGAAGGGGGTATCCAGGCGGCGAATGCGGCCAAGGCCGTAGGTGTAGAGGTTCTCGGTACCGGACGGTCGTTTGCGGTCATCGAAGGCGTCCTCGAGCAAGTCGACACCACGGAGCGCATCGAGGTCCTCCGTGCCCACAAGCAGCAGCGTGCCGCCCATGCGCACCCAGGTCAGGATCGGTTCGAGGTGGGCGTCGAGGTTCGCCCGGTCCGCGGTAGAGAGCACCACAGCATCGAGGGAGGAGTAGGCCTGCCAGTCCTTGGAGAGATTCTCCCATGTGACCGACCCCACGGAAACCGGGGTTCCGCCCCGCGACCCCGAGCCAGAGTAGGCCGTGGACATGAGGTCCAAATCAGCCTTCAGGACATCGTTGGTCCCCGGCGGCGGCGCGCTGCCGCCCACCGCGAGCACGGCCAGCTGATCTCCCATGTAGCGGGTGCCGGAGCTCGGCTGGTTCAGCCGCATGGTCTCGCCAGAAACGTCGAACACGACCCCGGCCGCTCCAGTGTGCGAGCCGTTGACGAAATTCGGTACGAGCAGTTCGAACTGGACGCGCTCCCCGGGTTCGAGGACCACAGTGCGTAGGGCCGAGTTCTCGACCTGGTACTGGTAGGTCTTCCCATCGGCAAAAACCTCGACATCCGCGCTCTGCCGGCTCTCGTTCACGAGCTCGACCTGGACGGGGAAGTAGCCATGAAGGCTGTCCACCGGCCAGGCGTAGGTGAGGCGCGCGCGCACCTTGGTTTCTAACGTTCGAGACTCGGCTACAAAAGCCTGCGCGGCAGCTGCGCCTAGGGTCATTGCAGCCAATCCCGCAAGGATCGCCAGGTAGCGCACGGTCTCGGGCAACCGGCGCGTGATGCCGCTAAGCCCCATGGCTGCTGCCTTTGGTGAGCGTCCCCACCTCGTCCGTCTCCGCGAGCACCGCCGCAATGACGTCGGGCCCACTGACCCCGTCGAGGCGCGCCCCATAGTCCAGTGTCACCCGATGCCCCAGCGCATGGGGCGCGACGGCGCGCACATCGTCGAAGCCCACGTTGGGCCGCTTGCCGAGCAGCGCGTGGGCGCGCGCGCTCTCGGCGATCGCGATTGCCGCGCGCGGCGAGGCGCCATAGCGCACATATTGGGTCACCTTCTGCCCGGCGCCCGGAGCAGGGTGCGTTCCGTCAACCAGGCGTGCGATGAAACCCGCAACCGCGTCGGGCAAGAACACCCGCCCAACCGTTTCGAGCACCCCGTCGAGCTCCGTCGCGCTGAGCACCGGCTCGAGCTTGGGGGCGGCCCCGTGCCGGCGCTGGGTAAGGATGGTCACCAGCGTCTCCGGCGACACCTTGTGCACATTCAGCTTGAACAGGAAACGGTCGAGCTGCGCCTCGGGCAGCGGGTAGGTGCCCTCCAGCTCGATCGGGTTCTGGGTCGCCAAGACGGCAAAGGGCTGCGGCAACGCCCGCGTCTCGCCCACCACTGTGACTCGACGTTCCTGCATGGCCTCCAGCAGGGCCGACTGGGTCTTGGGCGAAGCCCGGTTGATCTCGTCGGCGAGCAGCAGGTTGGTGAACACCGGACCCGGCTGGAAAGTCAGCGCCCGGCCGCCGTCTGTGCTCTCCTCCAGCACGTGGCCGCCAGTCACATCCCCCGGGAGCAGGTCGGGGGTGAACTGCAGGCGGCGCGTGTCGATGCCAAGCAAGCTCGCCAGGGACTTCACCAGCTCGGTCTTGCCCAGCCCAGGCAGTCCCTCGAGCAGCACGTGGCCGCGGGCGAGAAAGGCCACCAGCACCATGCGGCACAAATCCTGCTGGCCTAGGAGGGCATGATTCAGGCCGTCGAGGACGCGCGTTGCGCGCTCGGCGGCCTGGCTGACTGCTTCGGGTGCGAGCAGTTCGGAGTTCGATGACATAGGCAGGCGCTAGCGCTTCTTCGCGGACGAGAAATAGGTACCGACAGCGCGGCGGTGGCGGGGCGAGAGGCGCCGGCGAACGACCGCCGATCCGGGCGAGGCTTCCACGGCGGCGTTGCCCGCGGATTCTCCCTGGTTCACCGCCTCCGGCGCAACTCGCCCGAGGCCGAACAGCGTCGAGTCCCGCAGGGCCTGTAGATCGGGCGGCAACACCTTGGTGTCGAACTGCACCGCCTGCTCCGGGCTCTCATCGCCCCACACCATCGGCGCGTCACCACGCCCACGGCTGATTCCATTGCTCCCCAGGACGACCGCCCCGGCGCCGGCGCCCAGTCACGGCTCGCCATCGGGCTGATCGCAGGGCTTGCCTTCCTTGCAACTCTCGCAGAGTTCACCGAGCCCCTCGCGCAGCTCGCCCAGGCGAAACTCCCCGCCCTCGAGTAGGCCGGCCTCAGCCAGCGCGGCAAGACGCTCGAGGAGTTCCTCGCGCAGCGCCTCGGAGAGCGCCTCGGCCAGCTCCGGATCCAACGCCCCCAGCTCACCGAGCTCGGCCCCCTCGGGCCATTCGAAGGACGGCGGCAGCTCGAGGCCCTCCGGCAGCTCCAGCCCCTCGGGCATCGGCGCAGGCGGCTGCACCCCGCCAGCCGCCAACTGTGCCAGCGCGTTCTGCAGCCCCTCGGCCACCTCAGCCCTGTCCTCGCCCTGGCCCCCCAGCGACGCGGCGAGCTCTTCGGCGGCGTCCTCCATTGCCTCGGCCAGCTGATCGCTCTCGCGCTCCAAGTCTTCGGCCAGCGCGTCCAGCGCCTCGAAGGTTGTCTCGGGATCCTTGCCCGCCTCGGCCTCCTCGCGCAGCTGGTCAAGCCGCTCCTCGAGGGTCTGGGCCCGATCCTCGTCCAGGCCAGCCTCCTCCTCGAGCGTCGCGAGCGTCTCCTCCAGGTCGGCCAAGGTCCCCCGGAACATCCCGCTCGGATTGGCGCTAGCCTCGGGCATCGGCACCCATACGGCGGCAAGGGCGAAAGCCAGTCCGATCCCGCCGTGGGTCAAGGCCCCTGTCCAAGACCCGCTGTCGGGCTTCCCGCTGCGCGCCAGGGCCGCCGCTGCGCGCTCCCGCCAGCGCTCGTCCCCTGTCTGGGCCTCGGTCACCAGGCTCCCGTCGCCGCCGGCCGACACGTCGAGCCAGGTGGCGCCCTCGTGTGCGGTCCAACGGTCCCGATGGGCCAGCCAGACGGCCCCCAGGGGCGCCAACAGGGCCCCCGCCAGGCACCAAGCCGCTTGGGCGGAGGACCAGTCAAGCAGCAGCCGGGCGAGGAGCGCCGCGCAGCCCGCGCCCAACAGGGCCGCCAGCAGCCCCGGGCCGAGGCGCTCGACAAAGCCCGCCCGAAGGCGGGCGCGGCCGAGCTGCTTCAGGGCAGGTTCGAGGATCGAGCTCATGGAAAGATCCTACGGGACTGCCCACAGGACCTTTCCAGCATACTTCAGCCCCCTAGCTTGTCGGCCTGCAGATCGTCCAGCATCCGCAGGACCAGCCGGCTCACCCGCTGGATCTTCCCGAGGTCGATCTTGTCGGGGGTGTCGGTGGGCTTGTGGTAGTCCTCATGCACGTCGGCAAACAGGAAGGCCACGGGGATGTTGAGGTGCTTGCGATAGTTGTAGTGGTCCGAGCGCTGGTAGTAGGGGTCGGCGCTGCCGAGCTTGGGAAAGCCCTCGTCCGGGGCATGCTTCTCAGCCACCCGGGTCAGCCAGGAGTATTCCTCGTGTTCGCTCGTCGGGGTGATGTTCAGCTTGTCGGGCGCGTTGCGGCCGATCATGTCGATGTTCACGTTGCAGACCGGTCGCATGCCCTCGGGCAGCCAGGGATCCTGGGTCCAGGCGGCGGAACCGAGCAGGCCCTTCTCCTCCGCCGACACCCACTGCAGCATGATCGTCCGGCGCATCGGGCCGTAGCTCGCCAGGGCCTCGCAGAGCGACAGCAGCCCGGTCGTGCCCGAGCCGTTGTCGTCGGCCCCGTTGTAGATGTCGCCGTTTTCGCGCTTGCCCACGTGGTCGTAGTGCGCCGACAGGATAATGACCTCATCCCGCAGCTTGGGATCCGAGCCGGGCCAAATGCCCATCACGTTCTCGAGCTCGTCAACGTCCTCGTGGTACGCGCAGGTCTCCGCCCCCTCGAGGGGCAAGACCATCCCGACCTCGAGCTCGCCCAGGTGCTGACCGATCCGGGCGGTCGTTTCCTCGGTCAGGTGCACGTATCCGAAAGAACTCGCTCGCGGCGCGCGGCGGCTGCTCATCGTCATGCGCTGGAAAGTGCGCGCGAAGGTCTCCGCAACTGTCTTCTCAGCGCCCTCTTCCGGCAGGACCACGACGCCGATCGCGCCGGCGTCGGCGAGCGCTTCACGACGCTTGCGGGACACGCCGCGGGTCGCTTCACCCACTGCCCAACGCCCCTTGAGCTTGAAGTCCTCAGGTTCGATGTCCGAAAGGTCGCCCACGTAGACGGCCCCCCCGGAAATCGAACGCTTGCCCCCAGCGCGCGCGTCGATGAAATAACCCTCGCCGACCTTCAGCTCCAATGTCTCTCCCCCGACCTTGACCACCAGCTTGGTGGCCTCAAGGTCGAGCTTGGTCGCAGGTAGCGTGTAGGTGTGCAAGTAGCCGTCCTCGGTTCCGTGCTGCCAACCCATCGCCGTCAACCGATCGCGGATGTAGCGTGCGGCGATGCGCTGCTCGGGCGAAGGGGAGTCGCGACCGCCCATCTCGTCGGAGGCCAGGAAGAAGATGTCTCCCTTGATGTGATCGAGCTGGATCGCGTCGAGCCCGGCCTGCAGGCCTCCCGCGACCGCGGTAGCGCCTACGTCCTGGGTGGCCGGCTGGGGTGCCGCGACTGCGGAGAGGCTGAGCGCGGACAGGGCCGCCAGGGGAGCGATAGTACGGAGATTCATGGGTAGCGGTAGAGAAGCGCAGCTGCGCTGGAGTTGACCAATATTCTAGGCCCTGAACGGTCGAGGCCGGTCCCCCGGCGGTTTGGTTGCTGCAAGGATCGCCCGGAGGGCCGAGCGTGCCTAGTGACCGCAGGCGGCCCAAGGTGCAGAGCCGATCGGGGATCCCGGGGGCGCGCTGGCGGGCGAAGCCGGCCGCGGAGCTTCGCCAGCGGGCCGGTCGAGGAAGCGCCTGATCGTGCTCTGGAGGTGAACCGGCAGAGCCGGCGACTCCATGACGAGCAGCCTCGTGAGGGCCAGTTCGGCCGCGCTCAAGACCGCAGCGGGTGCGTCCGGCGTGATCAAGCCGATCAGGCGACCCACGAAGACATTCTGGATCTCCGAGCGAATCACCGCGTGCCTCGCCGATTCCTGGTCGAGATTCAGAAACAGGTGGTCTCGGATAGTGACCAATACCTCCTCTAGGC
>CAYWNK010000090.1:0-20964 GCA_964459495.1 uncultured Planctomycetaceae bacterium
CAGGGACGTACGAGCATCAAATGAATCCGTTCAATTCGAGGCGGGCTCGGTACCTACCCTGCCCCGCGATCTGCGCCGACAGCTCAAAGACTTGGTCGAGAGCTCGCTTCTCGTTGGCCAAGTCTGGGCGGTCAAAGAGGCGGCTTCCAAGCTTTGGCGCTACAGCTCTTGGACATGGGCCAAGAAGGCATGGATCGGCCTATTGGAGTGGGCGCGGACGATCGCAAGCCCGCCACTCCAGAGAGTCGTCAACACCATCGAAAAGCACCTGCTGGGCATTCTCAATGCGATCGTGCTCAAGGCTACGAACGCAGGTGCGGAGAGCGTCAACAGCAAGGTCCAGGCGTTGAAGCGGCGAGCGAACGGCTATCGAAACCGTGACCGGTTCCGTGACGCAATCTTCTTCCACTGCGGCGGACTCGACCTTCTACCCGGCTCCAACTACCCACACCCCCCCGAAGCCCTATCATTTTACACGAACAATACCGGCGCATCGGGCGCAATCATTGAACCGCATATACAGTAGGAGGATGAACACTACTCGCAAACATTCAACGCTGAAAAGATGCGCCTCAATTCTACTAACCGCAGCACTCTGCTCGTTCATGCCGGCCTCACCCACTCCCCAGGAACCTTGTAGTAGTGGATGTGGCAACAATCACCTCCCCAATTCAGATAGCGCACATGCCGTGTCAACAGGGACGGTGGTTGAGAGCATTGGCATCGTAGGCACGATCATTAACATGCCGGGTCACTGCGTTCTCGATTTCATTCCCTTGCCCGGCGGGCTTGGCCTGTACTATTGCAAAGAAAGCGATCCGTGCAGGCCAAGCATTCAAATCAATGTGACTGCAACCCCTGGAGTTGTTGGCAGAATAACTGGTTCGATATGCGGCCTCCCCACCCTCGGAGAATTGGAGTCCGGGAGTCAACTCATACTCGGGGCCTCGAAGGTTTTGAGCTGCGGCGACAATTGCGGAGGATCAGTCGCCGTAGACGCGAGCGTGGTTGCCACCGAGGAAGTCCTGCTCGCCACCTACACTCTCAATATGTGGTGCTGGTCCTGCTAGCCAACTTAGGGTAACATGAAAACCCAGTATGCGCATTGCTCCTGGGTAATTTCGGCTCCCCGCATCAAAGTTTGTGTCGCATGCCGGCCGGTTAGGCTTGGTCATGTCGAGAAATGCGCGGGCGAGCCTTGCAACTCTCATATATCGTCAATCCATGAAATCTTCGATCTTACTTGGAGTCGCTGCAACCGTCGGCCTGGCCTCCTACGTCCTCAGCATGCGCTACTCAGGAGGCATCCCAATTGAGCCCCTTGCCGCAGAAGATCACCCCCTAAGGGAGCAGCCCCTTGCGACCAAGACAGCCCTGGTCGATCAAGTCCGCGAGCCTGAACCAGCATGGGAATCCCAAGGGTTAACCCTTGAGGAATTAAATGATGGGTTCCGCCACCGACGGTTCAGTAAAGAAACTCTTTCACCTGGCGAATGGCGCTCAGTTTGCGACAGGATAGCCGTGGGTAGTATCAAGGAGAGTGCAATTCAGGCTCTAAGGGCCAACATGACGGACCGCTTTCAGCTCCCCGAAATCCCCGAGAATCGCAAGGGAATTACCAAAGAGGAGCGTGAAGCCTATGAGCTCCTTCGGGAGGATTTGGCGAGGGGCGTCAATCATAGCGCTGCGGCGCTCACTGAAGCTATATTTGACACCATCGGCGATTCCAGTGAGAGTTCAAGCATGATTAGTGCGATGAAGCATGAGCAGATCGATCGTGCACAATTCTATGATCCGTCCAACGCCCCCCCGGACCCAAAAGAAGCACTTTCTTTCGGGAGTAGCACAGGCTCAATCGATGGATACGCTACGGAGTTACGCTTCGTATCTACAGATCATCCTGAGATTCATGGCCAGTTCCTAAGAATTCAAGAAGAGCACTCAGCTTTGGTGGCCCAATTGGTGGCATTCCGCAGGTCACTTGAGTAGCGGTCGATTTAATGAACCCATCCGGGGAAGGCCCCGTAGATCAAGGTGGGGGCTTCAGGGTTTCGTGCGGTAGAGGCCCAAGCCACCGAGGTGAAAGTAGATCGCGTCACGGAATCGTTCGCGGTTGCGGTAGCCGTTTGCGCGTCCCTTGAGGGCTTGCACTTCGCTGTTGATGCTTTCCGCGCCAGCGTTCGTTGCCTTCAGGGCTATGGCATTGATGATGCCAAGCAGGTGGTTCCTGAGTACGCGTCCGGTCACGGCATGCCTCGATTGGCGCGGTAGCGCTACTCGGCTCTTGACCTAAGCGCCCGGATCGCTGCTGGCCGCAGGCTGCGCGGCCTTCCAGCCCCACGGCGTCAGCGTTGCGATCTCTGATGCGGAGGTCGTCGAGATCAGCGACAGCACATCTTCCAGGTAGTCAGCCACGTTGATTCCCGCCAGCTTGCTGCTCATGACCAGCGAGTACAGCCGACCGGCGACCTCACCACCGCGCTGGCTGCCAAAGACTAGCCAGTTCTTGCGGCCGGTCACCACGCGCCTCAGGTCGCGCTCGGTGTCGTTGTTGTGGATCGGGATCTTGCCGTGGCGCAGCAGCGCCGTCAGCGGCTCTCTCTGGTTGATCGCGTACCTCACAGCCTTCCCGAGTTGCCTTCCGCTAGTCACCTTCGGGTTCTCGTCGAGGGCGAAGATGACCTCGTGTGAGGTACTCGTGTGAGGTACTGAGCCAGGCACAGATTGAACGGATAGGCGGAAACAGCGCTGGTCATGCTATCGAGCGTGCAATTTGAGCCGGGGTGCGCCTGAGGCAATTCTAAAACGCATTTCCTCAAGTGCCCCCCGCCGACGCCTATCCGTTCAATCTGTGCCGGGCTCGGTACCCCTTTCGGCGACGTTCACTCGCTTGCGCGTTGTAGAGCGTCCAGGGCTTCACGCCTCTGGAGCGTGCGAACTTTGCAATGGAGAGGCCGGAGGAGCGTTGCTCCTCCAGCAGTTCTCGAGCTTCGGTGACTGGGATCCTGCGGGGCTCGGTCTCGTGTGTTGATTCCATGCCTCCTAGCTTCGCCATCCACCCAGCCCTGTCGAGATGCCGTGACCGGACGCGTACAGACCTGCGGCACGTGGTGACGGGCCGCAAGAACTGGCTGATCTTTGGTAGTCAGCGAGGTGGGGAGGTCGCCGGTCGGCTGTACTCGCTCGTTATGAGCAGCAAGCTCGCCGGGATCAACGTGTCTGACTATCTGGAAGATGCGCTGTCGCTGATCTCGACGACGCCCGCATCAGAGATTGCGACGTTGACACCGTGGGGCTGGAAGGCCGCACAAGCTGCAGCGACTAGCGACCCGGGCGCTTAGGTCAAGAGCCGAATGGCGTTACCGCGCCACTCCCAGCATGCCGTGACCGGATGTGTACCCAGAGCAGGGACGTACGAGCATCAAATGAATCCGTTCAATTCGAGGCGGGCTCGGTACCTCTGGTACCTACCCTGTACTGTCCACTACGAGGACCCGATCCGAGCGGGATCCAACGAATCCGAGGCAGGCTCGGCATATACCCTACACCACTAAGGCTTCCCTTCAATGCTTTGCTACTTACTACTTCTAACCGCTTCTACCCTGCAAAGTCATGAGTCACCCAACTCAGTAGCTCATCCGACACACACGGCATCCAACTCGCTCGCCCCTGACAATCTGGTGGGTAAATATTTCCTATTCTCAAGCTCATGGGCTGAGGCCGATTTCCTAACTGGCGAGGAGACCCGTGTTTGGCTTCGCCTTGGCTATTTTCGTTTCAAGCAGGACTACCGAGCCGATGTTCACTACTTTTTGTTCGACCCCAATCTCAACAGGCAAGGCTGGACTCAAAATGGACTCAATACTCCTCGACTAGGAAATGACCCCTGCGAGGCGGGGCCGTTCCGGTACAACGCCTATGAGTCGGTAGTCTCTTTTCCGGATCAGCACTTCGCACTGAGAGGCGAGAATGAGATCATCTTTCAGGTTGGCGATGAACGACAGACATGGCTGTACGATTCGAAAGATTTTTGGACCATGAGCCGGGATTACTACTCGGTAGCGACAGGTCGCAATGTGTTTGAACGCCAACCCGGGCAGAAGATAGCCGTTTCATCAACGAAAGGCTTTGGCCTAATATCCGATGATATATCACCCGGTATTACCAACTCTCCGCAGTACCTTGCACCCGCGTACACGATGAGGCACTGGCAGAATTTCGTGCCGACTGACAGCAATGACAAGCACGAGCGAAGGGCTGCTCCACAGATCCTTCGAATTGCAAGCCCTGGCCTCGTTACGCAGAACTGGAGCAACGACCCGATAGACCCTAACCCCAAACTCTGGGCGACCCTCGTCCCCCCAAGTCAGAATTCGATGTACTTTCGGTATGAAGTATATGGTTTCAATATCAGCCCATATTCCGGAATTGTCTACTCAAACAACGGAAATCTCTTTAACGGCACCGATTGCTGGGACCCAGATACAACCATCGGCGGTCACAAGCGAATGTGGTGGGGAGCGTGGGATGCGGAGATTTCCAGGTTTACAGGCTTCGTGTGGATTGAGTACAGCTTCGAGGCTGACGGGTATCCGATCCTTGGGACGGGCGTCTACTATTAGTTGCCAGGCTCAGGACCTAGCACTGCACCTGCCCCCGAAGGGGCCCACTTCGCTGCCAGTCTCCGACGCTGAACATCGGTCAGCCGAAGCCGGCGCCCGCCAAGCTGCTCCTTCAAGACTCGGTTCTCTTCCACGAGGTACTCAATCGTACGTTGCTGCTCTCGGCTGGCCCAACCAGCAAACGTGAGCAAGAGGGCGCCAATTGGGTGGCAGTCGGCCAACATCAGGCCACGACTACACCACCTAGAGAACACTGAGAGCCACCGGCTGTGCTTTGGGGCCATACGCGGCAGGCGTCCTTTCCGAGAACGCGCCGCGCGGCCTGGCGAGGTTAGACGAAGGTACTGAGCCAGGCACAGATTGAACGGATAGGCGGCAACAGCGCTGGTCATGCAATCGAGCGTGCAATTTGAGCCGGGGTGCGCCTGAGGCAATTCTAAAACGCATTTCCTCAAGGGGCCCCCGCCGACGCCTATCCGTTCAATCTGTGCCGGGCTCGGTACCCCTCACAATCTGTGCCGGGCTCGGTACCCCTCACTTCGGACGCTGCGGAGGGGATCAACGAAGCCAAACTATTCTGCTACGACATGACGCTGCTGGCTTTGAGGAGAGGGCATCGCATGAACTTCATGGCTCACGACAGCACGCTATTCGGCCCGATCGACCCTCGGCAGCGGCTAGCGATGTTTAGGGTTGCGCAGAAGGCGTGCGAAGAGTCTGGCGTTCAGTACATTGCCACACTCAACATGCACGATATCTCTTCCATTCGCGAACAGTTGGAGGTTGAGGACTCTGAGTTCGAGGCGCTCTTCGGCGAAGAGCCGATCGTGTTGCGCCTAGCGGACGACAAGCCCGAGAACAAGCTTCTGGGCATCGATGTCGACATGACCTATCTCGATTAGAGTGTCCGCGCTGCGGCAGCCGTCGCGATGGTACGCCCGGCGGGATTCGAACCCACGACCCCGGCATTAGGAAGAGAGGGCTCTGCGGTCGTAAGTCGTGGAGGAACTGGGAGCTACGAGCGGAGTGGGGTACGCGCGGTAGGGCATCGGAAGGTGATGCGCAAATCACGCCCAAGGCATGCTGGCTAGAAACGCACTTCGCTCCTTGGCTGCAAGCTCGCTCAGGTCCTCAACATCTAGTTCGAGGTAGTGCTCCTGGACATGGCGCACTAGGCCATCTGAAGCTCTTTTCAGCTCCGCCACGTGGCCTTCCATCTTTTTCCAATCAGACTCGGTGGATCCAGTTATAGGGCTTCCGAGGTGAGACTTAAACTTGTAGTCGCCAGAGTTCAGGTCGGTGTAATGAACACCAAAGCTCAGTAGCGCACCCCAATTGTCGCGCAGCGAGTAGACGAGCTTGCGCGCATCTTCATCGTATAGATGAAAAGTGGTCGCGGACACGACCCCGTTCAGGCTCTCGTAGTGGTGAAAAGTGTCAGCCACAATGATCCCCGGAGCGCTCTCAAGCGTTCGGTCGATGACTGACATGTCGATACAAGAGAGTGCAGCGCGGAGTGCATTTATGTCACGTGTCCGCTTGATCTCCTCGGGTGACCGTTGGGTAGTGTTGTCCGGCCTTGGCGGCTGCTTCAAGAGCACGAGCCCGATTGCAGTTGTCAACAATGTCGTGAGCCCCTCCTCATCCGTCCCATTGAATGGCGAGGCGCGGTTGACTCGAACGTCGAACGGCAGGTCCTCCGCCTTCATCGGAAGACTAGCATTGAATGGCAGGATCACGCGGTCCCACCCAAGTTCGGCAACGGCGAAGCCAAGCTCAAACAACACGTTTGGATTCGGAGTCAAGCGTCCTTGATCTTGCTCTATCCCGGAGTTGATGAGGGTGAGGTCGGCTACGAACACGTCAGCGTTCAGGATCTTCTCCCGAATGGAGTCTGGGATACTTGGGCTGCCGGGTAAGTCCTGAGTCGCTTCGTCGACTTGGATCGTGGGGTTCCCTAGCTCCGGCTTCTTCTCTAGCGCCTTGCATGCGCGCTTCAGGCACTTCCTCAGGAGACGGACCTGATCCGGTCCGGTGTCGATCTGCCAAGAGAAGAAGACTGACTCGATCATGGTTGCTTTGCCTTCGCGATGGCGCCGGGACCAGCGATGGTCCAGCCTCTGATCGTTCCGCTCTAGAGGTCCGGGCGGAGGCAAGGTATCATGCGGCCTTGTATGCGCGCCCGTAGCTCAGCTGGATAGAGCACGGCATTCCTAACAATTCACGCTACTGAGCACAGCCCATACGCCTCTAGGAAACCGTCAGCTCCAAATTCAGCCCACCCGCCAACTCCACTTCCTTCGCCAAATCCGCCGCCGTCATCGGGTGGTCGTCGAGCCAGCCCTCCGGAAACGTCAGGCTGAGGTGCTTGCCCGCCGCTTCCGCGGTGGGCGTTGGCGTCGGGTTGTTGGTGCGGCGGAGGCGGATGGCGGCGCGGAGGAGGAGGGTGATGCGGGGGAGGGCGCGGCGCCAGGAGCCTTGGAAGTTGGCGAAGGTTTCTAGTTTGGGGCGCTTGCGGTGGGACTGGACTACGGTGGCTAGGCGGGCGCGGTCTTCGCGGGAGAAGCCGGGGAGGTCGGCGTGCTCGATGAGGTAGGCGCCGTGGCGGTGGTAGCTGGAGAAAGAGACCGCTAGGCCTACGCCGTGGAGCCAGGCGGCCCAGGAAAGGAGGTCGCGGTGGTCGGGGCCCAGGGACCAAGTCTTGTCCGTTTGGTCGAAGAGGGCCAGGGCGGTCTCCATGACGCGGCTGGCCTGGGGCTCGTTGACTCCTAGGCGGGAGGCAAAGGAGAGCACCGCGCGGGAACGGACGTCCTCGTGGCGGATGCGGCCGAGGAGGTCGTAGAGGAGACCCTCGCGGAGAGCGCCGTTGGAGGGCGTGAGCTCCTCGATGCCCAGGCCAGCGAAGAGGGCGCGGAGGATGACTAGGCCGCCGGCCAGGACCGGCTTGCGGTCGGGCTTGACGCCCGCCAGGACTAGGGACTGGACGTCGCCCGCATCGACCAGAGCTCGGGTGAGGAGGTCCAGGCCCTCTTGGGTGACCGTGCCGTCGGCCCAGTCTTGGGCGTTCAGGATCTCGGAGATCGCTAGGATCGTGCCGGAGGAACCGACGGTTTGCGACCAGCCCTTGTCGCGGAGCTGCTGGACGACGGGTTCTAGCTCCATCCGGGCGGCGAGCTCGGCGCGGGACAGGGCCTTGGCGGTGAGCTTGCCCTTGCGGAAGAAACGCTGGGTCCAGCGGACACAACCCATCGAGAGGCTGTGCTCCATCAAGGACTCGAAGCGCTCGCCAAGGATGACCTCGGTGCTGCCTCCGCCGATGTCCATGACTAGACGGCGGCCGGCGTCGTCCCCCAGGGAATGGGCCACGCCCAGGTAGACCAGGCGGGCCTCCTCCTTGCCGGGGAGGATTTCGATCGGGTGGCCTAGGGCGGCTTCCGCGCGCATGCGAAAGCGGCCCTGGTCGCGGACCTTGCGGAAAGTGGCCGTGCCCACGGATCGAACGCGCTCGGGGGGCACGCTCGCTAGGCGTTGGCCGAAACGGGCCAGGCAGTCGAGGGCGCGCTGCTCGACGTCGGGGTCGATGCCGCCCTGTTCTTCAAGGCCCTCGAGGAGTCCCACTCGCTCGCGGAGGCGGTCGACGACCGTGGGCTGACCCTCCGTCGACTCCGCCACGATCATGTGGAAGCTGTTTGAACCCAGGTCGACCGCGGCGATCGGGCCACTCTCCGCCAGGAGGCCTACGTCGTCGGGGGCGCCGGAATCGGGGCTTGGGTCGAGGCTCACTGCATCAACGCGCGGGCGCGCTCCAGGATGTTGCCGGCCGAACCATCCTCGAGGGCGGCGGTGGCGGCGCCCACCCCGTCCGCCAGGCTGAGGACCTGACCGCCCGCTTTCAGCATGATGCCCGCCGAGAGCAGCGCCGCGGCGCGGGCCGGGCCCGGGGCGCCGTTCAGGACGGCCGCCACGTCCAGGCCAGCCTGCTGGACCAGGGCGGGGTTGTCCGAAGCGCCATAGCCCTCTTCCGGCGGGCCGAACATCGGGAGCTCCGGTTCGGACTCGCACTCCAGGCCGAAGTCCTGGGGCTCGACCGCCAACGGGACCAGGTGGCCCTCACACAGCTCGATGCCGCGCGTGCGCTTGCGGACCGAAGGGATCACTCCCCCATCCATGCCCTGCAGGGCGATGCCGCGGGGATGGCCCAGGGATTGGATCACCTCGACCGCGGTGCCGAGGACTGGACCGCCCTGGGCACCGAGCACGACGGCGGAGCCCGCCGGGGCTAGGAGCTTTTCGACCGTCGAGAGCGGCGTGCGCAGGATCACGTCGCCCCGCACTCGGCGGAGATTGAGGAACGCCGGGAGAATGCCCGACACGGAGACCGCGGCGAAACGGGCCTTCGCGACCCAGTCCTCGGCTTCCGAAGGGTCCCAGGTCATCGAAAGGCCAAGCTCTTCCAGGACGTTGGCCGAGGTGAGGCCGCGCCGCGGCGGGACGCAGCGGTCGGAGAGGATCAGGATGCGGGCGCCCGCGCCAGCGGCGATGATGCCGGCGGCGACCTCCAGGGGCGGGTGCTGATCCTGGCCGTCCAGGGGGGGCGAGATGCAGACCAGGCCCTCCATCCCGCGGCAGGGCATGCGGGCCTGGGCCCGGGCGGCCAGGGCAAAGCCCGACAGCTCCTCCACCGTCACCCCCTTCCAACGCAGCGCCGTCAAGAACGCGCCGATCGTGACCTCGCTCTCGCCGCCGGTGAGCACCGAGGTGAAAGCGCGGTAGGCCTCCTCCTGGGTGAGGTTGCGGGCGTCCTTGGGGTCGCGGCCCAGGACGCGCATCAGGTGACGGAGCGGCATAGGCAAAGGATACCGACGGCGCGGGATCGCCCCAAGGCGAGGAACGTACAGAACGTTCTGGTTCGCCATCGGGGGACTGGCTGGGAGGGAAATCCCCGCGCGGTGGGCGATTTGGGACGCTGGGAAGGGACGCCGGCGCGCCTAGAACAACAAGGGGCGGCACCCGATCGGGTGCCGCCCCTTGTTGGCAACAGTGACTAAGGAAGGGGGACGCTACTGGCCTTCGCTTCCATCATCGCTGTCTCCGTCATCGCCACCCTCTTCTTCGGGGGCTTCTTCGCCGCCCTCCTCTTCCCCTTCGGACTCTTCTTCCTCGGGGGCCTCGATCACCTCATCCTCGCCTTCGCCGACATCGGTCTTGGCTTCGGGCGCGATCTCAGCTTCGGGGCGCGGGCGGATGTGGGCGTAGAAGAGGTCGGACTGCTTGTCGTAGACGACCTTGCCGTCGACCATCGCCCACTGGACGAAGGTCTCGTAGTGCAGGATGTCGCCGTCGGTGATGATCAGGTCCGCGTCCTTGCCCTCTTCCAAGGTGCCGATGCGGTGGTCCGCGCCAATCAGGCGGGCGGGCACGACCGTGATCGCCTCGATGGCCGCCGCCTCGGGCAGGCCGCCGCGAACGGCGAAGGCCGCTTCGGTGGGCAGATGAATGATGTCCCGACCCACGATGCCGCCCAGCGAGTTGATGCCGCTGACGGCGGGGATGATCGCGATCTGGACACCGGCCTTGTGCAGCTTGGCGGCGTTCTCGATCGAGGCTCCGCCTGCACGCTCCAGGCGCTCGTCCTTCGGGCCGCGCTCGCGGGCGGTCAGGATCGCCATCGCGCCGGCCCGGCCGAGCTCGTCGGCCACGGTCCAGCCCTCGGCAGCCCCCGTGATCACGGGGCGGAAGTCGAAGGTCTGCGCCAAACGCGCGATCTCTAGCAGGTCGTGCCGGTCGTCGGCGTTGAACATCGCGCGCTTGGTGCCGGACAGCACCGCGACTACGTTCGCATCGAGGCCCGAGGTCTTGGGCTCCTTCAGCTCCTTGTCGCTCTTGACCTTCACCTGCCAGTCGCGGTACTCGCGCAGGTAGGCGGCGGCCTTCTTGAACTTGTCCCGCAGCTGCTTCTTTCCGCTGGGGTTGCCGTTCGAGTAGGAAAGGCCCGCAAAGAAGTTGTCGTTGATGACGAGGTCATCGATCTCGCCATACTTCAGCTTCGCAGCTTCCGAGCCGTTCACCGCCGTCGTCAGACCCGAGGCCAGCGCCAGCACCATGTTGCGGTTGAAAGGGTCGACCGAGTCGCCGATCGAGCCCGTCGAACCGAATAGGCCCGCCGAACGCACCGCCACCAGGCCGGGGTAAACCGAGTAGCCCGTCGCGTCCAGGACCTCGGCGTCCTCGGGGATGTAGAGGTCGTAGCCGATCTCTTCGATCACTCCGTCCTTCGACAGGATCGTGGCGCCGCGCAGGGTCGCGCCCGTGCCGGTGTGCACGTCGCCGCCGGTGACGGCGGACCACTTGGGGCCCTCGTCCTCGTCGTTTTCGTGCTCGCCTTCGTCTTCGTCGTCGTCCACAACAGTGAACGCCGGGATAGGAGCGGAGGTCAGAGCCAGCGCGCCGGGGGCAGCGGCCCACAGGAGCGCCGCGATCAGGGAGATGCGTTTCGGGTCAATCACAGGTCCACCTCACCATGCACAAGGGCGCCGTCGAGGAAGACAGCTTCCACCTCGGTCGCGGGTTCGAAAGGGCTACCGGACAGCACGATGAAGTCGGCAGCCTTGCCGGCCTCCAGGCTTCCGTGGGTTTCGCCGAGACCCAGGTAGGTCGCGGGCTCCAGCGTGACGGCACGCACCGCGGTGCCGGCGTCCAGACCGGCCGCCACGATGATACCGGTGTCGCGCATCCAGCTCTCGACGCCGGCGACCGTGTCGCTGCGCGGGATCAGCACCAGCTTCGCGCCGGCGCGGGACATCTCGGCAGGCAGGTTGCGCTGGCGCAGCGTGCCGGGGTACACGGTCAGCTGCGGCTCCATCATCACGACGATGTTGCGCTCACCGATCTTGTCCGCCACGTGGAAGTAGTCGATCTCGGCCGACAGCGGCATGCGCAGGTCCCACTGGACTTCTTCTTCGCCCAGGGCGTCCAGGAAGTGCAGGTAGGTCGCCGCGCGGTCCAGGCTTGCGAGGAGCTTTAGCTCGCCCTCGCGCAGGGCCAAGAAGGGCTCAACCTTGGGGTCGCTGTCGGTCGGCTTGTAGTCGCCCAGCTTCTCCAACGCCGCCTTCTTCTTGTCCTTGTCCTTTTCCTTCTCGGCCTTCTCCTTGGCGTCGTCGTACTTCTTGCGGTTCTTGGCCTCCTTCTCGAGCCACTGATCCGCCTTCTTGAAGCCGTCGGTGATGTTGCGCTTGGCGCTCGAGCTGGAGCGCATCTGGGCCTTCAGGTAGACGCTGTCCTTGGCCACGAACGCACCGCGCGGTCCGCCGGCGGGGCGCACCGCGGCCGCCTGGCCGGGAATGCCCGTGCCCGCGGGCACCTGGCCGAGCAGCACCACGCCGGCTTCCATGGCCCTCTTGTAGTTGCCGTCGAAGGGACGCAGCTCGTCGGACGCCATGATGTAGGGCCGCGAGTCCGAGTAGCCGCGGCCGCTCATCCCGATCCGGCTGTAGGCGTTGACGAGGCCAGGCATGACGACCTGGTTCTCGTCCAGCTCCAGCACCGGAATGCCGCGCTCGATCGGCAGGTCCTCGTCGACCACCGAAACCTTGCCGTCGGCGACGAGCAGCACCGCGTGCTCGAGCACTTCGCCCGTGCCCGTATGCAGCGTGCGGGCCCGGACGGCGAATAGGTCCTGGGCGGCGGCGGGTGCCGCGGCGAGGCCCACGAGGGCCAGCTTAGAGAGGAGGGGGGAGATTCTCATCGGGGTCGTCCTCGCAGGAAGCGATGGGCGGAACGCGGCGGATAGCCGCGGCTTTCGGTGGTTCCAAGGGCGCGCCGGGCGGGCGCTCCCTGGTTCATCGGGCAGAGGCAAGGGAGCGCTACCATCGGCGCACCCCCGAGCCCAGGTCGTAAACGGGCAGGCCGTCCATCAACACCAGGTCGACGGCTGAGCGGGGGTCGATCGGATCGCCGGTCACGACGATCAAATCGGCGTCGAGCCCTGCGCGGATCGAACCCACGCGGTCGGCGACGCCGCTGACAACAGCGGGCACGCAGGTCACCCCGCGCACCCCCTGCATCGTGTTGTTGCGCAGGCCGTAGCGCACGCCCATCGCCGCCTGCAGGGGCAGCTCCTCCTGGGGCACCACGGGCGCGTCGGTGTTGAAACCGATCAGGGGATGGCCCTGCTCCTGGAACCCCCAGGCCGTGCCCTGGATCTGGCCGTCGGTGTCGAAACGCGGCGGGCGCGGCGCCATGATCTCGCGCGGGCCCAGGATCGCGGCGACGTCGTACTTCTGCGCCAGGGGGCTGGTCTTGTAGCTGTCGAACGAGCCATGGTCGATGTAGGTCGCGAAGCCGAAGTCGCGCGCCAGCATCGTGATCGTCGTCAGCACCAGGTGGTAGTACTGCGTGTGCGTCGAAACCTGGATGTTCTTGGAGACCAGCTCGCGGAACACGTCCAGGCGCAGCTGCCGGCGCGGGCGCGGGCCGCCATCGAGCTCAAAGGCCTCCCAGGACTTCGCGTAGGCCACGCCCTCGCGGATCACGCGGGACAGGTTCCAGGCCATCGTGATGCGGCCCATGCGGAAGCCCCAGCGCGTGGGGTTGTCGCCCTGCGCGATCTTCAGGCTGCCCGGGTCCTTGATCACGGTCTCGTCGTAGGTGCCGCGGCCCGTCTTCATCATCACGCCCTGGCCGCCGATGTTCGTGCCGGATCCGGGGATGTAGAGCACCGTCGAAACGCCGCCCCGCAGGCCGCGGCGCAGGTTGCCGTTGCCGGGGATGATCGTGGGGCGCACGCGCAGACCGGGGTTGGTCTGGTGCACCATGTCGTTGATGTCCCCCATCGACCCGCCCACGTGGCTGTGCAGGTCGACCATGCCGGGCGCTACCCAGTGGTCGCCCACGTCGAGCACCTCGTAGCCCTTGGGCACGATGAGCTCGGACTGGGGCCCAACCGCTTCGATCTTGCCGTCCTTGACCAGGATCAGCGCGTTGTTGATGACCGAGCGGCCGTGCAGCTCAGCGACCAGCGCCTTGACCGTCAGGATCGCAAGGCCGCGGCCGCCTTCGGCGCCGGCCTCCGCTTCAAAGCTCGGGAGCCGGCGTTCTTCCTCGTTCCCCGCAGCACCGGCGGCCGAAGCCGCGGTTCCCACGAGGCACAGCGCAGCCAGGGCGCCCATCAAGGAGCCCCTGCAGCAGCCAGCGAACAGCGAAGCGGACCAGCCCATTCCTACCAGCGACGTCCTTCTTTGGTCGGGTCGTACACCGACTGGCCGAGCGAGAACACCAGCTCCACCGAGTGGCGGGGGTCGGTCACGTCGCCGGTCACCACAAGGATGTCGGCGTCCTTGCCGACCTCCAGGGAACCCACGATCTCGCCGATGCCGCCGGCCAGCGCCGGGATGATGGTCAAGCCCCGCAGGGTGTCCATGTTCGAGTCGTCGAAGCCGTAGCGCGCCGCCATCGAGGCCTGCAGCTGGAGCTCTTCCTGGGGGATGACGGGGGAGTCGGTGTTGAAGCCCAGGCGGGTGTGCCCCATCTCCTGGTAGCCAGCGACCACGCCCTGGATGCGCTCGGGGTTCGAGCCGCTGAAGCGCCGGAAGCCGGCGGTCGGCACGTCGATGTTCCGCGGACCCACGCAGGCGAAGATCTCACGCTTCTCCAGCTCCGGCGTCATGCGCCACGAATCGAACGTTCCGTGGTCGACGAAGAAGGGCAGGCCGAGCTCGTCGTGCACCAGGGTCACCGTCTTCAGGACGACCTGGTAGATCTGCGTGTGCGTCGAGATGTGGCAGTCGCGCTTGCGCAGGTGCCGGAAGATCTCCCACTGCGGATCCTTCTTCGGCTTGACGCCGCCGTCGCGCTCGTAGGCCTCCCAGTTCTTGGCGTAGGCGATGCCGCGCTTGAAGGTCGAGCGGGTGTTGAAGTTCATCAGGCTGCGCTGGGGACGCATCAGCCAGCGCTCGGGGTTGCCCGCCTGGGCCAGCTTCATCGAGCCGGGGTTGCGGATCTCCGCGTCCTCGTAGTGCTCGAAGCCCGCGCGCAGCATCACGCCCTGGCCGCCCACGTTCGTGCCCGAACCGGGGATGTAGAGCACCGTCGTGACGCCGCCGGCCAGCCCCATCTTCAGGAGCTCGTTCTTCGGCACCACGTCCGACGAGGCGCGCAGGCCCGGGTTGGCCAGGTACACCATGTCGTTCAGGCCGAAACGACCCGCAACGTGGTTGTGCATCTCGACGAGGCCCGGCATCAGCCAGTGCTCGCCCACGTCCATGATGACGTAGCCGTTGGGGATCGAAACCTCGGACGACGGCCCGACGGCTTCGATCTTGCCGTCCTTGACCAGCACCGTGCCGTTGTCGACGACCTGGCGGCCCTTGTACTCGGCGGTCACGACCTTGCGGCCCATCAGCGCCAGGCCTACGCCGCCCGGGGCGCCCGGCTCGATGCCGTTCACGGCATCGGGGGCCGATACCTTGTGCTTGCCGCCCACGAGGCCCGTGCCGTTCGCGGCCACGGCCATCGGACTCAGCAGCAGCGCGGCGCCCAGGAGAGCGGCGGCGCGGCGGGCCAGGGTTTGGTTGTTGGTCTTCATAGGGTTCCGAAGCCTCCGTGGGCCAGGGGTTGGGACTACCAGCGGCGGCCGTCCCGGTCGGCGTCGTACACGCGCCGACCCTCGATCAGCGTCATCTCGACGGGCACGCGCGTGTCCACCGGATCGCCGTAACTGATGATGAGGTCGGCATCCTTGCCAACCTCGATGCTCCCCACGCGGTCGGCGATGCCGGCCGTCACCGCGGGGATGATCGTGAGCCCGCGGATGTGGTCCGCGTTGGGCGTCTTGAAGCCGTAGCGCGCACCCATCGCCGCCTGGAGCGAGAGCTCCTCCTGCGGGATCACGGGTGAGTCGGTGTTGAAACCGACGCGCTTGTGGCCGAGGGCCTGGTACTGGGCGGCCATGCCGAAGATCGCGCCGTCGGTGTCGTTGACGATGCTGATCCCGCGGCGCTGGAGGCGCAGGTTCGGGGCGATCTGGCGCGGGCCCAGGATGGCGTTGACGCCCTCCTTCTGGGCCAGGGCAGCCGTCTTCCAGCCGTCGAACGAGCCGTGGTCGATGAACACCTCGAGGCCGAGCTCCTGGCGCACCATCGTGATCGTCATCAACACGACCTGGTACAGCTGGGTGTGGGTCGAGACCTGGATGGTCTTGTTGTAGAGCGACTCGAACACCTGCCACTGAGGGTTGGTGCGCGGGCGCTCCGCGCCGGCCTCAGTCGCGCGCGCCTTCGCGTAGGCCAGGCCCCGCCGGAAGGTGTTGCGCGTGTTCCAGTTCATGATCGTGCGGCCAACACCGATCAGGAAACGCTCGGGGTTGCCGGCCTGGGCCAGCTTGAGGGAGCCGGGGTTGCGAACCTCCATCTCCTCGTACGTGGGCAGGCCGGTCTTCAGCAGCACGCCCTGGCCGCCCATGTTCGTGCCCGAACCGGGGATGTAGAGCACCGTGGTCACGCCCGCGGCCGCGCCCACGCGCAGCAGCGGGTTGTCCGGTACCACGTCGCTCGAAGCCCGCAGGCCCGGGTTCGCCAGGTACACCATGTCGTTCAGGCCAAAGCGACCCGCGACGTGGCAGTGCAGCTCGATGAAGCCCGGGCTGATCCAGGCGTTCCCCAGATCCACGCGCTCGTAGCCCTCGGGCACGAGCAAGGTCGACTGGGGGCCGACGGCTTCGATCTTGCCGTCCTTCACCAGCACGATCGCGTTGTTCATGACCTGCTCGCCTTCCAGCGGGCAGACCAGGACCTTGGAGGCCAACAGCGCGAGGCCGGAACCACCCGGCCCCCCCGCCTCGGCGAGGGAGTCCTGCGCGCGCACCGCCTGCGGCCCCGCCCCTGCGCCCATTTCCTGGGCGAAGGCCGGGGTCCAGCTGAGGGCGCCGAGCAGCGCCCCCCACAATGCGGTGCGGCGCATCACTAGCGCACTTCCTCGCCGCCAACCCAGACGCGCAGCACCCGCGTGGACGGCGCCAGGGGCGGGCCGTCCATCAGGATCAGGTCGCCGTAGGCGCCGGCCTGCAGGGTGCCGACGTGACGATCCAGCTTCAGCATCGCCGCAGCGTCGCCGGTCAACGCCTGCACCGCGCCGCTGGACGACATGCCCTGGGCGACGGCGAAGCTCGCAACGTCGATCAGACCCGCCGCGCCCTCTTCGGCCAGGCTGAAGAAGCCGACCGGAACACCGGCGGCCTGCAGCGTGGCGAGTCGGTTGCGCTGGACCAGGCCCTTGGACTCGGTCACGGTCCTGCCGGTCAGCAGCACCCCGTCGACGCGGCCAGCGATGGCCCGGGCAGCCGAGGGTGCGCCGCTCGCCCCGAACAGAACCGGCTTGATGCCGTACTTCTCGAAGGCGTCCACGCAGTCGAGCACCTCTTGGTAGTCACCGACCGAGACGATCACCGCCGCCCTGCCGAGCATGGCCTGACGCAGCGGCTCGAGGTCGGGGTTGATGCCCGGGTTGCGCGGCTTGCCCTTGGGAGCCTTGGGCTCGGGCACCGGCGGCTTGGACTCGGGACGCTTGGCGACGGGGTAGTCCTCCGACTTGCGGGTCAGATCCAGCTCGTGAGTCTCGCCCTTCGCAGTGCGCGTGCCCCGCAGGAACAGGATCGATTCGTCTTCCTCGTCGAAGGACAGGGTCAGGGTCATGCTGACCTCGCCGGAGACGGTCTCGCCGCTGAGTTCGACGCCGTACTCGTCGCGCTTGCCGGCGAGCATCACCAGCTCGGGCTCGTCGACCGTCCGCAGGGTGCCCTCGAGCGTGCCGTCGGCGTGCTCCAGCAGGCGCAGGCGCGCCTTGGTGCCGGCGATCGGCTCGGGGGCCTCTGCCGCGGCCTCGTCTTCTTCGTCGTCCTTTTTCTTCTTGGACTTCTTCTTTTTGGCTGCAGCCTCGGCGGCCGCCGCACGCTGCTCCAGGGTGCCGGAGGGCAGAAGTTCGCCTTGCCAGGTGCCGGTCACCGGCACGGCCGGGGGCTGCTCCCCCTTCTTGCGCTTCTTCTTTTTCTCTTCTTCCTCTTCTTCTTCGGCGTCCTCGTCCTCGTCTTCGTCTTCCTCGTCGTCGGACTCCTCAGGCACCGGAGGTTTCCAGGCGGCGGAATCCTTCGCGTACTCATCCCACTTCTTCTTGTAGTCGGCAGCCTTGGCCAGCATGTCCCGCACGCTGGAGCCGACCTGGGACGGGATGTCCGCGGACCACTGAAGCCGCAGGGCCGACGGCGTCCGCAGCACCATCTGGTCCAGCTCCGGCGAGGCCGGGCGATAGGCCATCGTCGGCGACGTGCCGCGCACCGAGCGCGAGGTCATGTTCACCGTGGTGACGCCCGCACGGGCGACCATGCGGTCGGCACTGTCGGGAGCTTCGGCGATCCGGCCCAAGTCAAAGCGCGTGGAGAATCCGCGCTCGGATCCCTCCAGGCCCAGGTGGCCGAGCACGTCGATCGCGCCGGGCATCGCAGCCGCAGCGCGCACGACCGTGGCGCCCGCGGGGCGCGACACGCTCGCGCCTGCCTCCACGACCTTGCCGCCGGACAGCAACACCTCGCCGGGGCTCAGCACGGTGCCGTCCCCCAGGTGCAGTTCCGAAACGGATACGACGGTGGCGAATCCAGCGTCGGCCGCGGGCTGCCAGGCGGCTTCCCCGCCAATCCAGTTGGCCATGACCGTTCCGCCCTGGGCGGGATGCCCGCTGAGCACGATCACGTCCGCGTCCTTTCCGGCCGTCAGGCTCCCGACGCGGTCGTCGACACCAAGCGCCTTGGCGGCGTTCAGGGTCACCGCCTTCAGCGCGGCCTCGGGGCTCATGCCCCCGCGCATCGCACGGGCGAGCGAAAAGCCCAAGGTGGCCGGATCGCTGCTGGGGGCGACGGCGACGGTCACGCCAGCCTCGACCAAGCGGGTGGCGCTGGTCGGGTCCGGCAGACGGACCTCGGGGCCTTTGCCGAAGTCGCGGGTGCTGGGCGCCGGCGGAATGTAGACGACCATCGCGCCGGACTTGGCGATCTCATCCGCTACCGAGGCGGCGTCGTTCGCGCCCTCGATGATCAGCGGCACGTCGCGACCAGCGAAAGCCGCGAGGAGGGTGCGGATCTCGTTCGGGGTGTTGGCCCGGATCCGCCAAGGCGCCTTGCCCTCGATCATCTCCGCCAGCACCGGGCCGGCGTGGGGTCCGTATTCCTCGACCAGCGACTCCTCGCCACCGGCCAGCTCGAAGAGCTCGCGCAGCGCGATGCTGGCGCCCATCGTCGTCGCAGGGAGCTGCTGACGCTCCACGCCGAGGCCGTTGTCGACCGTGGCGGGCAGGATCGGCTCCCAGAAGCCGGTGGTGTTCCGGGCATCCTCGGAGATCGAGCCCGCGAGTCCGGTCGACTTCGACAGCACGCGGGCGGCGAGGTCTTCACCGCCGGTCTTGATCACAGCGCCCTGGCCGGAGATCAGCCGGCCACGCTGGGGAGCGAGGTACACCGAGGTGACCCCGGCCCGCATGGCCTGGTGGTACTGGACGTAGGAGTCGAAGCCGTCGATGGCCATCAGTCCCGGAGCGGCGGTGCGCTGGCCTGAACTCAGGGTGCCGTAGCTCGAATCCGCGGCGATGAAGCCGGGGGCCAGCGAAGCATCCGCGCCGTAGTCCACAACGCGCGCGCCCGCCGGGACCTCGATGTCCTTGCCGACCGCGACGATCTTGCCGTCCCGAATCAGCACGACGGCGCCGCCGGTGAGGACGGTGTCGCCCTCGACCACGTAGACGGTCCCGGCCTTCAGGGCGATGGTCTCCCCCGCGGACGCGGCAAGCGCTGGGCTAGCCGCTCCCAGCAGGAGACCGAGCTGGGCTACCAGCCCAGGAAAAGAAGAAAGGAGCCTCATTACTCGTCGTCCTCTTCGCCACGCTTCTCTTCCGCGTGAACGTCTTCGATGACTTCCGCTTCGACGTAGGTCGTGCCCTCGGGCGTGACGCCCTCAAGCAGGTAGCGGGCCCTGCCGTCCTTTGAACGGTCGTAGACATGGTTGCCGTCGATGATCACGTGCTCGACGAACGAGGTGATCGACAGGGGGTCACCCGAGTAGAGGACCACATCCCCGTCCGAGCCCTTGGCCAGGGTGCCGACATTCTTGTCGAGGCCCAGGATCGTGGCGGGCACCGTCGTGATGGCGCCCATCGCCTGCTCGCGGGTCATGCCCTGACCGACGCAGAGGGCGGCCTGGTACCAGAGCGACTCGGTGGAGGCGGCGTTGGACGAGAGCGCGAAGGGGATCTCCTTCTCGGCCAGCACCGTGGGAAGGAACGTCTCGGTCTCCTCCTCGGTGATCGGGTCACGCTCGCTGTGCATCATGTTCGGAGAACAGACAACCGAAACTCCCGAGGCCTTGATGACGTCGGCTGCTTTCCAGCAGGCGGCTTCCAGAACCAGAACGGTCCGGGACGTGAAGCCATTGTCGCGGGCGATCTCCAGGCCGCGGTGCACGTCAGCGGGGGTGCTGCAGTACATGTAGACCGGCATGCGCCCCTCGACGATGGCCAGCAGCGGCACGAGCTTCTCGTCGATCTCGCCGCGGGGGACGAGCTCGAGACCCTCGACCTTCCAGGCCGTGCCCCCCATGGCGCGTCCCTTGCCGTTCTCGCCCTCGAGGTCGCGGCCCTGGGCCAGCGCCTCGCGGCGCGCCCGGTCGCTGCCGGCCTTGGCCTCGCCCACGAGCCCCTCCAGGTTGCGGCGCAGGTCGCTGAACGCCCGGCGCAGCAGCATCGCCTGGGTCGCGCGGGACTTGCCGCGCTTGGGGTCGATGCTGATCTTCACGCCCGAGCGCGGGCGGACCATCATCTCGTCGACGGTCATGCCGGTGGGCTTGACGATCATCCCCTGGCCGGCGATGACCGTCTCATTGCCCTGCTGGACATTGATCGTCGTGATGCCGGCGCGCAGGCACTCCTCGAAGTAGAAGTTGACCGGGTCGACCGAGTCGGTGACGTCGAGGAACGGCGCCACGTCGAGGCTCTCGTTCGAACGGTCCATGCCGCGGTTGGAGTGCGCTTCGACGAAGCCGGGCGCCGCCACCATGTCGGGCATATCGATCACGACCGCATCCCAGGGGATCTGCACCGCGTCGGCGGCGCCGACGGCTGCGACGCGGCCGTCCTCGATCAGGATGATGCCGTTCTCGATGGGCTCACCAGAGCCGGTCATGACGGTGCCGGCCTTGATGGCAAGCGAATCGCCAGCAAGGGCGGGCGCGACGAACAGCGCCAGGGCGGTCGCCAGGCGGGGAAGGGCTCGAATCATCGGAGAACTCGTAGCGGGGAGGAGGGGGTGTTC
>CAYWNK010000091.1:0-20940 GCA_964459495.1 uncultured Planctomycetaceae bacterium
CATGGCCCCCACTCTGAGGTGACCCAAAACACAGGGGCCATGCTGTTCTTCTCTATCTCTTCGAGGGGTCAATGCCGCTCAGGGCTGGGGAGTTCCCGGCTTTCCGGATTCTTCCTCGAAGGTGTGCAGGTCTTCTTTCGGGGCAGCGCCGGACGATCCTCGGACCTCGCTCAAGCAGGCGTCTAGAACGTCGGCCGGCTCGGAAAAGGACCACAGGCGCGCGTCGAGGCGCTCTGGCCGAACGATCACGGGGTTGACCACGACGACCAGTTCGAACTCTTCGCTGCTGCCGGATTCATTGTTGAACAGCCAGCCCGCGAGAGGCAGATCGCCCAGGCCAGGAGTCTTGCCTTGGGCCTTTTCATCCCGCTGGGAGATCAGGCCTCCGATCAGCATCGAGTCCCCATCCCGAAGGCGCGTGTGCGTCCGCACCCCGCGCGTTTCAAAGGCAGTCGTGCCGGTACCCTGGCCCGAGGCGGCTCCGATGGCCGCCGTCAGCTCAAGATCCGGAAGCGTTACGCTCGGAGCGACGTCCAGCGTGATCGTCTCCCCATCGAGCTCTTCCACCATGGGGCGCACGGAGAGCTGCACACCGAAGTTGCGGAAGTCGACGCCGTTGAGCACCTGGTCGGCGCCACCCCCCACCGTCAAGGCGACCGGGACAGGGATTTGGCCCCCGACCCCAAACACCGCCTGCTCACCGGAGAGAACGGTCAAGGAAGGGCGCGAGAGGGAGCGCGCAACCTGCTCGCTGACCAGGAGCTGAAAGAAATCGTCGACCGCGAAGCCACCTGAAACCAGCTGCAGCTGGTTGCTGAAGCCGCCGTCCAGGAAGCCGAGGAAGTTCTGAACGTCATCCTGCCCCGCGCCCGCTGCGCGCGAGCCCTGGAGATCCTCGGCAAAGCCGGGGGGATTCAGGCCGCCCTGGTCAAAGTCGGAAGTCAGCACCCCGAGTTCATTGCGCCATTGGCGCAAACGGCTGAGGTTGACCTCGTAGAGGCGTAGATCCACGCGCACGAGAGGCAGGTGAACCACGCGGATCATCGACAAGATCCGGCCATCTGCGGCCTCGACAACCTTAGCCCGGCCCAGGTTCGAGCCGATGCGGTTGACGAGCGCCTGGTTCTGGCCGCCCTGCCCCCCCGACTGGCCCACATTGCCTACTCCGATGGATTGGTTGGCCTGCGCCCCCCCACCGCCGGAGGTACGCGCGCCGAAGACGTTTTGGACCTGAGTCAGGGCACCCGCCTCATCGGCGAGCACTCGAATGTCAGAGTTCCGGCCGTTGCCACCACCGCCCCCAAGGGCCCGTGAAGCGAGGAACAAGGCACGGGTGAGGGTGACCTGATCGGGCACCTCGCCCTCGAGCACGAAGAGGTCCTCGGCGTCGTTGTCGAAGTCCCCCACGCGCACACGTCGCACCGTGACCGAGGAATGGGTCAGGGGCTCGAGGGCCTCGCGGATCTTCTCGTCGGCAAGGTCCGGAAGGCTCTCGAGCTGGATGAGATTGATGACCGCGGCATCGGAGGTTTCCTCGAGCGCCGAGCTTTGAATCTTGGGGCCGTCAGCGCCCGGGTCTGCGTCACCTTCCGGTCCTCCAGTCGACCCCGCCTCCGGCGAGCCGGAACCGTCGGGCTGCTCCCCCTGCACCAGGGACGTCGCCCCAGCGCCTCCCCTCGAAGACGAGAGGTAGGACGTCGCCGCCGCCTCAGCGGCCTGGCGATACGTCACGTCGGGAACCAGCCCACGCAGGACATAGGCGAGGCGATCGGGGGCGAGCTCAAGCCGGATCGAGGGATGGATCTCCGCCAGTGCAGTCTGCAGCAGGGAAAGATCGGGCATCACCTCGAACATGACCGTCTCGGTCTGACCGTCGGCGAACCAGATCACCAGGCTCGTTCGGCCCAGCCCGGATCCAAGGACCAGCAGCTCGCGACTGGTCAGAATCTCGAAGGAAACGACGTCGCTACGGCCGACCGCGACCCGGGTGAGATCGCTCTCAAGCACCAGCCGGTCGTGGGTCCCCAGCATCAGGGGGCGCGGAGCCAAGGTGCTGGTCGCGGGAGACGACACCTGACTGGGCGCGCCCTCCACCTCCTGCCCCAGGGCTGCCCCGGGGAGAAGCAGCCCGAGAATGGCTCCCAAGCCAATGGTCCTTTGCAATCGCATGCGATGGGAGCTCATCAGGCGGCAAAAAAGGAGTCACCGAGGATCTCGCGCAGCTGCTTCCGCGCGCGACTCAGCCGAGAGCGGACCGTGCCGACCGGCAAGCCCAGGCGTCTGGCGATGCCCTCGTAGCTCTCCCCTTCGACCTCGTACATCTCGAGGACCGCCCTGTACTCGGCCGAGATGCCCCGAATCGCCTCGCGGATCTGGCGCACCTGATCCGCGTTTTCGAGGATCGCCAAGGGATCTTCCTCACAGCAGGACCGCCCGGAGGAAGCGGCGAAACGGTACTCGTGGTCCGAGCGCCGAGACTGGCAACGCCGCAGGTGCAAGCTCGATTTCCTGACCAAGTAGGCGAGCGCAGCGCCGCAATCTTCGGGCAGCCAACCGCGGACCCAGATGCGCTGGAGCGACTCCTGGACCGCGTCCCAGGCGAGGTCTTCGCTGCCCAGGATGCGCCTCGCAGAGGCGATGAGATCAGGCAGGTGTGGTTCGACGAGGGCGACGAAGTTCGCGGGGTATTGCCCCTTCGCCGGGGACAAGCGATCGGAACCCGGAGCGGGAGAGGGAGACGAGTCGGTGGGACAAAACCCCGTTCCGGGGGGCCCATGAAGATGAACTACGGACATGGCACAGCACGAAAAGCAAACGCAACGCGAAAGGATGGAAACGGACGCCGCCAGGGCGCCAAACCGTCGAGCGGGATCCTCGGACCCCCTTGCTCGACTCCATGACCCGCGCAGGCATGCCGCACGGGTCCCCCAGCTCCACTCAGGAGCTGCCTAAGCCTCGTGCGGAGGCGATTGCTTGGGTGCTAAGCGGAAGACCGGAATCTGCCAAAGCGATTCCTGAGAGCCGGTCCCAGACCGCACGCAGTGCTCGACGAGCGTTCCGATGCGAAGCGAACCGACCGTCGCGATGTGCGGGCTGACCTCGCCCAGCGTGGGGATGCTGCAGAGCTCCAGGTGGAGGGCGTCAGCCTCGACGGAGGGGCCTTCTTGCCCATCCTTCTCGGGCTGCCCAGCATGCTCGTGCCCATCCGCCCCACGGTCATCCAGCTCGACGGCAGGGCAGCCAGCCTCGACCAGGGAGGCCTGCGGCGCAGCATCGTAGCCGTGCGCAGAACAATGCCCGTTCGCGCTGTGGGGCACCAGCGCGTGGTGCGCCACGGAACCCAGCTGTGCCAGCACGAAGAGCACGACGACAAGTGCCCCAATCGCTCCTTCGCGGACGCGACGGCGCGGCCGTGCTTCCGGGCTTTGATGCTGCTGGTGATTGGGGCGGTCCATGCCTAGTCCCTAATGGTGGACCACCCGGTCGCTTGGGTCAAGGGATGCCCGCAGGAGTGTCCGGGGTCTGTGGGCAATCCCTGCCTCTGGATGGGTCACCTTGCCCAGTCTTGCCCCATCCGGGGACTGCACGGCTGGGGAATTCCAGCGGGCCGGCGAGTTCTTGTGAATTGGAGTGAATCCTGGCCAGATTGCCATCCGATCCGTAGCCACAGATGGACTTTCCCTGGATCGCCCCACTGAGAGATCGTCTCGGCGCCAGCCTGACCTACGCCGCCCAATGGCAAGGGGCCCTCGGTCTACTGGTAGCCCTCGCTGGCACTTGGATTGTGGCCGTTGCGGGGGGACGCGTGCTCGACGCGATCCTGCTGCGAGCTGGCCGCAACCCGAAGTGGCGCCTAACACCGTGCTGGTTGATGGGCATGCTCGCAGGCCTGACGGCCCCTGGGCGTGGGCACCGGGATCGTGACGCGCTGAGCCTCATCGCCACGGGGCGCCTGTCCACCCTGGGATCCAGCTGGTTCGGCATGGGAGCGGCTGGAGGAACAGGCCTCCTGGCACTGAGCATGCTCCTTCCCGGAGCCCATCCGGCCACTGCGCCCGCGCTGGTCGGTGTTTTCGCCGCCGGCGCCATGCTCTCCTGGCGCGAGCGGGGTCAGACCTGGGGCGCCATCGGTGGCCTAGCCGCGGGCTGGTGCGCGCTCATCCTCGGCGCGCTGATGATGGCGAAGGAACTGGACTCGCTCGCCGGCCTCGTCGACATCGCACCGTGGAGCCGCCCGATCGACGCGATCGCCTGGCTCGGTGTTGGCTGCCTGCTGCAGGTGATGGGCCATCCGCGCGGCCTCGTGCTCGTCGTCCTCCCTGCTCTCGTCTACGGGGGCCTTCTCCCCCTGCACACCGCGCTGGCCACCACCGCCGGCTCGCACCTGGGCCGCGCGATCGGACTGTTCTTTGGCGACCTGGCCAGGGGCCCGCGGGTGCGACGCGCTGAGCGGATGCTGCAAGCCCACTCGCTGGTCAGCTGTTTTTGCGCGATCGGGCTCACTGCAGTCGGGATGCGCTTCGTCGTCGGTACGCCCTGGGCCGGCCTGCACGGGCTCGAGTGCATCGTAGCGCTCGAGGTCGCCACCATTTTCGTCAGCACGCAGGCCTGGATCATGCTCGGCTACCCGCTTAGCAAGCTGCTGCGGCGCAATGCCGATACCAGCGAGCAGCCCGACCACCGCGCCGTCCAGCGGCCTTCGGTCGTCGTCCTCGGCGCGATCCAGCACGCCCTAGAGGCTGGCGATCTAGCGATCGAGCTCTCGACCCAGGTCCTGGTGCCCTTCAGCCATCGCAGCCTTGCCGGCGCTGTCCACAGCCTGCAGCCCGCGGGAGCCCTCGTGCGCCGATCTGAACTGCTGCGCGAGTCCCTCGAGAACCTCGTCGCCCAGGTCAACTCCTGGGAGCGCAGCGAATACCAGTCCCAGCTGCTGGCAGCGGCGCTGCGCTGTGCCGAAGAACGCTTCCAGTTGATCGATGCCTTGGCCAACGCCAGCCTCGAGCCCTCTCGCCATCAGCCGGCCCCCTCCAAGCCCCTCGTCCCCTACTTCGACGGAGACCTGGTGGAGCGCGCCAAGCTGCTCAAGCAGTCCATGCCCGATCGCGGCGCCTGGGCACCGCTCGACGCGAGCATGGTCGAGACCCTCGAAGAAAGCGTGAACCAGCTACGCCTCTACCTCGGCGCCGAGCTGGGCCAGAGCATCCTCGACCCCGGGATGCATACCCGCCTCTGTGCGCAGCTCGACGCCCGTCGGGAGCTCACGGCCTGCTGCGTGCGCGTCGCAGAGTCGCCATTGCCGCGCCTGCTGCCCTCCGACAACGGCCTGCTCCAGCAAAACTACGAGCACCAGCTCTCGCTGGCGGCCGGCGATACCGAGCTCCTCGATCGAGTCGACGACCGCGCGGCCTGATCTTCTGACAAAGGGTTCGGGGAGCGCCGGAGCGTCTCCGCCGAGCTAAGCGTCTGATGGGTCGAGCAGTCCCCGGACGAATGCGCTGTATTCGTCCTTCATGGACAGCTCGAAGTCCACCTTCAGTCGGCGGCGATGGGCCTCCACCGCCTGGCCTGTTTTGCGGTTGAGCGCTGGCTTTGAATAGGTTTCCCAGTACAGCCCTGTTCCTCGGCGCTGCCAAAGCGGTAGATCGTTGAAATTGGTATCGGCGATCCGATAGAGCAGCTCGTTCTTGTCCGCGACCGATAGGCCGCTCACGCGCTCCGTTGCGGCCCTTTCCCCGTCTCCCTTCTTGCGCAGCGCCCAGTAGCAGTGGGCGTTCAACGAGTTCCGGTGCGCATCCTCGTTGCGCCAGCGAAAGTAGTCCACGACAAGCGTCTTGGTCGGCAGCTGGCAGATGCGGCAGTCGAAGACGCCTCGGTCGCCGAGCAACAGCGAAAACTTGGCGCTCGCTTCCCCAGCGAGAACCGAGTTGTACTTCCGCAGCTTGCGACCGAAGACCTCCTCATCGCGATGGAAGAGAAGCGAAATCTCGTCGCTCTGGGTGTAGCCGTAGATCACCCGGAACCCGCAGTCCATCAGGTGTCCCGTCGTCTCGACCATCAGGTCCCGAAAGCGTTCGTCGAACGGCGCTTCGAACTGGTGCACCTCCTTCGTCAGCCGGGTGAAATTCCGTCCGTCGATACGCGCCACCATGTACATGCCGGGTAGCACGCACAGGTCGGAAGCCGTCTCGTAGACACGCAGCTTCTGATCTAGCTCGTCAAATTTCATTGGCGCCAACCCTCGATGTGAAAACCACCCTCTTCAAGTCGAACGTAGTGAAGCTCGTCAAATCCCTCGTCCCAGCTTGGGATCTCTAGGCGGGCATGCGCGCCACGCACACCGCGCTCGGGAACCTGGCGTTCGCCCCTGCGTTCGGCGTTGCGCTTGAGCGCGGGCTCGATCGACGACTCGAAGTAGTAGCCCACGACCGCCATCCCCGCCGCCTTGGCAGCCGAGATGTAGCCCTCCCGATCCGCTCGCGCCGGATTCGTGTTGTCCACAACGAACGGCTGCTGGGTCTGGCAGCAAAGCTCCAGCAGCCGCGCCTCCCGGTTCCGAGTCCTCAGCATGTCTAGGTTGATGCGGACATGGGTGTCGGCGAAGCGCGAAGCGTAGAACGATGACTTCCCCGTGGCCTGGATGCCGATGAACAGGATGGCCTGCATGGCCGCAGGGTAACCAATCCCCCCGGGGGCTGTCCCAGCCCCGCAGCCTCCGCCGGCAAGGCCGAGCCCTGCGCACAAACCGCGATCCCTGCCAGCTCAGCATCACCTCGGCCACGGAGACTGCCCAGGCTGGGAACAGACTGGCATGTAACGTAGACTCATCCCCATGCGCCCGTAGCTCAGCTGGATAGAGCAGCTGACTTCTAATCAGCAGGTCCCAGGTTCGAGTCCTGGCGGGCGTGCCACCTCCGCTCCATGGCCCAAGGCGCTCTCCAGCAGCTGTTGCAGCAGATCGCGGCATGCGAGATTTGCGCGCAGCACCTCCCGCTCGGCCCGCGGCCCATCGTGCGCGCCAGTCGGGACTCGCGTGTCATGGTGATCGGCCAGGCGCCGGGCACGGCAGTCCACGCAAGCGGCGTCCCCTGGGACGATCCCAGCGGCCGAAGACTGCGGGACTGGCTCGGCGTGAGCGACGAGGAGTTCTACGACGTACGCCACTTCGCCGTCGTGCCGATGGGCTTTTGCTTCCCGGGAAAAGGCAAGGGCGGGGATATGCCCCCGCGCCCAGAGTGCGCGCCCGAGTGGCACCCGCCTTTGCTCGAGCTGCTGCCCAAGATTGAGCTCACGCTGCTGATCGGACGCTACGCCCTCGAACGCTATCTCCAACCGCCCAAGTCCAAGACCGTCACCGAGATCGTGCGCGAGGGCACGGGCCCGCGCTCGCCCTTCGTCGCGCTCCCCCATCCCAGCCCGCGCAACAACCGCTGGCTGCGCAACAACCCCTGGTTCGAAGAGACTGTCGTTCCGCGCCTGCGCCGGCGCACGCGCAAGCTCCTCGGCTAGCGCCCCGATCGACCCCCTAGCGCCGGGACCCCCTCCATCCCCGGTAGCCGGCGCAGAGGGGCCACAGCGCCAACACGCAGCCCGCTGCCCCGATCCAGGCGCTCGCGGGACCGTAGGGCCCCACGTCCATCAGCGGGATCCCAAAGCCCCAGAGACCCGCGAGGCGCAGCAAGTGGGCGTGCAGCAAGTAGTACAGCAGCGCCGTTTGTCCGAGCACCGTCACAGGATCCGAGCGCAGCGCGCCCAGGCGCGTGCCCTGCAGCAGCCAAAGGGGCGCCAGCAACAGCCCGGCGATCCCCAGCTCGAGCAGGGTAAAGGCAAGGCTCGGCGGGTACTTGGAAACCTGCAGCCAGCGCAGCCACGAATCGTCCGTGCGGTCGAGCCAGTAGTTGCCGTAGTCCCCTGCTGAGCGAAGGATCACGAAGGCGACCAGGAAGGCCGCTCCCCAACCCGCGCAAAAACGCGCCGCCCGGCGCCCGAAGCCCACGGTCCCCCGCGCTCCGATCAACCACCGCCCGAAGCCGTGTCCGAGGACCAGGATCGCCATCCAGCCCGCCGCGGGGTAGGTGAAGACCCGGAACGGAAACAGGGGCAGGCCCAGCCAATTCGGCGCCTCGGCCAGCTCCTCAAAGCGCGGGAGCAGCCAGGCCGTCGTCCAAGGCCCGGGCGGATCCATCACGCCGAGGGGCTGCGGCTTCAGGCCCGCGGCCACGACGGCCGCTTCACCCAGGACCAAGAAGACCCCCGCCGCCCCCACCGTCAGCCAGGTAGGCAGGTGCCGCAGGAAGGCCATCGCCGCGAGGCTGACACCGATCGCATACAGCACCTGAATCGTCTGCATCCCCCATGCGGCGAACATCCAGCCTTCGAGCAGCACGAGCAACAGTCCGCGCAAGATCAGGTGAACGTCGACCCGCCACGCACGCACGCCTCGTCGTTCGCGGGCTGCCGCGGACAGGGCCACCGACGCGCCCGCCAGGAATAGAAAGGTCGGGGCACAGAGGTGCGTGACCCAGCGCGTCAGGAAAGCCCAGGGGCTCCCATCGGGGCTCAGGTCCTCCCCGATCGCCCCGAAGAGATAGCTATCAGGGGAAATGCCAGCCCCGTTGAAGACATGGCTCGCGTGATCGACCGTCATCAGCACCATCACGATGCCGCGCATCCAGTCGAGGGCGATCAGGCGCCCGTGATCCGCCTTCGCCATGGGCTAAGCGCCGGCCCCGGGCGCCGTCGGTTCAGCGGTCAAGGGATGGGAACGGCACAAGACGGGCAAGGATCCGTCGAGCATCGCCGAGAGCCCCGACAAGAGGTCCGTTCCCAGCGAGCTCGCATCCAAGGACCTACTCCTCTGCCTTCTTCGTCGCGGCCTTCTTGGAGGCCTTCTTTTTCGAAGCCGTTTTCTTGGCGGCGGCCTTCTTCGCCGCAGGCTTCTTGGCCGCTTTCTTTTTCGCAGCGGGTTTCTTCGCGGCCTTCTTCTTGGCCGCCGGCTTCTTGGCTGCCTTTTTCTTCGCGGCCTTCTTCTTCTTTTTCTTTTTCTTGGAAGGGCCGGCCGCACGGCGGGCCTCGAGCAGGTCGAGGGCGTCCTGGAGGCTGAGCTTCTCGTGGTCCGCGCCCTTGGGCAGGGACGCGTTGGTCTCGCCGTCGGTGACGTAGGGGCCATAGCGGCCGTCCATCAGCTTGATGATGCCGCCCTCGACCTCCTTCACGTTCTCGAAGGTACGCATGGGCTCGGCGGCGCGGCCGCGGCCCCGGCCGGGCTTCTCCTGGGCGAGCAGCTCGAGTGCGCGCTTCAGGTCGACGGTGAGCAGGTTGTCTTCAGCCGTCAGGCTCCGGCTGTCGCTCCCGCGCTTGATGTAGGGGCCGTAGCGGCCGTTGAAGGCCTGGATCTCTTCGCCTTCCGCGTCTTTGCCCAGCGTGCGGGGCAGGGCCAGCAGCTGCAGGGCCGTGTCGAAGTCGATGCTGTCGGGGCGCATGCCCTTGAGCAGTGACGCCATCTTCGGCTTGTGGTCGTCGGTGAGCTCGCCGAGCTGGACGTAGGGACCATAGCGCCCGGTCTTCACGTACACCGGCTCCTTGGTCTCCGGGTGCTCTCCGATCGGCTGTTCGCTGCGCTCCTTGGCCGCCAGCAGCTCCTCCGCGAACGGGATCGTGACCTCATCCGGGCAGCAGGGATCGGGCAGCGGCGCTGTCGTCTCCTCACGCTGTAGGAAGGGGCCGTAGCGCCCCACGCGCACGATGATGTCGCGCTTTTGATCGTCTTGGCCGATGGGGATCGTGCAGACGCGGCGCGGATCGATCGTCTCGATCGTGTGCTCGACGAGCGGCTTGAGGCCGCCGGGCTCACCGTCCTCCTCGCCCGGCCCGTTGCCGTTGTCGATGCCGTCGCCCAGGTAAAAGGCGCGCAGATAGGGCTTGGACTGGTCCTCGCCGCGGCTGATGGCGTCGAGGCGCTCTTCCATACGCGCCGTGAATGCGGGGTCCACCAGGTCCGAGAAGTAGTTCTCCATCAGGAAAACAACCGCGAAGGCGGTGAAGGTCGGCACGAGAGCGCTGCCCTTCTTGAACGAATATGAGCGCGTTTGGATCGTGTCGATGATCGATGCATAGGTCGAGGGCCGGCCGATGCCGGACTCCTCGAGGGCCTTGACGAGGCTGGCCTCGGTGAGCCGCGCGGGCGGCGTCGTGTGGTGCTCTTCCGCCGACAGGTCCTTGCCCGTAACGCTGTCGCCCTTTTCCACGGGGGGCAAGACCACGTCCCCATCGCCCCCGCCCAACGAGCCTTCGTCGTCGGCTTCGATGTAGGCGCGCAGGAAGCCATGAAAGTCGATCACCGAGCCCGACGCCTGGAAGACGACCTCGCGGGTTCCGCCCGGGGCCTCCACCTTGAGCACCATGCGGCGGCCCTGGGCATCCTTCATTTGCGAAGCCAGAGTGCGGCTGCGGATGAGGTCGTAGATCTTGGCCTCATCCTCGCCCAGCGTGGCGCGGATCTTGGACGTCGGCAGCACCTCGTCCCCCGCCGTGCGAATCGCCTCGTGGGCCTCCTGGGCGTTCTTGACCTTGCTCTTGTAGCGCCGCGGCTCAGCCGGCAGGAACTCCTCGCCGTACTCCTTGCCGATCGCCGTGCGCGCCATCTCGATCGCGGTGTCCGACAGGTTCACCGAGTCGGTCCGCATGTAAGTGATGAAGCCGTTCTCGTACAGGCGCTGGGCGGCCCGCATGATCCGTTTGGCGTCGAAGCGCAGCTTCCGGTTGCCCTCCTGCTGGAGGGTCGAGGTCGTGAACGGCGGCGCAGGGCTCTTCTTGAAGGGCTTTTCCTCTGCGCTGGCAATCGTGAACTTGCCGCTCATCAGCGACTGGCGCAGCTCCTCAGCGCCCTTGGCATCGAGCAGCGACACGTTCGCACCCGGCTTCAGCTGGCCAGAGTCCGGATCGAAGTCCTTGCCCGAAGCGACGCGCTTGCCGTCCACCGAGACCAGGCGCGCATCAAAGCCCTTGCCTTTGGCGGGCGAAGCCTCGTCGGTCGTGAAGTGGGCCATCAGGTCCCAGTACTCGGCCTCCTTGAAGCGCATCCGGGCGCGTTCGCGCTCGACCAGCATCCGAATCGCCACGCTCTGCACCCGGCCCGCGGAGAGCTTGGGGCCAATCTTGCGCCACAGGGTCGGCGACACCTCGTAGCCGTAGAGCCGGTCGATGATGCGCCGGCTCTCCTGGGCCTCGACCATGTTGCTGTCGACCTGGCGGGTATCCGCCAGCGCAGCGAGGATCGCGCTCTTGGTGATCTCGTGGAACACCATCCGCTCGACCGGAACCTTGGGCTGGAGCACCTCCAGCAGGTGCCAGGAGATCGCCTCACCCTCGCGGTCTTCATCGGTCGCGAGCAGGAGCCGGTCGACTTCTTTGAGGTGCGCCTTCAGCTCGGCGATCTTCTTCTTCTTCTCAGGTCTAACGATATAGAGCGGTTCGAAATCCGACTCCACGTTGACCCCGAGGCGAGACCACTTCTCGCCCTTGTACTTGGCGGGCACCTCAGCGGCGTTGGCGGGCAGGTCCCGCACGTGCCCCACCGAGGACTCGACGATGAAATCGGGACCCAGGAACTTGCGGAGCGTCTTGGCCTTGGTAGGCGACTCGACGATGACGAGGGATTTGACCATGGGAAATAAGGGGCTCGACGCGGCTGGGCGGCGCCGGGCGCTGCTGGCAGGCGGCGGATTCTAAGCACGGCGTGTGCCATCCCGTCAACCCGCAGCCCCTCTAGACCCGCCCAGGGCACATCGAGGCTGTCAGTGCACTCTGGCCCGCGGGAATCCGCATCCCAAGCCCGAAAGCAGGGTAGGTTGAAAGTGTCAACGGACGTCTCCCCCATGAGACCCCTCTCCCTGCTGATCCCCTACGTGGCCGCCCTGGTCGGACTCATCGTCCTCGCCGACCAGGGCGCGCTGCCCCCCTGGGCCATGGCCGTTTACGGCCTCCCAGGGGGCGATCTGGCCGCCCATCTGGGGCTCGCCGGCGGCCTCTCCCTACTGGCCGAGCGCGCCTCAGGGCGGGCATTGGTCGTCGTAGGCCGCCTGCGACTGCCCCTTGGCTCCGGCCTCGCCGGCCTGGCCCTGGGCGCCGAGGAACTGTCTCAGATCGCCATTCCAGCCCGGGTGTTTTCCCCCCTGGACCTGGCCGCGACCCTCTGTGGCGTCGTTCTTGGCTGGGTCCTGGCCAGGGCCCTGCAGCGGCGTAAAAATCAGCGCACCGTCAGGGCCCGCAGCACCGGGTAGCGCGGCGCGGCGTCCGTCCTCGAGCCGTCCAGACCGAAGCCGAGCGATTTGTCGAAGTAATTCCAGGTAGCGGCGGAATCCTCGGACAGGGCCTCCAGGAGCTGGGCGGCCACCAGCCCCCGCAGCTGGGCCCCGGGCACCCAGAGGGCTCCTGCCGGCGCCGTGCTGGGCCCCTCCGCCCAGGCGCCGAGCATCTTCACCTCGTGGTGGCCCTGGAACGGTCGCTTGGAACGCTGGACCTCCTCGATCTGGAATTCGCTCAGGGCCGCAGCGCGCGGCTGCCCAAGCACCTCGAATTCCACGCCCTGACGGGTGAGCAGGGCCCCGATGGCGCCCTGCTCCTCGACCACCACCCAGGCCACTGGCAGGCGCTCACGCCGCCTGGATTCGAAGGCCACGCGCACCAGCATCTCCTCCTCGCTCAGCTCGTCCGTCGCCTCCTTGCGACTGCCCCTTCCTTCGCCGAGGGGCACTTCGCGCACACCTCCCACGGCGATCTTCGCCCGGTGCCCCTCCACCAGGTGGGTGTCGCTGCCAAAGGTGGCCTCCCGTGCGAGCATGCGCCCGTCGGCTCGAGCGCAGGCCTTGATCAGGGTCTCGCGGTGCTTCGTCAGACTGCCAAGCAGCTCCAGCACGAACGCGCGCGTCACCACCACCCGCTCCTCGAAGGGCAGATAGCTGTAGGCCTCGGACAGAATCGCAAGCCGGCCGCGAAGCCCAAAGGCATTGGTGCCGAAGCGCGAACGATGATCGTAGGTCGACCAGCTGCGCGGCACCCCGCGCCCCATGTTGCCGTAGTGCTGGATGCGCAGACCCTGGCTGAGCATCGCCGCGGCCACCTCGGGGAGAAACGTCGCACGGGCAAAGTCATCCAGGTCCGGATCCGCACTCGTCGACAGCGACGGCGCGTAGGTCAGGTGGTAGCCGTGGTAGGACCCATTGGTCGTATGCAGGTCGATGAAGACGTGCGGATCCAGCTCGTTCCAGAGCCTGAGCAGCGCGGTCACTTCCTCGGTCTCGGCCTTGACGAAATCCCGGTTCAGGTCCAAACCGGCGGCGTTCCCGCGCGTGCCGACACCCGACACGGGACCGTTCTGGGTCTCGCGGTTGCGCGGATCGACGCGCTCGTTGCCGTCGGCGTTGAACACGGGCACCAACCAGAGTTCGAGGCCCTCCAGGAGCGCAGTGTGCTCCCCCCGGGCAAACTCGCGAATCAGGGCCTGCAACGCCTCCTTGCCCTCAACCTCTCCGGAGTGAATGTTGCCGGTGCACACCACCCGCAGGCGCTCGGAGCGCTGCGCGCGATCCGGAGGGTCCAGGGCCACCACGACGAGCGGTAGGCTGCGGCCCTCCGCCGTGACCCCCAGCTCGCGCACATCGACCCGCGCCGCAAAGGGCATTGCGTCCAAGCTGCTGAGGAATGCCTGCACCTCTCCCAAGAGGGACGTGCGACCGAAGCCTGAGGCTTCCGCGGCGGTGAGCGGCCCAGCCTCCACACCGGCATCTTGGGGGGGCCTCGGCTCGGCAGACAGCCCCTGGACGGGCGTCGCAACGCTCAGGGGGAACAGGAGTCCGGTGACTAGCGGCAGGAAGGGGATGCGCATGCCCCCCATGCTACGCCAGCGGGGAAGCGCTAGGATTCCAGCCTCCCTCTTTCACCCCGCCAACGAAACCCCATGCGCCGCTCCCTTCTCGTCTTTGCCACCGCCGGCCTGCTGGTCGCCGCGAGCCAATCCCAGGACTCCGGCCAAGATGCCGCCAAGGGTGCTGGCCCGATCCTCGCCGCGGGCGAGATGCGCTTTGCCTGGACGCCCGACTGGCTCCAGCTACCCGGCGACATGGCCCTGGGCAACACCCACGGAGCCACGGTCGTCGACGCCAAGGGGCGGGTGTTTTTCAACACCGACGCCAAGCACGCGGTTTGCGTTGCCTCCCCCTCGGGCGAACTCCTGGACTCCTGGGGTGAGGAGCTCGCCGGAGGCCTGCACGGCATGACGATCGTGGACGAGGTCGTGCCCGCCGGGGAAGAGGGGCAGCCCGACACCCGCCGCCAGGTGCTCTACCTCACCCACACCGGCCGCCACGAGTGGCTGAAGACCACCCTAGAGGGCGAGATCCTGATGCGCGTCGGCTGGCCCGAGGCCTCCGGCAAGTACGAATCCGCCGGGCAGTACAAGCCCACCGGCATCGCCGTCACCCCCGGCGGCGACGTGTTCGTCGCCGATGGCTATGGCCAGAACTGGGTCCACCGCTACTCCGCCACCGGCGATTGGCTCGGCTGCTTTGGCGGTCGCGGCTCGGACCCCGGCCAGTTCGTCACCTGCCACGGCATCATGCTCGACGCCCGCGGCGAGCAGCCGACCCTGCTGGTCTCCGACCGCGAGAATCACCGGCTGCAGAGCTTTGACCTCGAGGGCGAACACCTCGCGGTCATCGAGGCCGACCTACGCCGCCCCTGCAACACCTACGCCCACGGCGAGCACCTTGTCGTCGCCGACCTGGCCGGCCGGATTTCGATCCTCAATGGCGAGAACGCGCTCGTCGGGCACCTGGGCGACAACCCCGATCCCGCCAAGCGCGCCCAGAACGGCGTGCCCACCGATCAGTGGGCCGCCGGCGAATTCCTCAGCCCACACTCCGCCGCCTGGGACGGCTTGGGCAACCTCTACGTGATGGACTGGAACAGGGCCGGTCGCATGACCAAGCTCGAGGCCGTGCACGGCCAGCGCTAGCCCGCTGGTGCGGGCGAGCACCGGCCCCTAGAGGTCCGGCCGAAAACACCGCGCGGGCGAGGTGCGGGCGATTCGGCTCGAATCAAGGCGCCGGAATCCGTGCATGGTCGGCTCCATTCGCGGATTCTGGCAACGCAGAGTCGGGTCGAATCAGCCGTGCCTCGCCTGCGCGGGGTTTTCGGCCGGGCCTCTAGGGCGCAAAGGTCACCATCACCGAGCTCGAGAGGTTGGTCCCCTGCCCGCAGGGTCCGGCGAGGTCGCGGTACCACACCTGGAAGTTCCAGGTGGCGCCCGCCAGGATCGTGCCGCCGGAGTCGAAGCCTGTGCTCCTGGCCACCAAACCAGGACCGTAGGTCAGGCTGCCGTTGGCGTCGGAAGACCCGGTGAAGCCGTAGAGACTGCCGCTTCCAGCATCCGCACAGCGCAAGCCGTCCCGCAGGAAGACCGATACGTTGTCCGAGCCCATCAGCAGGAAGGCCGGTTGCTGGGCGGGCAGCGGACTCGCGGTGAGAAGCAGATCATCCGCCGTCACCGAGTTGCTGCCGTTCGCCTGCAGGACCGCCCCCTGACCCGTGGAGTTCGAGCAACCGGCCGAACTGTCGTTGTTGCCGCAGGGTCCCTCGTCGCAGAAGCAGCCCGCCACCGCCCAGTCCGACGGGAACTCACCGGCCTCAAGCCCCATCGCTGCCCCGGCGTCGATATCCAGAGTGTCGTTGAACATCAGGCCGACGAGGCCGTACTGGCCGTCGTAGGACATATCGAGGCCCAGGTAATCCCCAGGGGCAGGCTCGCCAAAGGGATGCTTGAGCGCTGAGTTCCACCCCGTGCCGCTGGGCTCGTAGAGATAGACCCCGCCCGAGGAGAAGCCAAAGTCGTCGTCGTTGGGCGCACTGACCAGCAAGCGGCCTTCGGGTCCGACGCAGACCGAGTGCCCAAAGGAGTCCCCGGCCGCGCCGTCGGACGCACGCAGCTCGGCGGCCAGACCCCAGACGGTTCCCTGCAGGCGCCAGACGAGCGCAGCACCCGCTTGGGAGCCCACGTCGTCGTCTTCGGGCGTCCCCGCGATCAGTAGGTCACCGGAGAGGTCGACGCTGCGGCCTAGGTGGTCATTCAGATCCGGATCGGGATGCAGAAGAGTGGATTCGATGATCCAGTCGTTGCCCGAGCGCACAAACACGTAGACCGCTCCCGCGTTCGTTGTGCCAAGGTCGTTCTGGTAGGCGCCCACAGCTAGGCGCTGACCGTCCAGGTCGAGGGAGAAACCGAAGCTGTCGCCCGGGCCCGTGCTCGGCGCAAAGACCTTTTGCCGCAGCTGCCAGCCGCTTCCGTTGCGCCGGTAGAGGTAAACCGCCCCCGCATCCGTCCCGCGCTCGTCATCCCTGGGGGCGCCCACAGCCAGCCACTTCCCTTCCAGGTCGACGGCCTCGCCGAAGCGGTCGCGATCCGACCCGGGGCTCGCGCTCAAGACCTCGTCCACCTTCCAGCTGCCTGAATCCATGAACACGTGCACTTTGCCCGGCCCGCTACCGGGCACGTTGGCACCCGGCGCCCCCACCGCCGCCAGCACGTCGTCGACCGCCACCGAGATCCCAAAACACGCTCCGCCAGAGTCGTCAGGCGGCGTGAGCTTGCTCACCTGGGAATGGGCGAACGGCCCTGCGCTGAGCCCGTAGATGTAGGCCGCGCCGGAGCTAATGCCCCTTTCGTCGTGGAACGGTGCCCCAACGATGGCCTGGCCCGTACTCACGTCGACCGAGTAACCGAAGAAGTCCCCCCGGAGGCCGTCCGAAGGCAGGATCACCTGCGAATAGGCAGGTGTGGAGAGCGCTCCCCCGAGAAGGGCAGCCCGCAGTAGTTGGGAATGTTTCATATCGCGCCTGAAGGACGCGTCCATGGAACGGAGACGCAGGCCTTCACCCAGTTACGTCGTCCTAGCTCCCTGCCCAACTGGAAGCCGAGGCGAGAATAAAACCGCCACATTCAATCTGAGGCGCAGGCGGAACGCATCGCGCAGCACCTACGCCTCAGATGGCGCCCGTCCCTGAGACGAAGCCGCGGCGCAGAGACGAAGCCGCGGCGCAGAGCTCTTCCTCGCGCCCTATCTAGCGAGGATCTTCTCGAGAACCTTCGGTTCCGCCTCGCGCTGACGCCGTCCTTCCCGGAGCAGTGCGATCGTCCAAGCGACCAGCCACAGGCCCAGCACCGCAAACACGCCAAACAGCACCACCGGAGTGCGGGCACCGAGCCCGGTGAATCCATCCAGCAGGCGGGCGCGCTCGTCCCTGGCTGCCATTCCGATCAGACCGGGCAGCAACAATCCAGCCAGGACCAGGCAGATCAGCGCCACGACGGCGGTCGCACGGGCGGCGATCGTTCGCTTTTGCGCAGGGAGCTGCATCCGGGCCTCGCGCAGCAGAGCCTCCGTCCGCGCGTGCTCCTGGCTGAGGGCCTGCATGCTCTCGCCGTGCTCCGCCGACAGGGCCCAGGCGCCCGCATGGGCCTCGCGCAGGGCAGCTTCGGCGTTCTGCCGTTCGGAACCAAGCTGCCCCTCGAGGCTCCTCAAGCTGCCCTCGAGGACGCCCCTCGCACGCTCGGCTTGCGTCGTTTGTTCGACGAGTCGACCCGTCGCTTCGCGCAGGCTCTGGACCTCCTGCTCGGCGCGCTGCTCGTTGGCGCGGGCTGCCTCCAGAACCCGGCGCACGTCTTCGCGCGCCTCCCTGGCGATCTCCGCCGCATCCCGGGCCTCGATGCAATCCGCCACCAGGCGGTCCCGCTCCGAGCGAGTCCGCTCAAGCTCCGACTTCACCGCAGCCAGCTCCGCTTCGAGCTTGGCTTGAGTCTCCGCTGCGCCTCGATTCCACTGCATCGCCCCTCACCTCCTGATTCGGCCCCCTTTGGCGGCCTCCGCGTGTTGCTGCTCTGACCTGGGCAGCCGCCGCGGGGGCTGCTGCTCATGCCAAGTGCAGACTGACACACCGCACTCGGCCGGCCAAGGGCGGGAGGAAACGAAGGCCGGCGCCTTCCCGGGGATGACTCCGCCGGAAAGACGCCAGCCGCCTGCGGTCGAAGCTATTGCCGGAAGGCGTCGACCAGCACGCGCGCGCCCCGCACCGGCACGGACTGCTGTCCGGGCTGGAAGGGGTTGGTGTCCATGGGTGCCAGGGGGAACTGCTCCAGCGAGATTGCGTCCACCACCCCGATGGCAAAGGGGTCGGGACCGGGCATCGCCGCTAGCAGAACAATGGGCCGGTTGGTCGGGACCACCCGCGCCCCATTGGGCAGCTGCCGAATCAATCCACGACCGTTGGCGGGGATTGGAGCCCCGGCACCGAATGGGTTGCTCGTGCCGGGCAGGGCCGAAAGGTTGTTGAGATTGTCAAAGGCCAGATCCACCGGAATCCCGCTCAGCACGGGTTCGCCGATGGATGCCTGCACCCCGAAGGACATCGAGCGGAATTGGGGGGTTCCCGCCATGCTGCCGAGGATCAACTGCCCGGACAGGCTCGAAGAAATGTCCACCCGGCTGATGGCTCCGACGCCCGGCGCACCGGCCTGCCCCGTGGACGGATCGAACGGCCCCTCATGGGCGATCCACACCCCGTAGTTGCTCGTGGGATCGCCTGCGTTCAGCGCCTTGGGATTTTGGAACACGAACGGTACGGTTCCGATCACGTCGTCGTAGCCCCAGCCGTTCGGCCCGCTCGGACCCGACTCGAAGACCGCCAGGCTGCCGTCCCGCTGGAGGATGTAGGCAAAGTACACGTTTCGCTCGAACAGGAAGCCCTCCATTCGCGGCAGGGCAATGACCTCGAAGGGGGCGGTCAAGAAGCCAGTCACGCGCCGTCGCTCCTGAAGGGTGAGCGCCGAGATCACCGAGAGGCTGCCGCCCTGCTCGTTGCAGACCAGGATGTCCTCGTTGTCGGACTGCCAGCTCACGCCGAGCGGGCCGCTGCCCACCTGGGTGACCTGAACCACCTGGTGGAAGGTGGCCGAGGCAACGCGGATGTCCAAGAAGGACACCTGATCGAGGTCCGTCTGCGTCACCGCGAGGTAGTCGAGGTTGGGCGCAAGGGCCAGTCGTCCAGAGGACCCCATCGGGATCCGGTCGAGGATCGTCTGACGGTTGGAGTTCATCACCACGATCTCCCCGCGGACACCGTCCAGCAGATACTGGAAGTTGCCCACTTGCTGGCGCTGCATGTAGGGCTCGCAGTTGCTCAGGAAAATCTCGTCCACCAAGGGTCCCTCGAAGTAGGCGTTCTGGACGTTGTTGAACAGACCCGAGGGAGGAATCGGAGGGTTGGAGTTCGGGCTCCCGAAGGGGTCCCCGGGCGCCAGCAGGTTGGGCAGCTGGAGATCCGTTGACGTGGGCTCCATGCCGAACAGCTGGGGCACGGTACAGACGGGCGGAAAGGCGAGCGGCGGCGGGTTGGGATGGGGCGCCCAGCTGAGCAGGTTGGCGTAGCCCAAGGGCAGCTGCTGGCCCAGGGCCCCCCCCGGTATCACGCTGCCCAAAGGGCCAAAGTCGATGGCGATCGCTTTCAGCCCGTCCAAGGTGCAGATGTTGCCCCCTTGCGCCTGGCAGCCGAAGGGGAAGAGCGCGTTGTTGAAGACCGTGTCGAGGGAGTCCCCCAGCGCCATGTCGGTCGTGTCCGCGAACTGAGGTTGCCGGGCGAGGGCCGCATCCAGATTCGAATCTAGCGTGAGCGTGAACGCCCCCGCCGACCCGCCGTCGACCGTGCAGGTACCCGGCTCCAGGCCCAAGCCAGGTTGGAAGCGGACATTGGGGTTGTTTGGGTAGTTCGAGTGGCCCTCCACCGGGACGCCCTCGATGAAGCGCGGACTGCCGGTCGAAGCGCCGAAGCCGTTCAGGTCGAGCACCGAAACCGCTGCCGGGCTAGCGCGCCCGATCAGGATCGAGTCGGGGGCGACAGGCGCGTTGACAATGCCGGGGCCGGGGCCGACTTCGAATTCGGTGGAGAGCAGGTCGGTGACCAGGATGCTGGCGAGGTCGGACAGGGTCGCCCCTTGGCCGGCGGTCACGGTCACCTGGCTCAGCGGACCGCAGGCGGCCGCCGATGTCCCCTGGCCGGGGAAGCCAACCACCGGGGTCAGGATCCAGCGGTCGAGCGAAAACACGCTCGCTGGCTGCGCCTGATAGGGCATGTTCAGGTCGAGCGTCCCGCCGTAGCCGAGGCGCACGCCGCCTAGCGCGGGTGGAAACGAGGGCAGGGAGCCGACGGTGTGGGGCTGCAGAGGCTCGGTGAAGGTGAGCTCGATCTGCGTCGCCGGATCGACCCCGGTCGAGAGGTTGGCCGGGATCACCTGCGCCTCACCCGTGCCGTCCTGCAAAAGCCTGGGAGCGACCGCGTCGGGACCCACCGTCGTGGAGACGAGCAGGTCTTCCTGGAGGACTCCGCCCAGCCGAGAGCGCAGGCCCGCCCGTACGACCATGGAGATCGAAACCCCGGCCGGCAGGGTCTCGAAGGTGCTGAGGTCGTCGTCGGCGTCCGGTACGAAGACCAGGGCGCGGCGGCTGACCAGCGCTTCGTCCCCGATGAAGCCAGAGACGGTGCCCGGGAAGCCAAGTCCGTCGGCATCCCCGTCCTGATCTTCGTCCACCACCGTCGCCGCGATGCCGCCGCCCGGAAGTTGGCGCACCAGGGAAAGGAGTGGCAGCACCCCGCCAAGCGGCTGACGACCGGGCGTCGATCCGGCCACGAAGACGCGCCCGGGAATCGTCATGGGCGCGCTCAGGCCCCCGCCACGCGCTTCGACCCGCAGCAGATCGCCAAGCGAGTTGTTCGCCAGGCCCGCGGGCGAGAAATCGAACACCGAGGCCGGATCGATGTCCTGGGACATGGTCACGAGCAGATAGTGATTGCCGGCGGCGCCACCCGGAATCACAGCCCCGGTCGGCAGGGGCGGGC
>CAYWNK010000092.1:0-20939 GCA_964459495.1 uncultured Planctomycetaceae bacterium
CAGATCGTGGGTGCCTCACCTGGGCGAATCCAGGTGGCTGCACCGGACAGGTACGGACTGATTCCAACCTAGTCGAGCTGCGGGGCGGAATTGAGCAGGAATGGAAGCAGGCTTGGGGAGAATCCATGCCCTGACTGCTCAAAGTCGTGCTCGTGACTGCCCAAACACTCTGTGCCGGCTGCTGGTCCGCCTACTGCGCGGCTAAAACTCCACCGGCCATTGCCATTCGCCGAAGCAAGCCGATCGAAGCGAAGCCGGCCGGGGGCCCGTGAATAGTCCGCGCTAGTGAGTGGATCGACCCCTGAGCCGGGGCTTCCGCCGGCCCTCGTCTGGGTTCGCGACAGAGGAGTCGCGAGTGAAGAAGTCACCGTCGGGCCCCGAGTGATCGGGGCCCGTACCCTGCCCCATTCGCAGTCGGATGCTGGGAGATGCCCTCAGCTAGAGATTCCAGATCATCCAATCGATGTCCTCCTCAATCTCTCCGGGCACGAGGAGGGCGGAGGCCGCATCCAAGGGGGTGGCGCGGTTGATCGTTAGGGTTTCAACAACCAGCGTGCGGTTGGGGGCAGAACCGTAGTACCTGGATGTGGTCGAGACCCTCGGGCGCCAATCACCATCGCGGAACGCGAAGAAGTCGCTGTACTCGAAAATGTTCCAGGCCAGGCCCTGCGTGTCGAAATCCTCTCGTTTGACCGGCACCGGGGTACCACCTCTTGTGTTGATCAAATACTCCTCGCTCACGAACGAGGAGCCACCGGTGAGCGGGTGAGAGCGGCGGGCGTAGGTGGTGTCTGGTGCGCTTCCCGGTTCAATGTCGTATGTGACGCCGGGGATATTTGGGATCGCGTAGGGATCTACCATCCAGTCGTAGATGGCGTGAAGGCCCTGGAAATGCACCTGATCAACCCAGGCCGGCGTATCCGTGGTCAGGGGGATCTGATTTCCTGAACCTGCATTCTCGTGGTATGCCCAAAGGTACATCCCGTCGAATGTCAATTTCTCTTCAATGGTGTCCGGGTTTCCCTCGTAAATTGCAGGAACAATACGAACAATATCAAACCGGCCATCGATGCAAGCGTTTCCGGATAGTTGGAGGGTACGTGCATGTTCAGGGACGGTTTGCCCGGAGGCAAAATGTTCGACCCGGTAGGAAGCACTGAAAGAGATGCCATCCAGATTCTCTTGAGTCGCAATCACCGCGCCGAGGGGCCCTCCGAGCTCGGACGGACTGGCTGTTTGAGCCAGATCGTAAGCGCTCAGGAATGGGTTGAAGATGCCGGCTGGTCCGGGCATGAACTCCGGTCCTTGGCCAACCCATGCAACAGAAACGCCCTGATTGGTGTGGATGACTTCACCAGCGACGTGCCCCTCCGTATGCCGACTGTCGCAGTCATCCGCGGATGCGGAGTCACTCTTTTCAGTGGTCGACGCAGGGGGCTTGCAGGCAAATGCTCCTATGATCCGTGGTAACAATCCGATGATATCGTCGATCGACCCCCAATCGATTCCGCTTAGGTTGGGGATTTGAGGGCAGCCGCCATCATCGAAGCGGAGGATGTTCAAGGTGTTCGCATCGTGATCACAATGTGATCCAGTGATTCCGGCTAGGCAGCTGTGCTGTTGAATACTGAAGTAGGTGTAGGCCTGAATGCACTGGGCCGGAGTGACTAAGTTGCCGTTGATGTTGATGTTGATGTTGAGCTGTGTACAGTCTGTTTTCAGTGTTGATCCGGGGATGATTCCTGGGCCATTCAGCGGTGTTTCGCCAGATTCGTTGCATGGATCTGGCGTCGATTGGCCGTAGGTCGAGGGTGCCGCGAGCAAAGCGAGGAACGCCAGATTCAGGGAAGTGATTACGGGCTTCATTGGATGCAGATAATATGTCTGCTGGGTGATGTAGAATCTACTGTGGGAGAACCGCCAAGGGGAGAATGATCTCCACGTATGGCTGCCGCAATTCGTGATAGCGCAAGTAGCGTGTCGACGGCCACTGAAAAAGGGACCTTCGTGACCATCTGAAAAGGGCCCCCCCTGCACGCTCAGCCAGCACCGTTTGAAGGCTCTGCGGCTCGCGGCGTGGGGACCCGGCCCTGCGCGAAGCGCCGGGTTGGGCACGCCGTGCCCCGGCCCGCAGGCCGGGGCCGCCCCCTCGGGGACGCGCAATGCGGCATCGTATTGCACCCCGCTCCGCCCGGCCTAGCTGCTTGTGGCGGACGCTTGCGCGTCCTGCGCAGCCTGCAGTCGATAGCTCTTCTCCTCGGTCTGCAGGATCGTCGCGTGGTGCACGACCCGGTCGATCACGGCCGCCTCCGCCGTGGCGTCCTGAAAGACCTCACTCCATCGCGCGAATGGCAGGCTTGTCGTGACGATCAGACTGCGGTGCTCGTAGACCTTCGCGATGAAAGAGAAAAGCAGGTTCGCGCCTTCGCGGTCGAAAGGCACGTACCCCAGCTCATCGATGATGACCAAGTCGAAGCGAGCAAACTTCAGCACACCGTCCCGCGAGACCGCGGGCTGTCGTGCGAAGTCGAAAGTGCCCAGCGTCTTCACAGACGAGAAGTGTGTCTCCTTGATGCGTCAACCTACCCACCGCTCCCAACGATCGGTGACCTCCAGATGAACGAGTTCCGCGAGGAATTCGGCCTAGGGAGTGCCTCGCCTGGCGGAGCCTTCAGCTGCCTGCCCCCACCCTTGGGCGATCAACGGCAGCCGCAGCTCGCGGAGATCAGTATCCAGCAGGGGAGGATCGGGGGTTGCTCTCTTATTTATGCGACGAGGCCTCCGTGGAGGAGGTCGTACTGAGCTAGATCCACAGGCGCGATCTCTACTTCAGCTAGATCCGCGCGCGAAACGGCGACCGGCTCGACCACTACACGTGACTGATCTTCGTGACACAGCAGCTGACGGACACTGCCAAAGCTTGATGCTCCGCTAGCAATCGAGGCCTCGACAGCGGCGCAGACCGACGCCAAGGAGTGATCGACCAGGGGCCCGACGATTTGCATCCACTCACGGTTCGGTTTGCCCCGTCCCCCCCGAAGGGCCTCGCGCAGATGATCGAAGCACTCAGGCGGCCCCATTTGGCGAATCACGGTCGCTTCCCGGGCCAGACGGGGCTTTGGCCAAGGATGTGTTCAAGCTCAAGCACATAGGCCGCAGGCGTCGTGCTGCGGGAATGGGACGCGACGACTTCAGCCTCGAACGCGATCTCGATGCGGTCGTGGTACAGGTGAGCCGTCAAAGTTGCTCGAGCGAAGCGGCTTGGGACGGAGTACGTCGATCGATGCGCACGTGTGCGTGCTTGTCCGCCGTGCAGCTGATGGTACGCGCCGTGCTCGGCCTGTGCTCTGGTATCGGGCGGAGCGCGGCGCGCTCCGAATCGAGCGCTTTACGGGCGCTCCGCCCGACCCTCAGCTGGCGGCGGTCGAGGTCGACATCGAGCTCGTGCAAGATCTGACTATTGAGCTGATCGAGGCTGTCGACGACAGGTACTGGTCGAAGCGTGGCTCCGCGCACATACTCGCCCCCGGCCTCGACCGACCCCTTCTCCCATCCGCTGGCCGGGCTACAGAAGTCTGCGCCCAGCGGCCACTCCGAGCGATAGGTGGGAAACATCGTGGTTTCCAAGCGCTTCTCGCCCTTGAGGATCTTCTTCACCGCCGTGGAAGCGTTGTCGAAGACCACCCGCTTCGGCAGGCCTCCTAACCATTCGACCGCAGAGCTGATCCCATCTAGCAGGCACTCTACCCGCTGGAATTGATAGGCCTTCGCGAAGTAGGAGTTGCTTGCGGGAAGGGTGGCTACGAAGAAGAAGATCTTGGTCCGGCGGCCAGCGAGCTTCGCCCAGGACTCACCAAAGTCGATCTCCATGGTCTCCCCTGGCAGGTGAGTGCGGTGCACGAAGACCTCGGGCTTGTGCAGGGTGCCTCGAATCTCATGGACGCACCTGCGGACGGTCCTGGCGCTGAGGCGAATGCCGTGGCGTCTCTCGAGCAGACGGCCGACTCGTTTCAAGCTGACCTTTGGCTCTGCCGTGAGCAGGTCGACGATCTCCGCACGGTAAGGGTCTAGCCCTCGGCCGCGTTTCGGGGAACGCCGCGCGGGAAAGCTTTCGCCGCCCTTCAGGTGGCGGCGGACGGTCTTGATGTTGACGCCAAGTCGGCGCGCGACTTCCTTCTTGGGGACGCCATCGACAAGGTGCATGTGGCGAATCTCGGCTCTGGTTGACACTCTGAACACTCCTTGGCGGTCTTGGCTTGCGTGTGGTTACACCTGCCAATTTGCCCCTTGGAGGGCCTCTTTGTGGCCGAGCCCAGCCCCGCGCAGGAGGCTCCGCCCGGGGGGCTTTTTCAGATGGCCGCGGGGTCCCTTTCCAGGTGACTGTCAACACGCTACCGCTGCAAGTCGATGCTTGGCGACCGCCTCCACTCCCGTGGCCTAGCTGCGCAGAGAGTGGAGGTTGCGATCGGCTGCAAGATCTTGAATCTTGCCCGCTAGTCTTGGGCAGGCCCCGCTCGGAAACCATCGCTCGCTGAATTCGTCAATGGGGGGATCTGCTGGGCCAATTGGCTCTGCGCACCTACGCCGCAGGGGAACGGGGCAGCGCTCCGCGATGGGGCAACCGTAGCAATGGGGCCCAGTTCAGAACGATCTCCAACAGACAGGCATATCGGAGAGCTTCCTCAACGGCTGGCTTCCCAAGCGGGCACAGCCTTCATCTCTGGCGCCATCAGAGCCAGCATCGCCATGGCCGTCCCATACGCGCAGTTAGTCGGTTCGGCCGTGTCGTTCCAAGCACCGCTCTCAGCACGTGCCTTGACGAGCACTTCTCGCATCCGCTGCCGCAGCGGAGGGCGCTGCGGCTCCGGCAGCGCCTCGATCGCGAGCGCGGTGTAGGTGTGCGCGAACATGAAGTAGTACGGTGCAATTCCATAGGGAGGTTCATGGGTCCCCGTGCGTCCCTTCTCGTTCAAGAGATCGCCCCAGTGCTCGAAGAACGCATCGATCGCAGCACGCAATCGAATTGCACTGCCCCGGCCCGCGCGGAAGAGAACCAATTCCACCAGCGCCGCACGAGCACAGGACCCAGGCACGGTCTCCTGCGCGGCCCACTTTGGGTCCGCGGAATGGGATTGCTGGTAGCCTCCCTCGTAGGCGAAGGCACCCGTCTCCAGCCGGAGCTTCTCCAACGCACTCAGCGCCCGATCCACCATCGCCGCATCCACTGAGAAGCCCTGGTCACGAGCCTCAAAAAGCGCCAGGAGGGTCACACCGGTCAGGTGCGGACTGCAGGGGTAGACATTGCCCACGGCGTAATTCCAGCCTCCGGCCGGCCAGCTCTCGTCGCTGGTGATGTAGGAGACGAGCAGAGTGATCATCTCCCTCACCCTCGAAGCCGTGTTCGCGGGCAGGATCTCGTGACGCAGGGCCGAGAGGAGACAATCGAGAGCATAGGCGTGCGCCCAGTCCCGATTGTCCAGGTAGCCGAGGTCCGAATCCCTTGGGCTCTCTTTGAGCTCCCTGAGGAGGAATTCCAGTGCGCCACCTATCGCTTCCTCGCGCTCGTTCCTAGCTGCGTCGTCGGGGGTGAGAAGCAGTGCCTTGCACACGATCGCAGTGCCAGCGACGCGATCCCCGAGCGGAACCACCCCGTCCCGAAGGATGCCCACGTAGGGCCACTCGAAGGACCCGTATTCCTGGGCCGACGAACCGACCGGAGGATCCTTCTCCTCCCTGTGACCGGACCCGGAGTTGTCCTTTTCGAAGCCCGCAGCCAGGTGGTCTGGAACATGACCTCCCCGGAACTGAAGTAGGAGCTCCGCTGAGTCCGCCAGTGTCTCCGCATACCAAGCGGAGCGTGCCTTGTCATCGACCTCCTCCGCGGCTTCCTCTTGCAGGTCTTGCTCTGCCACTCCGCTCGCGCGCAGGGAGTCCAGGCGTAGCTTCTCCTTGGAGATGGCAAAGAGGCGCTCGTGATCCGCCAGTGCGCGCTTGTATAAGGGCTCGTCCTTGTTGTTGCGCGCCACCGCCATCGCCCTATCGCAAATTCCGAGGCCCTCGACGTCACTCGGCAGACGCCCTGCGGTGACAAGAGCGACGCAGAGTTGATCATATTCTCTGCGATACTCCTCATAGCCGAGGCCGGCACGGTAGCGCCCTTCGATGGCCCCGATCAGCTCCCAGTATTGGACGTCAACGAGTCCCTGCTGCACACGCTCTGAGAGATCTGGATCCATCAACTCCCGCATGCAATCATAGGCAAGCGAAGCCGCGGCGAAGCTTGTGTTTCCCATCTCAAGGTCAGCCAAGAGCAAACGATGTGACGCACTCTCGTCGCCCCCGGTGAGTTCAGCCTGGAGCGCAAGGTAGGACGCGCTCTTGGCTGCGACCCTCCGCATCACATCCAGCGTCGTCGGAACAGGAGTGCGACCCACGTCGTGTTTCGCTAGGGCTCGCGCACTGCCGTCGAGGAACACAAAGCGCGGCGGCAGATCGTGGGGATAGTGAAAGCGTTCGAAGGAGCCCTTTGCCATGGCATCTGCGTCCTCGCCAGCGAGGTGGGCAAAGAGCACGAACTGCTGACTCCATTCGAGAAACTCCTCGGAAGACAGCAACTGGTCCTGCACCACATTACCCAGAGTGTTGCCGCGATTGGCTACGGCGAAGTAAGCCAGGACTTGCTTGTCCGTCGCCGCCGCCCGTGCGCAGGCTTCGTCGAAGTCTCTCTCCCACGTGGCGAGCTGCAACCAACTGTCCAAAGACTGCCCGGCCGGACTCTCTGTTGAAGGCTCCGATTCCGGATGTTCCTCCTGCGGGGCAGCAGCCACGTTCGTCGCCCCGAGCATGACAAGCATCGAAAGGGACAAAGCGAGGACCTTGAACCACCTCCCTTGTGTCTCTGGAGATGATGTCGCGAAGACGCCCGAGAGGCGATCTGCTGTATGCCTTTCCATCACCCATTGAGAGGGTCTTGTTCGGGGAATCACGATACCGTTCTTCATGGCCAAAGAGACGCCTACCTCCCTGCAGAATTCCCCTCCTACCGACGGAACTTCGTGCGGGCGCCCATGAACCGGGACCCGCGGTGGGCTGCGAGCTTCGTTGGTGCATGAATCAGAGCCCTGAAGGCCGTCCCCCCCTCCCGGGAGTGCCGATCCCGGCTCTTTCGTGCACTCTGAGCAGATGAAGTCACGCATCCACCCCAAATTTCAAGACCCGCTACGGCGTGACCAATTGGCGGGACTACGAACGCGGACTCGTGGGGAATAGGAGTGCCAAGCGATGAGTTGTGAGTAGGTTAGGGGTACGGAGGAACTGATCCCAGCGCCCCCCATCACGGAGGCAGACTCGTATCCCTAGCCCTTGGGAGCTCGTTGGGCGGATCCCCTGGGCCTACGACCAGTCCAGCTCCGTCTGCGGCGGTGGACGCGCTGGCTCGCACCCGTAAGGCTCTGCCCGCAAACCCCGGTAGCCAAGGATGCGCCTGATCGTTTCTGACTCTGCGATCGATGCGATCATGCGCCTCCGGCCTCCGCAGCCGGGACTGCTCAGTACGTCTTCCCCGAACACACGCAGCAGGAGCTCCGCCCAGCTGAGATTCGGGGCTCGGGCACCAGTGCTCTGGGCCGAGGGTCCTGAGTCTTCACCCGACGGTGAGTCTGACGCCCCCTCCCTTGGGACGATCAGTGACTGCAGCGGTGACCCTGGGGCCAGCACACCGTGGTAGGTGACACTGTGCTCCCGTGGATGCGGGACCAGAGCAGCTAGGCGCTCCAGGAAAGCGAGGGGGTCTAAGACAAAGGTCTGGGTGCCGTCTCTCCATGGGCGGCGGAGATGCCAGATGACCTTGCCATCCTTGCGCAGTTGGAGGCGGCCCTGGGCCAGGGGAGGGCGCGTTACGTAGCGGCACAGGTGCTCTAGCGCGCCTCGGTCCGTGCCATCGATGCGGACTGCAGCATGGAGAGAGAAGCCCGATTCGGTGTGACACAGTGGCGATCGGGGGGCTCGCTTGGGGAGATGGTCCTGGGACGCCCGCTGGCGAAGAAGGGGGGCTCCGGAGTCTGGGCCTAGGGCGACTCGAGACTGAATCGAAGCAGCCTGGAGGAAAGGCAGGAGCGACTCATCTGCTTGGGCGGCGAGGTGGCCGGCGAAAAGTATTCGGTCTCGATACCCCCTTCGAGTCGACGCGTGACTTCAGGCCTTCAAGATTCCCAAGACGCTCGAACCATGCCTCCCGACGACCGTGGAGTACCTCAGGACGGGCATTGGCGTACCAACGCCGTCACTGGCGAGGTCGTGGTTTAAGGAACTCGAAAAGAACTCAAACCAAGCTCGGACCCAGCCCAGAAAGAGGTCAATCAGTGATCAGAGCTGCAGCTCGAGTCGACTTGGGTCACGGCTTTGGGAGATTGGGGAAACCAAGCAGTGCAGAGCGACGCGTAGGAAGGAGGCTGCCCGCCTGGGGTGGCCTGTGTCCACTTGTTCCTCCCTTCGCAACATGAACTTTCGCTGCTTGACCACCGCTGCGCTACTGGCGCTCCTGTACCCCAGTGCAGTCCTCCTTGGAATACCATTCGAGGACAACAACGATCCATCCTGTGAGCTGCCGCCGTCGCCTACGATCGAGGCCAAGTTCGTCCCGAGCAGCGGGCCAGAGAGTTGCCCCCCCGGAGCAGCCAACGACGGAGAGTTCGAGCTGGCCGGAGTGCGCAGGAACGAGCAGTTCGAGAACCCGAACTACGCGCCTTGGGGCTTCGAACCGGGAACAGGTCTAGCGGGGGACGCCTCGTCGATCGGGCAATGGAATGGCCCACCGCCCAGTGGCAAGTGGGTCGCTTGGATCGACGCAGGCAAGGAGGTCAGCGTAGACCTCCCCACGGGTGCCTGGAAGGTGACTTACTCCGCGGCGCGCGCCCAGCCGCACGTCAACTCGCCTGAGCAGCTCATTCTGGACGTCACTGTCGCTGGGCATTCGGTGAGCTACACCGAGGACCGTGATCTGACGAACGTCTGGAGCTACACCGAGTTCGAAACGAGGCCGTTCTACGTGGATGGCAGCGCTCCCTTGACCTTCTCCGTGACGAGCGCTGGCCCCTTTCGAGCACTGCTGGACCATGTGCAGATAGAGAGCCTCAACGAATGGGGCGATACGGCCAGTTGGATGGGGGGCGTACTTCCCACGGACCAGGACCATGTCCTGATTCCCGATGGTGTGTCGCTCCACTTTCAGGGGGCGCTCACAACGAAGTCACTGAGGGTCGAGGGGGCACTGACTGCGATCGGTGACACGACCCTCACCACCGACTGGATGGCTGTCAAGGGCGCGGGGGGACGCCTGGAAATCGGCCTCCCCGAAGCGCCATTTCCATGGAACTTCGAGCTCGTCCTCGCTGGTCTCCTCACGGACCCCAGCATCTACAACGCCGGGTCGAAATTCCTGATGGCGATGGACGAAGGCACCATCGAGATGCACGGGTTGCACAAGCAAAGCTGGACCCATCTCGTGGCAACCGGTCTTGTTGCTGACATGACGATCGAGGTGAAGGATGCGGAACAGTGGCAGCCCGGCGATCAGATTTTCCTGACGGGGTCGGAGGGGCAAGACGCCGTCTTTGGATTTCACTACGACTTCAGCGAGACGTTTTCGATTCACGCCATCTCCGAGATCCTCGATGGCAATGGAGATGTCGGGTCGTACCTCATCGACCTGGGCACATTTGAAGATCCCACGGTGATCGATCAGTTGAGCGAGCTGCATCACGGAGGCGCTTCGAGTATGTGGGCCGTTGGAGACAAGAACTTGTTACTCGACCAGCGCGCCGAAGTCGGGGTCTTCACTCGCAACATCGTCGTTCGCGGCACCGAAGAGGAGATCGTCGATCCGGCGGATGGGGGCCTCAACACCGGGTTCGGCGGGCACATCATGATTATGGAGGGGACCTGCTGCGCAGGAGCTGGTGTGGGGCGTTTCTCCAACGTAGAGCTGACCGGTCTTGGGCAATCGCGCATCGTCGGGCGCTACCCCATTCACTGGCATATGGTTCGCGACTCCGGTGCAGGGCAGTACATCCGAAATTCAAGCATCCATCACTCCTTCAATCGCGCCATCACGATTCACGGGACCGACGAGCTTGAGGTCATCGACAACACCGCCTACCGCACCCTCGGTCACGCTGTGTTCTTGGAGGATGGCTCGGAGCAGGACAACATCATTCGAGGCAACCTGGTGACAGCCACGCTGCGACCCGAACCCGGCGACGAGACGATTCCATCCGACAACTCCATCAACGACTTTCAGAATCGCACGCCCGGCGCGTTCTGGATTACCAACCCTCGCAACACGATCGAGGACAACGTGGCCAGCGACACAACGGGGACGGGTTTTTGGTTCGTATTCCCCAGGCAGGTTCTAGGCCTGTCTGCCGAGGTCGGGCACAACGCTGGAGACGCGCCGAGTCTACTGGACCCACTGATCGATGAAGCAAGTGGAGAAGCGCTGATTCGAAGGAATGTGGCCCATGGCTGTGCGAATGGGGTCGACATCCACGACGGCATTCATCCGGAGGATAGCCCCACGAATCCAACCATCAAGAAGGATGACATCCGCAAGAGCGAGCCGTGGAACCCTCCGAGCTCCCTCGCCATCCTGAGCGACTTCACGATCTATTCCTGTGACGCGGCCATCTACGCTGGGATTGGCCCAGCGATTGTGCCGGGAACGGTGGAGTTCCGCCGCTTCCGCTTCGCGGACAACTCTGTCGGAGCCTTGTTCGCATCGTATGACACGGTTGCAGATTCGGTCTTTGTGGCCGACACACAGAACGACTTCTACACCTCGTTGCCGAACTTGGGGAGTCCGGGGCTGCAAAGCTATGAGGCCTACCGAATCTACGATGGGGCAGGCGGAATCACCAACTGCCGCTTCGACGGCTACATCGGTCTCTATCGCACCCTCATTGGGTTCAACAGCGCGGCTGAGCGTCACCCGCACCATCGATTCTCAGGGGTGACCTTGACCGACTCCGTCTCGGGCGGAAACGCCACGACACCGCAGGTGGAGTGGTTCGATTTCGAGTGCAGCATTCTCAACCAACCCAACTGCCCCGAGCTCCCGGACGGCCAGGCACCGGCGACCTTCGCCAACAACTGGGGTCTTGTCGCCACTGATCTTGACGGCAGTCTTTTCGGCGCGGCCGGAGCCTCGTTGATCTCGAACGCGCCGCTGATGCGGGTCGCAGAACACGAGGCTTCAGGAGCAGATACGCCTTGGGCTAACCCCGTTTTTCTGGCGTTCGACCCGGCATTCCCAGGGACTGCATACCAGACGCAGCGGCCGTCGCATGCCTATCTTACGCAACGCAGCTACGGGTTCTTAAAGGTCCGCATGAACGCTGCATCGGAAGCTGCGCTGAGCTCGCCGACGCCACCGGCAGCGTACACGACTCCTCCAATCCAGTACCGTCGGATTAGTGATGGCCTGGACCCGGTGTTCGACAGCACTCCCGCAATAGCCGCGCCGTTTCACCAGCTCCCGGTCATTCTTGGTGAGCCCTTCGAGGCCGGCTGTCCGACGCCCCGGCGCTACATCTACGTCGTGAATGCACTGCCGTGGGCCATGCCCGGTGCGCAGCATCCGCTGACGGCAGATGCCAACCTGGTTGAGATCGAATTGTTCTTGGAGGATGCGGACCTCGACACCATCACGGTGCTCGAGGTGAAGAGTGTCGAAGCCTACGTTCCCTCCGGAGGTTCCATCGATGTGACCTTCAACGGTGGCCTCCTGACTGAGTTGGTCCCCATGGCGACGAACAACCCGGTCACGATCGACAAGATCGAGGCTGGTGAGGTGACGTCGACGACCTATGGGATCGACGGACAGGGGAACCTTCACCTGGCCATTGTTCCGACAGAGCTCAACAACGCCATCCAGATCGACTACTAGATCCAGTGCTCAAGACCCACCGGCTCGTATCCGCGGGCCTGTGGGTTGGCTCATTCCCATGGGCTGTCTTCCTGTCAGGGGAGTCGGGCCTAGAGGCGCGACCGAGAAGGGGCCCAGGAGAATTGGCCTACACAGGGGCTGGGGTGGCTTGAGGAATCTGAGTGAACCCATCCCCTGAGACGTTGTTGGCGGATATCCACGCCACCACGCGTTTAAGGCCTCGACACACCACCGCCAGGCCCAGGTTGGTCACCATGGCGGCCATTGCGACCTGCATCGCGACCTATGCCAGGCCAAAATATCCCGCCTTGCCCATACCCTTCGCCCGCATCCGACCGATGGCGTGTTCGACTGCGATGCGCCTCCTGTAGGCCTTCTTGAATTCTGGTCTCTTCTGCGCCTTCCGTGTCGGCCCAGCTCCCTGGCCCGTGGACTATCTGTCACCGTACAGGTGAGGGTCTCAGACTTCGTACACAGTTCGCGCAGCGCGCTCGGCGTGCAACCCTTCCGAGAGTAGTGGTAGTTCCAGCCACCTTCCATCTCTCTCTGTGGCGACCTGCGAATGGTTTCCTTCCCGGCAGGGCAGGTCGCGACGCCGAGTTTTTCGTCGATCTCAAAATCCGTTCTACGGTAGGTACCGCCTTTGGAGTTTGCCGGCGGCGCTTTCGCTAGGACCTCGATACCCATCGCTGCGAGCTTCTTGCGCGTCTCACTGTTGCCGTAGGCCGTGTCGCCAAGCACTCGTACTACGGGCGCGTTCGCCACCACCGCCGCTGCCTCGACCAACACATCTGCATCCACATGATCGGCACGTTGGCGCGCCGCACATCGGTGGCGAGTACGGCGCCGTCTTCGATGCCTACGACCACGGACCCCTTGTAGCCGTCGAATCCCTAGAAGTGGCGCTTGTGACCATGCCGCATATCGGGATCGGCAGTCGAGATGACTCGATCGCGATAGGTCCCCTGGCGGATCTTGGGGCCGTCTCCATCCGGGGGAGATTCGTCGATATCCTGCGAAAGGAGGCTTTATAGGAGCACCTGCGCTTCACGCAGCTTGAAGGTTTTAGGCTCGACCTTGGCGTATCCCTTGGGTCCTCGCCGTGCGAATCACTGCCGGCGGCAGCCAGCTCTACATGGAGGAAAGCTACGAGGCCGTATACGCCAGCCACCTGGCATTGACTCACAACCGGGGCCGAGAGCGGAACGAGTTCAACGCGCTCAGGACCTTCTTGGTCTCCACCGTCAATGAGAATGGCATCTGCCCTGGCGACTTGGATGCGAGGGTTGGCGTCGCCGACGCCCCCGTTTCGCTGTTCATCAAAGCCCTCTTGGCGGAACGGACGAACGATGCAAACGCCCCCCCGCCCCCGCCTCTTCCTAGACGCCCTGGCGGTGCCGATGGTGGGACGCAGTGCGCAGAATGTGGTGCACCTGCCCGGAATGGACCTCGAGCGGTTCATGGGCGCTGAGTTTTCTGCGACAAGCAGCCTGTTCGACGATTGCTTCGAGGTTGGCCTGAACCTGGAGGTGCCCCCGCTCTACGCCGAAATTCAGCGCTGGGGAACCCGCCCGGGCCTGCCCATCTCGCAGCCACAATCCACCTAGGTGTTTGTCGATGTGAGCTGGTCCCCCACCGTTGAGTGGGACGCCAAGCAGATGACAACCATCGTCAACTTCTTCCAGTTCGCCGGTGGCACGACGCTGACGCCCTCGCTCTACGACGGCGGCTATGCGGTCATCTCCTACCAGCCGGGCAGAACCCCAGCCACCACAACGACACCGTCTTTGAGGCCTGGACGTTCGAGTCTGAGTAATAGTGTGTCGCGAAGAGCATCTGTGATGGAGTGCCGCTCGCGCTCTACTGGGGAGGTCCGCTACATACCAACTGCGGGTTTGCACAGGACACCAACCGGTTCAAGCAGAAGCCTCGCACCGCTCGCAAGGGTCCGGACATCTATGGTGCAGACCCCAACATTTGCGACGGCAGCGCTGGTAACGGCGGTGGCAACACCCCCATCGACTAGGATCTGAAACCTTGCCTCAGAGCCCACGGGAGTTGACTCCCGTGGGCTCTTTGCTCTTTGGCCCACAACGGAGCAGGCCACGAGCGCCTGCTCCCTGGTCCTTTCGGAACCTCCGGAAACGGAATGTGGAAGTCATCGCGAAGATCCTGGCCAATCGATTCTAGGCATGGAAAGGAATTCTGAATCGGAACGGCCTGCTTGAGGGTCTAGGTGAGCATGGTACGAATCTCAAAGATCCTCTCATGTGCAGCCCCTGTGGTGGCGGTCACTCCACTTTTCGCCCAGTCGGTTCCAGATAGCCAGCTGCGGAACGGTGTGTATGAACCAATGAGGTTCAGCCAGCACGAGCTAGTTGGTCACAAGGTTTCCGATCCGAGTGATCCCAGCATCTCTCTCGCCCACACGTTCGCCAAGGACTGGGGAAGGTATGAGATCACCGGCGGTGCAACCTCTCGGCAAGAGCTTGGGGAGCTGTTGGATCGGCTTGCTGCCGAACAGCCCGACGTATGGTGGAGCCCGACCTACCTCAGTCCGACCGGACTACGCAGGTCGGTCCTTCCTGATCTTTTCATTCGGTTCCATGCCACGGCAACGGAGCGCGACATCCAAAAGTGGTTCGACCAAACGGGCTACCCTGTTCTCGAGTCCCGCTGGGGAGGTATGGAGAGGGCCTACAGCATCGCGCACACGGCTCGCCATGGCGGTGAACTCTTGGGTCTTGCCAATACCTTGGCCACAGACCCCATGCTGAAGTGGGCAGAGCCGGATTGGTTCGCTGAGATCGAGCCGACGTCCAACGGGGGGCCATGCGAGGCGCCAGTCAACGACCCTCTGTTTTTTGCCCAGTGGGGATTGCACAACACGGGAGATCAGAATGGCAAAAAGGACTTCGACATCAACCTGTTGGAGGCCCTGAACCTGTCTCAGCCACTGGCCACGATCAAAGTCGTCGTGCTCGACGATGGCGTCCAACTGAATCATCCCGATTTCCAAGGAGCCTACGGCTTCGACTTCACCCAGAGCGGAACCGGGGGAAACCATGGGAATGGTTGCGACAGGCACGGAACCGCCGTTGCGGGCTGCGTGGGCGCGATCACAAACAACGGCATTGGCGTCGCCAGCTTCGGATCTGGGGCCCAGATTCTCTCTGCCCGAATCAGCTACGGCTTCACGATCCCCTCGGGTTCCTGCTCTGACCTTGTAATGAGCCAGTCTTCGTGGTGGGTATCAGCTCTCAACTGGGCGCAGAACCAAGGCGCGCGAGTGAGTAACTCCTCTTACGACCTGAGCTTCAACTCATCCAGCCTGGACGACAAGTTCAGTGAGACGGCATCGAACGGAATGATTCACTTTGCCTCCATCGGCAACAATGGATCGAACATCGCTTCGCACCCGGCTTCTCTGACCTCGGTCATTGCGGTGGGTGCCGCAAATAGGTTCGGCTCGCGATCGAACTTCTCCCAGTGGGGTCCCCAGCTAGACCTACTTGCGCCGGGGGAGAGCATCCTGACCACCGATCGAACGGGCTCGCTCGGCTACGCAGACGGCGACTACGCGATCGTGAACGGTACGTCGTTCGCTTCCCCGATTGCAGCCTCCGTTGCCGCTGTGATCCTAGCCCAGCAGCCGACCCTCAGCGTGGCCTCCGTTCGAGCAGCTCTCTTTGCGGGATGTCAAGACATCGGTCCGGTGGGCATTGATGACTTCAGTGGACATGGGATGCTGAATGCATTTGGCTCTTTCGTGGCTCGAGGCTGGGCCATGGACCTGAACGAGGACCTCCACAACGACGACTGCCAAGACGTCGGGCTCAACTACTGCGGGCCTGCGACGCCCAATGGAACGGGGATGCCGGCCGTCATTCGCGGCATCGGTAGTGCCGACGTTTCAACCGGTGTGCCGTTCGTCTTGGAGGCGATGCCTGTAACAAGTGGAACCTGGGGCTACGCACTCGTCTCGATGACCCAAGACTTCGTCCCAATGGCGGGCGGTGGAATCGGCAACCTGTGCTTGGGGGGTCAGGTGTTCCGCACGGGCGATGCCCAAACCGTGATCACTTCAGGCCCGCTGCTCATCCCCATCGATATCCATGGAGCCATCGATCCTTGGCCCGTGGTGAGTGGCGAGACCTGGAACTTCCAGGTCTGGTTCAGAGACCTCGCAGCTGGTGTCGTGACCAGCAACATGTCAGATGGTTTGTCGGTGAGCTTCTTCTAGACGAAGCACCCCATGCTCAGGGCTTTGGGGCTGTTCTTTCCTAGCTGGATGGAGTAGCCCTGAGCCTTGAGGCAGTGGGAAGCCTGGCGCAGCCGCCAGCTCTGGGACTGCGAAAAACGCCGTCTAGGGAAGTCCCGTTGGCTGCCCCAGTCGCGGAGTCCCAGGCCAATGCCGACGAACCACTGCGACCAGAGCGTGCGTTCCTTGAGCATGAACGCGCCGCCGTTCACGTCCAGGCACTGGCCTGTCACGCCGCGGGCGTCATCGGAGACGAGCCAGGCGACCATGCCGGCGACCCCTTCGGGTTGGCGCATGCGCCCGAGGGGCACGGGCTCCATCGCGATGCGGTGGGCTTCATCGGGGGACACGCCCATGCCAGCAGCCATCCCCGCGATGCCCTCGCGGGCCATGGCGGTGTCGACCCAGCCCGGGCAGAGGGCGTTGACCTGAATGTTCGCGGCGCCGTGCTCGGCGGCGAGAGAGCGCACGAGGCCTCCTAGGCCCGCCTTCGAGGCGCAGTAGCCCGAGTAGCCTGGTACGCCGATGCGCGCCAGGATCGAGGCGATCGAGACCAGGTGGCGCGCCCCCGGCCCCTCGACCAGGTGGCGCTCGCCCGCGCGAAAGGTGTTGTAGGTGCCGGTCAGGTTGGTCAGCACCAGGCCGTCGAAGCGATCCTCGGGACGAGGCTCGTTTACGCCGCCGATGCCCGCGTTGACCACGACCGCGTAGAGCGCGCCGTGCTCGCCAGCTGCCTTGGCCACCGCGGTGTCGACCGCGGCGCGATCGCGCACGTCGCACGAGGCGAAGTACGCGCCGCCCGGACAGTCGGCCGCAGTCTGGCCCAGGCGTGAGGCGTGGCGGGCGAACAGCGAGAGCTGCTCGCCCTCCTCCGCCAGGCGCGGGGCGATCGCGCGGCCGATGCCGGTACCCGCTTCCGTGACGAGCACGTGGCGGCCGGCGAGACGTCCGGAAACGGCGGTCATCGAGCTAGGCCTCGGCCGAGGCGTACTCAGCGGCTTCCTGCTCTTCGAGCCACTTCTCCGCGTCCATGGCGGCCATGCAGCCCGTGCCCGCCGCCGTGACGGCCTGGCGGTAGATCTTGTCCTGCACGTCGCCGCAGGCGAAGACGCCCTCGACGTTCGTGGTCGTGCGACCCGGGGCCACCTTGAGTTAGCCCGAGTCGTCCATGTCGAGCTTGCCCTTGAAGATCTTGCTGTTGGGCGTGTTTCCGATCGCCACGAAGACGCCTTGGGTGGCTTCCTTGCGGGTCTCGCCGGACTGCGTGTCGGTGATCGTCACGCTGTCGACCTTGCCGTCTTCGCCGGCGTGGATGTCGGAGACCGCCGCGTTCAGCATCCACTTGATCTTCGGGTTGCGCTGCAGGAGAGGGAGGATAGGTGGGATGAGAAGGCCAGTCTCCTGGTTGGGGTACCGTGAGGTCCCACTGATCCAAGACGGGCTCGAAGCCCAAAAGAAGGGGGGACGCTGGGCAATGCCGCGGGGGGAGGCGAGGCACGGAGCCGGGGGTGGACCCGACTCCGCACCGTTTGGCCTCACTCAAAGAGGACGGAGACGCCCTGGGTGAAGTTGCTGGTGGGGGTCGGGTCTTGGTCCCGGTACCAGAGCTGGAAGTTCCAGGTCTCGCCGACCTGGACGGCTGTCTGGCCATCCGGGGTCGGGATGGCCGCCAGGTCAATCTCCAGGCTGGTGGTGCCGGCCAGGCTGGTCACCCGAACTTGGTTCGGCAGGTTGAAGCGACCGATGGAGGCTCCTAGGCAGAGGGTGCCCACGCTGCCGGGCACCGAGGGGACAAGGCCCTGGTTGGGGCTGACGAGGAAGATCCCCAAGGTCTCTGCCGGCAGCTGACTCGCACGCAGCGTGAACTCGTTGGCAGCCGACAGCGAGTCGCCGGACGCGAACATGCTGCCGGGCTGGCCGGTGGAGTTCGCAACGGGCGTTCCACAGTAGGGGCTACCGACGACGCTGAGGGCTTCTCCGGGGAGCCACTCGGTCTCGAAGGACTGCCAGAACGTCAGCAGAAGATCGACGTCGCCATCGCCGTCGATGTCCCCGGTGGCTGCCTTCTGCGCAAGACGATCCGTGCCGGCAATTTCCGAGGGAGAGCCGAGTTGACCCCCTGCGTTCAGCAGAGTGACCACGTTGCCGCCCGAAGTGAACTCCGAGAAGATCAGGTCCGTGTCGCCGTCCGTGTCGAGATCGGTAGCGTGCAGGTATCTCGTTTCCTCATCGGTTTGGATCGCTTGGGTGGTTCCGAACACTGCCTGGCCCAGGTTCTCCTTCCAGTTTATCTGGGTGTTTTGATTCCAGGCGAGATCTAGTTTGGCGTTCCCGGAGAGGTCGGCGAGAACCAGGTCGCCCCCTTCAAACGCGGTCAGGCTGGCTTGAGCAACGACGGTAGGAGGAGCAAAGGTCAGCTGACCGGCGTTGCGGTACCAGGTGATGCGTCCGTCTTCCGCGCGCAGGGTCAGGTCCGGCCGACCGGAGGTCGTGAGTGGACCGACCGCCAAGGCAGTGGGGACTCCCACGTTGGGCAGGATGATGGGTCCTGCGAAATCCGCTCCGCCCAGATTCTCGTACACGTAGATCCCGTTTGGGGCCACCAGGGGCTGGACGATATCGAGGTCCCCGTCCTGGTCGAGATCGGTCAGGGCGAGGTCCCTAGGGCCGGCGGGCAAAGGAGCGATCTCGGCGGGGGCAGCCCAGGCTTGCGGACTCAGTTGTTCCAGCCAACGAATCGCGCGGTCGCCACGGATGTGCCAGACAAGGTCCAGATCGCCGTCCCCATCTAGATCCCCAACGCGCAGGTTGTCGGTGAGATGCTCTTCGAGCACGAGCAGCTCTTCAGGGGCGAACGCTCCCCCGCCGGTGTTCTCGTACCACGAGATCCGGCCTTGTTGGTACGACGTCGAGAGGGCGTCGAGATCTCCGTCTCCATCCACGTCCGCGAGGACCGGTTCGCTGGGGAAGTAGACAAACGAAGAAACGGGTTGCAGTTCAGCGAACGCGGTGGCGCCCCCGAGGTTGCGCGTCCAGGAAACCTGCCGGGTTCGGGAGCTGATCGCCAGGTCGAGGTGCCCGTCCGCATCGAAGTCCCCGGAGGCCATGCTCAGGTCTGCATCGACGATCAGAAACTCATCCAGGCTAGCGAACTCCCCCGATCCCAGGTTCTCGATCCAGCTGACGCTCCAATCCAGCCCGACGGCGACATCCAGGTCCCCGTCGCTGTCCAGGTCCGCGAGCTCGAGGGCCGCGCCAAAGGTTGTGGGAGTGGCGAGTGTCTGGGGGGCCAGGAAGCCATCGGAACCCAATCCCGGTACCCATGAGATTTCGTCGTGGCTCGGACTCAGGTAGACAATGTCGAGGAAGCCGTCGCCGTCGAGGTCGGCTAGTCGGAGCGTACTGGAGAAGCTCGCACTCAACCCGAAATCGATCGCCTGACCGAAGCTTCCCCCGCCCAACCCCCTGCGGAAGAACAGCGTGTCCAGAGAGATATGGTCGTAAACCAAGTCCATCCGGCCATCGCCGTCCATGTCCGCCATCTGAGCAGAAACTGGGGCAATGCTCGAAAACGGAAAGATCGTCGCAGAACGGAATTGCCCGCTTCCCAGGTTCTCATGCCACCGAAGCCCGTTGGAACCGGACCGACCGAGGAGCAAGTCGAGGTCGCCGTCGCTATCCACATCGGCCGCCTGCACGAGCGTCATCAGGGTCAGCAGGGGATTGCTCAAGATGTTCGGTTCGTCGAAAACTCCGTTCCCCAGGCCTCGGTACCAGCGAACGCTGCCGTCAGCGATCGAGCCTGCGTAGACGTCGAGCGTGCCGTCACCGTCGAGGTCGGCGGCATTGACGAAGTTGGGCTCGAGGACGCCGGCTTCGACGATCTGTTTCTCTCCAAAGTCTCCGTCTCCAAGGTTTCGGTACCAGACCACGACCCCATCGGTTTCGGACGATGCGAGCAGGTCGGGTCGACCATCCCCGTCGAGGTCCGCGCTGCGCACAACCTCGGGCTCGGTGAGGATGTCGGTCAGCTCCTGGGATTCCCCAAACTGTGGGGCAGCGCCGGCAGCCGCGCCTGTGAGGACAAGAAGGCCAAGATGGAAAGGGAAAGGGGGCACATAGGCGAGTCGGATACTCATAGAGCAGAGTGTGGGGAGGGGGGGAAGGGTGATCCTCCTTTCCTGGACCCGGCCTGCAAGCCAGTCCGGGAAACTCAACGGCGCAGCGGGAGCATCCAAGTTTCCGAACGGAGAAAAAAGGCCTACCAGTTTCTGACTCAGGGGGCAGCGCTCGGCCGTAGGTGACGACTTGATCGGTTCCCTACTGGCCCCAGAACGCGCGGGCGGCAACCTGGGCGAGGGCGCGGCCGATCTTGCAAAAGCGCTCGAGATTCTGGTTGCCGATCTCCCAGCGGCGTCACTCCGAGGTGTAGCCCGCCCGGAAGTCCCGATTCGCGCAGGCCTCGGGGAGTGGGGCGGACGTCGTAGGGCGGCAGGACGCCGAGGGCGATGCCGGCGGCAGCCAAGGAGCCGCCCACGCGAGGCCAGAGGTCCTCGACTCCAAATCCAAGGGCCTCCGGGGAGGGGATAGGAGAGAGATGGGATGAGAAGGCCAGCCTCCTAGTCGGGGTACCGTGAGGTCCCACTGATCCAAGACGGGCTCGAAGCCCAAAAAAAGGAGGACGACCATGACCGAAGGTACCACGACTCTCTCCGCGGCAGTGACAAGCACGACGAT
>CAYWNK010000093.1:0-20938 GCA_964459495.1 uncultured Planctomycetaceae bacterium
GTACTTATTCCACCACCCCCGCCACTCATCCGCATTCAACCGCGCCTCATGCCCGGTCAACGCCATCAGCGCCTCCTGCGCCAAACGCAAGCCACCCACATCCGCCTCCCGGTGGCTTCGATCCAGCAGATTGATCAATGCAGGCACCGCATCAGGATTGCGCAGTTCGACCAAGCCTACGGCCGCATTTCGGCGCACCTCCTTGTCCTCATCGAAGAGCGCTCTCGCCAACGCCTTGGTCGCCTCCTCGATGGTCGTATCCCGCTGGGCGCGGGCCGCTAGGCTCTGCACACTCCGGTCCCGCACCAACCAGTCTGGATCCTCATCGACACGCTGAATCAAAGCCGCCCGGACACGATCCTCCGCTCCGCGGAGCCCGTACGGCATGAACTCCAACAATGCCGCCGCCCTGCGCCTGGCATCGACCTTGTCTTCGCGTACCAGCTGCTCCAGCAAGGGGTCCAGAGCGGGCACGCCGATGCGCTCGAGCAGCTCGCCGGCAATCCCCGTGCCCTGGCCGTTGCCCAGGGCGAGCAGCTCAGCGAGAGCGGGAGCAGACACCTCACCGAGACCAACGAGCTCATTGGCCGAGCGCCGATAGAGGGAGGTCACCGGATCGTCCGCGCGGGAGAGCTCGCCGCGGCCGTAGGTCTTGAGCAGGGTTCGGATCAGGTTGCTGACCAGAAAGACCTCCTGGCCCTCATCCCCCAACGCCGCCGCGCGGCGCTCCGGCCAGTCGCTGCGCTCCTCGAGGTAGCTCACCCATAACTCCCGATATTCCTCGGGCAGTTCCTGTACAGGTCGTACCACGCTCGCATCCGCGCCGGATTTCGAACCCAAGCCAGCGCAGCCCAGGGCCGCGCCACACAACACCACAATCAGCAGCCGCATGGGCGGCTAGGATACCACCGGTGCCCGGTATGCCGCCTCCACTCGATCGACGGTCGCCTCCCAGTCCGGCAGCTCAGGAGCGCGCCGCGCCTCCACCAGCTCGGGGTTGCGAATCACGCGCCGCAGGCAAGCCGCGAGGGCCGTTGCATCCCCCGCTCGAAACCGAAGCTCCGGCTCTGGCACCAGCTCTGGCAATGCGCCCAGGTCCGAGGTCAAGACCAAGGCCCCAGCCTGCAGGGCCTCGAGTATCACCAGGGGCCGGTTTTCAAACCACAGACTCGGCACCACCAGGACGTCGGTGCGCGCCAGCGCGGCGTGGACCTCATCCCGGCTCAAGCGCCCCCCCATCTGCGCCCCCACCGCGGCGGCAAAGCCCGCGAGGGATTCTGCGTAGGCCGGCGCGTGCTCATCGGGTCCGTTGAGCCGCAGCTCCGCGCCGGCCTTGAGCTCATCCCCGAGCTGGTCCCATGCCTCGAGCACCACATGCGCCCCCTTCAGGGGAACGAAAGTGCCCAGGAACTGCACACGCAACGGCGCCCCAAGGGCGCGCGGCTCGCGCCGTGCCGCATGCATACGCCCCTTCGCAATCCCGGTCGGCAGCACCTCGACCCGCTGCGCGTCGAGCCCCGCATCGATCGCCCGGGCCGCCAAGAACGCCGAGGGGCAGAATACCCGCTCCGCGTGCCGGTATGCCTCCAGCAAGCCCGCCCGGCGCGATAAGGATCCCCGTGCGTAGCGCTCCTGCTCTTCGGCGGCGACAGGCTTGGGAGCCTCGACCTGCCCAGCGGCCACCGACGTACGCCCCTTGCGCACAGCCAAAGGCGCGAGGTTGAGGCCGGTGACCCTTCGCAGGCCGGCCAAGCCGCGTCCTACCCGACGCTGCAGGGCGGATTGGCGCCAATCGAAGCGCGCCAGACAGACCCCACAGCGCATGGGGTCGACCGTGTGGCACAAGTCCCCGTCCGCATCGACGAGCTGACCAAAGCGAGCGCACTCCAGTCCAAAGTCGTGCAGGGTCGCCAAGACTCGCGCCCCCGCCGCAGCCGCCATCTCCGGTAGGCCAGCCGACAGATAGAGCAGGTGCTGAATGTGCACGACCTCGGGCCGCACCTTGGCCAGCAGCTCCTGGAAACGCTTCTCCACGCCAGGATGACTCCAGGTCTCCTGGAAGCTGCGATAGAACAGGTTCTGCACGAGAGTGTGCACGACCACCCCATCCTGCTCGCGGCTGAGCATCCGCAGATCGGTGCGCCCCACGTCCTTGTGGGTGCAAAGTACGTGCACCTCATGACCACGCTGCGCAAGCCCACAGGCCAAGCCCTCGGTGTAGACCTCCGTACCCGCCGTGTGATGCGGCGGATAGCGATGGCTGACGAGGAGCACGCGCATAGCTGGGATCAGTCCTGCGCAGGAGCGCCCGCCGGGTCGGCGCCTGCCGCTCCATCGTTGCTTGCGGCTTGCCCAGCGTTCGCACTCACGTAGGCAGCAAGGCCCTGAACGGACGACTCGTAGCTCGGGCCAACAAAGCGATCAATCAGCGGCGCCATCAATTTCTGAGCGCCGCCCAAGCTCCCTTCGCTAGAAAAGACCACCCTCGTCCCCCCTTCAGAGGCGACGCAAAGGACCTTGCCTTCGAGGGTCATCCCCTCCGCCTCGATGGCATAGCACATGCCCTCCTCGACACTGCTCGAGACAACCTTCATCGTGCCGCTGCCCAGCTCGCCCTCGGAAACCCAGCTCCACGTGCAGCCCGGGCCCGAGGCAGGACCAGTGAACGTAAAGCTCGCCTCAGGGTCGGTTTCCTTGCTCCAGTAGGACCAGTTCGGCCAGGTGGAGAGGTTCTCGACGACCGCGTGCACCTCGGCGGGTGCTCCGGGCACCTGGCCGCTCCTCGCCACCGACCAGTCGCCGGATAGGAAGATAAGCGCCGCCCCCATGGAGGCGACGATGAGCAGGAGCAGGGCGAGGAGAAATTTCATCGATCAGCGGGTCTTTGAACCCGATAGGGAAACGCGGTCGCATGAGTGTAGTGCCCGCCGTCCCGTGAACCGACTCCGCCTCTCAGGAATCGCGCCGCGCAGGCATCGCCCTCGGACGCTGCGGCCAGAGAGCAGTCAGTATCCGGTTCAGCCCCCTGGCCAGGCGCGCCTTGCGCGGCGATGCCGCCACCGCGGGGGTCAGGGTCAAGGGTCCCTCGACCAGCAGCGCCCGATCCCCGAACCGCCGGCGGCGCTGGACGCCACGACGCCGCGACCAGGCCCCGGGCAGGCACAGCAGGAAGTCCCACTTGCCCAGGCAATAGGCCCAAAAAGCCCTTTGCTGCAGGGCAAACCCGACCTGCGCAACCTCATAGACGAGCAGGCCCGGGATAGCCAGCAGCAGTCCGAAGAGGGAGTAACACTTCGCCACGTACATCCAGCGGTTGCGACTGTGCAACCTCACGCGACGCGCGGGGTAGCGCGGCCCCTCGCGGAACGAAATGCCGGCGGTTCCCTCATCATGCACGCAGATCGTGCCTTCCACGCAGTACAACCCGAGCCCTTCGCTGCGTAGCCGGTAGGACAGATCCAGGTCTTCAAACAGAATGAAATACAGTTCGTCGTAGCCGCCCGCCTCCAGCACGGCGCGAGCGTCAACCAGCAGGCAGAGGGACACGATCGCGTCTACCGCCACCGTCCCCTCCCCCTCGGCTTCCGCCAGCGGCGTGTAGAAGTTCCGCAGCGCAATCAGCCCCGCGTAGTGCAGATGCCCGCCGTCGTAATGCACGCGCCCACGGTCCCCTGCAAACACGCTGCGGGGCTGAAGCAGCACCGCGTCGGGATGGGCGTTGGCCGCGGCCCGGAGGGAGCCTAAGCCATCGGGGGGCAGCGTCACGTCGTTGTCCAGGGCTAGGACCCACGGGTACTGGGCCGCCCGCATGCCAGCGTTGCGCGCAGCCGCAGGGCCAGCGTTGCGGCCCATCGGCAGGCAGGTCACGCCGGGGTAGCGCTCACGCAGGAGGCCAATGCTGCCGTCGGTGGACTCGTTGTCGACGACGATGATCTCGGCGGGAGCTGGATCCAGGGCGAGCAGGCTGTCGAGGCAAGCGGGCAGGTAGGCCTCGCCGTTGTAGTTGCAAACGACCGCCGAAACGGGGCCAACTCGAGAGACCTGGGGGCTCATCGCATCACTGCACAGGAAGCTCGAAGTCGGATGACTTCACCGGCTCCCGGTGACGCAAACAGTACGGAATGTTGCAGAGCACGCTCCAGCCCGCCCGCACGAGCACCCACCAGGCGCCTTTCGTCTCGCGCAAGCAGCGACCCAATCCCAGGGTTCCAGTCGCATCGCTGACGCTGCCGTCGAGTTCCTTCGCTTCCGAGCGCAACAGCACCTTGGTGACGACCAAGAACGGCATCTTCACAAGGTCACCAAGCGGAGCGTACTTCAGCATCCCGAGGAAAGCGTTGCGCGCGTGGTAGTACAGGCTGCGCTTGCCCATCGAGATCCCGAAGGGGTTGTTGTGAAACGCGCTCACGCCGGGGTACTGCAGCACGCGATAGCCCTTGTTGAGCAGCCGGCAGGTCATGTCGCGCTCGTTGCCGTAGATGAACAGGCGCTCGTCGTAGCCACCCACCTCGCGCACCGCCTGCGTGCGCGCCAGGCTTGCGCAGCCGCGGAACGTGCTCATGTAGCGCTCGGACTGCATGGCGGGTGACTGCAGGTAGCTCTCCGGCATGCCCGGCTCCACCACCTGCGTGGATAGCACCGCCGTTGTCGCCGGCTCCTCGCCCAAACGCTGCGTCGCCCGCTCCAACCAGTGGGGCGGCAGCACCACGTCGTCGTCGAGAATAGCGATCAGGTCGGTCCGGGCGCTGGCGAAGCCGATATTGAAGGTCTCGCAGGCCCCGTAGTCCGAGTTGGGCATCACGACCAGGCGCACCTCGGGGTAGTCCGCGCGCAGGCGATCAGCCGTCTCGTCGTGGCTGGCGTTGTCGACCACCACGATGTCATCGAAGGGCAGCGTTTGAGCACGCAGCCCGTCGAGGTTGGCGCAGACATCATCTACTTTGTTCCAGGTGCAGATCACCGCTGTGGCGCTGGGTAGGCCTGCGGGGCGTAGCGGCGGGGCCATCCCCGCAGCGAGCTGCGCCGTCGGTCCAACCCAAGCCAGCACGGCCGCGCGCAGGGCGGCACAGGCCGCAGTCGCGTCGGCGTCTCCGCTCTCCAAGCTCGGTCCCGCGATCCGCTCGGGCGCGTGCTTCACGAGGGCCGCGAGCAGCTCCGAGACGAGTCCGTGGTGGGCGCCTAGCTCACCGGCTTGATGGCCCAGGCAAATCACGGGCACGTCGACCTGGGCGGCTGAGCCCGTCAGCTGCAGGAGCATGGACGTAGCGGCCTGGGAGCCATCGGGCTCCTGCTGCCTGAGCAGAAGCAATGCTGCCGCGGCATCTTCGGGCCCAATCGCCAGCGCCAATCCGAGGCCGGCGCTGGGTGTGTTGGGCGGGGTAGGGGTCACGAAGCTCGGTTCTGGCCGGGACTGGCGTGGTGGACGAAGAGACTCTGGAGGCGTTCGGCCGTCTCCGCGGGACCGGGGAGCTGGCTCGGCAGACACTGGGTCAGCTGCAGCAGTTCCCCCGGGCGCCGCAGGAAGGAACCGATCCGGTCCGTCCAGGCGTCGGGGTCGCGGGGCTCCAGCTGCTCGAGCCCGTCCGCCCCATGGCGCTCCGCCGCGGCTTCCGCGCAGCTCGCCAGGACCGGCAGACCGAGGGCCATCGCCTCATCGACCGCCACAGGATAGCCCTCTGCGGCCCGCGAGGGGAGCACCGCGACATGGCAGCGGGCAGCTTGTCGACGGAGTTCCAGAGCACCGGGTGCGAAGAATTGGATCGCCATGTCCCCCGCAAGGGTGCGCAGGCGGTCGTCCAGGCCCCTTTCGGCCTGCTCCCCCACCAGCACGAGCTGCACTCGCTCCGCCTGCAGAATCGCCAGCCCGCGGACCAATTCCAGCAGCCCTGCGGCGGTGCTCCGCGGCCCGTGGTAGAGCAGGCGCAGCGGCGAGTCTCCACGCCAGGGAGCCCTGGGCCCAAGACGCGCAGCGGGGCCCAGGCCTTGGTTGGGGGGAATGATCCGTACGCGCTCTGGCGTCAGCTGGATGCTGTCAGCCAGCCGTACGAGATGCGTGCGGCTGGGCACGATGACTCGACCAGCAGCGGCCACCTCCGCGGCCAGCTCCTCGCTGCGCAGCCACATTCGCCTCGACAGCTCGTCCTGCTGCTCCTCCGATCCCTCGGATCCCAGACAGGACCCGCAGGCGTCCATCGATGCCGAAGTTCGTACCGCCGATGGGCCTAGCCGGGCTGCGCAGCTCCCCAAGGTCGCGGGCGCCAGCAGGTCGCCCCTACCGCATACCACGCTCCAGTCGTCGAGCTCCACCCAAACCCGCGCAGAGGGGGTCGTTCGCCGAACCACGTCGGAGAACAACGGAGCGCCGAGGTGCACGCACACCACCTCGAACTCTGCCAGCTCAGCGGCGAGCTCGTCCGGCATTGGAGCCAGGGCCTGGGCAGGCCCGACCGGGGAGTCGGTAACCCGTACTTGGATCCCCGCCTCGGCCGCCGCCAGGATGTCGGCGGCTTTGGCCGTCCCGGTCACCACTTGCACGCGCCACCCGCGCCGGGCCAAAGCGTCGGCCTGCAGGCCCACGCGCTTGGCGGACGCGTCGAGGTTGGGGGCAAACTCGGCGACGACGAATGCGATGCTAGGGCCGCGCAAGCTCATGCAGCCTCCCGCATGTCATGGGCCTGTGCGCCCGCGAGCACCATGGAAGCGGCAACGCCCGACGGCGCCCCAAGACCCAGTGTGCGCGGATCCCAAATCGGCTCCATCCTGGAGGCGCTCGCCTTGCGCAGCCTCCAGATGCGATGGCGCTTGCCGGTGCTCGCGTGTCGAGCGCTGATCCAATAGGTGCCCGGTTCGAGCCAAGCCCATGAGCTGGACTGGATTCGCCACTGACCGCCCCGGCTCATGCAGGTCAACCACGGCTCGCAATCGGGCGTGCGCGCCACTTCGATCAACCAGGGGCCGGCGGGCGGCAGCGAAATCGTCGGCGGCTCATCCACGCTGCCGAGCGCGATGGCGTTTGCGGGCCCGCTCGCGAGCTGCCTCTCCGTTCGGCGCTCGGCCCAGGCTCGTATCCAACCGAGCATTCGCCGTTCGGCACCATTTGCGTACTGCGAAAGGAACGAGCGCCGGGAGATGTACCTGCGGCGCTTGAGGTTGTCCTCGCCGACGGCAGCTCTGGATCGACCGCAGGCGTGCAACGCGAGCGCTCGGGGGTGCACCACCAGACTCAGGCCGCGGGCACGCACGCGGCGGCAGAGGTCCGCCTCTTCGTAGGTGAACGGAAAACGGGTGTCCATCAGGTGCCCCAGATCGTCGGCGACCTGACGAGCCATCAGATAGAAGCCGCCGGTCAGGTGCTCACGCTCGAAGGGGATCTCGGCGGAGAGCTCCGCTAGGATCTTGCGCCAGCGACGATCCGTACCCATCGAAGCAACCCGCGGAACCAGCTTGCCGATCTCCGAGCGCAGTTCCACGAGCGGACCGGGCGTGGGCGGGCTCGCCACCTGGAACTGCCCTTGCTCGTCGAGCACCTGACGCGGGCTGACGATCCCGACCTCAGGGTGCCCATCGAGGTACTGAACCAGGACTTTCAGCGCGCCGGGAACGAGCATCACGTCGGGGTGGACGATCGCCAAATAGTCGTCGGGGCCGCCTGTCGTCTGGGCGTAGAGGCGCTGGATCGCTCCGGCCAACCCGAAGTTCTCGCGGCTCGCAAAGATGCGCGCCCCCTCGGCCTCGAGCGCCTGCAGCCAGCAGCCATCTTCGCGCTCGGAGCCGTTGTCCCAAACAGCGATCTCAAGATCCTCCTCAGCGCCACCCAACAGCCACCATTCATGGCGCAACGAGCGCGCACAGGCGAGTGCAAAGGGGCCACTGTCGTGATTGACGACGAGCGCAACGAATCGGGGAGAGGTCAAGGTGGAGGGGGCGCCGTGGGGGGTAGCGCGGTCTCCCATCCCTTCGTCGTCTCAAGAGCTGAGAATGGAGCCGAGTTCTCGACTCCTTTGCAGCCTTGCCAACCTCTAGGATTGCCCTAACGACCGTTTCAGGTGCACCTGCACCGTCTTCGCCCTGACCGATGGGCCCTACACCCTCCCGGGGAGCCCCTTCCCCGCTGCGCCCACCCATCGGCGTGGCCCAGGTCGTAGAGTGATCCTCATGTGGCACAACAAGACCATCATCGTCGCCCTCGGGGCATTTCTAGGGCTCTCCGCTGTGAGCTCCACCGCAGCCCCCAAGGACGAGGGCATGTGGACTTTCGACAACCCGCCGACCAAGCAGCTGCAGGACAACTACGGCTTCGAAGCAACTCCAGAGTGGCTGGAGCACCTGCAGAAGTCCGCAGTGCGCTTCAACAACGGCGGCTCCGGCTCGGTCGTCTCGGCCGCCGGCCTGGTGATGACCAATCACCATGTCGCGCGCGACATCCTGCAGCAGCTATCCACCTCCGAAAAGGACATCCTGAAGGATGGATTCCTGGCTCGCAGCCCCGATGCCGAACTGCCGGCCCCCGAGCTCGAGGTCGATATCCTCTGGAAGATCACCGACGTCACGGATCGGGTGAACGCTGCAGCCGAAGGCAAGGAAGGCGCGGAGGCCGAACAGGCACGCCGTGCCGCGCGCACCGCGATCGAAGCTGAACTCGGCGAAGCTTCCGGCCTGGTGACCGAATCGGTGACCCTCTACCAGGGCGGGCGCTACCACATGTACGGCTACAAGCGCTTCACCGACGTGCGCCTCGTCATGGCGCCCGAAGCTGCGTCAGCGGCATTTGGCGGCGACGTCGACAACTTCGAGTACCCCCGCTGGTGCCTCGATATGACCTTCTTCCGGATCTACGAGGGCGGAAAGCCCCTGGTTCCCGAGCACCACCTTTCCTGGAGTGAGGCCGGCACCGCCGCCGGCGATCTGGTCTTCGTCGCCGGGCACCCCGGCCGGACTCAGCGCCTCGACACGGTCGCCGCCCTTCGCTATCAGCGCGATGTGCGGATGCCGCTCGTGCTGCGCTTCCTGTGGCGCAACGAGGTCAAGCTGCAGAACTTCTCGGAGCGCAGCGCCGAGAACAAGCGCATCGCTTCCAGCGACCTGCTCGGTGTTCAAAACAGCCGCAAGGCCTACACCGGAATGTACTCTGGCCTCCTCGACCCCCAGCTGATGGAAGCCAAGCGCAGCGCCGAAGCGCGGCTGCGTGCCGCCGTCGACGCCAACCCCGAGTGGAAAGCCCAGTGGTCCGACGCTTGGGACATGCTGGCCGCCGCCCAAGAGGTGCGCGCCGAGCTGTACCCGCGCTCGATCGGCATGGGCGCAGCCGGGCTGCAAACCAGTTCCGTGCTCTATGGGCACGCCGTCGATCTGGTGCGACTGGCGGACGAGATCCAAAAGCCCAGCGGTGAGCGCCTGCGCGAGTACCGGGACACCGCCCTGGACACCCTGCGCCTGCGCCTGAATTCGCCCGCGCCGATCTACCCCGAACTCGAGATCGAGCACCTCACCAACGGCCTCACCTGGATGGCCGAGGTGTTCGGCGGCGACGACCCCCAACTCATCGCCGCCCTCGGCGGCATGTCCCCGGGGGCCCGGGCAAGCCAGCTGGTGCTCGGCACCGACCTGCTCGATCCCGCCGTACGACTGCGTTACCTCGATGGCGGAGCGGAGGCCATCGCCGCATCCAGCGACCCCTTGATCCTGCTTGCCAAGGCACTGGAGGGAGCTGGTCGGGACCTGCGCAAGCGCGTCGAGGATGAAGCCGCGGCGATCGAGAGCGCCGCCTACGCGAAGATCGCGGCTGCCAAGTTCGCCGTCGAAGGGGACGGCGTTTACCCCGACGCCACCTTCACCCTGCGCCTCGCCTACGGCACGGTCAAAGGCTGGACCGAGGGCGGCACAGAGATCCCCCCCTACACCACGGTTGAGGGCAAGTTCGAGCGCCGCGAGCAGCGCGGGGCCGTGGCGCCCTTCGATCTGCCCGAGCACTGGATGGCGGCCGAAGCCTCCCTCGACGCCAGCACGCCCTACAACTTCGTCAACACCACCGACATCGTTGGCGGCAACTCCGGCAGCCCCGTAGTCAACAGCAAGGGTGAGGTCGTGGGCCTGATCTTCGACGGCAACATCCACAGCCTGATCTACAACTTTGCCTACACCGACGACGTTGCACGCTCGGTCGCCGTCGACTCCCGCGGCATCGTCGAGACGCTGAAGAAGGTGTACGACGCCAAGGAGCTGGTGAGCGAACTCGCCGGCAATCGCCCCTAGGCGAAGCTGCCAAGCAGCACGCCCCCCGGCGGTCCAGTGGACCGCCGGGGGGCGTGCTGCGTTCTATGCCGCCGAGGGGTTAGCACGGACTCCGCACCAGACTTGAGCGGGCGGAGCGCAAGTCGCTTCGCGGCGACGGGTTCGGGCTAGTACTTGGTCGAGCGCAGGAGCGAGTTGATGTACTCAAGGACACGGCGCGCCCCCTCGACGTTGTCGGCGGCGCCCTCCCACTTGGCGTATTTCTCGTCGAGGGGCCGGAAGGACTCGTTGGTTTCCCGTTCGACGCGCACTCGCACCTCGTACCAGCCCTCGCGGATGCTCTCAAATTCCACGTGGGCCCGGTCGCGGTAACCGCGGCCCTTGAACGGGGAAGCGGAGGTACTCCAGCCCGAGAGCACCGTCGACTTCGCGGGATTGGCCCCGCCGCCGATCGGGAAGCCCGCCTTGCCCAGGGCCAGCGCGGTGACCTCGAACATGGCTTTGGTGCTCACGCATTCGACTTCGGCCTCTTCCCACTGGGGACGGTGGGACTTGTAGAACAGCTGGCACGACGTGCAGAGCAGCGCGGCCAGGGATACGAGCAGCAGGGGCAGGGTCTTCATGGCGGCGGGTGCTAGGTTGATGGATCGATCAGTCACTGCGGCCTTCATCCGGGTCCTTGCCGTCGCGCAGCACGATGCGCACCGGGACCTCGGGGAAGGGCAGCTCCTGCCGGATACGGTTGGACAGGTAGCGCAGGTAGTCCTTACCGATCAGCTTCTTGTCGTTGACGAACAAAACGAAGGTCGGTGGGTGCACTTCAGCCTGGGTCGCATACTTGAGGCGCACGCGATAGCCCTTGGAGCTGGGGCTGCGAGCTTCAAGGGCCTTCTTCAGAACCTGGTTGAGCTCTGCGGTCGGCACCCGGGTGCCCGACTGCTCGTGGATTTCCTTCGCAAGCGCCACCAGCTCGTTCACCCCCTTGTCGTTCTTGGCCGACAGGAACACGATCGGCGCCCACGCCACGCCCGGCAGCTGCTCGTCGAGGTAGGCCCGGAACTCCTCCGGCTCGAGCCCATCGACCAGGTCCCACTTATTGGCGGCCAGGATGACCGGCTTGTGGTGGTCGATCACGTAGCGCGCGAGGTTCTTCTCAATCGACGAGATGCGCTGGGTGACGTCGAACATGACCACCGCCACGTCTGCCCGGCGCACGGTCTTGCGGCTGCGCGCCTCGGAGAAGAACTCGATGGCGTCCGCGATGCTCGAGCGCTTGCGCAGGCCAGCGGTGTCGATGGCCACGAAGGTCTCGTCGCCCCGCTCGAACACTACGTCGACCGCATCCCGGGTCGTGCCGGGCACCTCGGACACGATCATCCGCTCGGCCCGGGCCAGCTGGTTGATCAGGGTCGACTTGCCCGCGTTGCGGCGACCAACCAGCGCGATTTTGAGGGCCGTCTGACGCTCGGGGACCTCGGTGGGTGCTCCCGGCAGGTATTCCAGCATGGTCTCCTGGAGATCCGCGATGCCCTCGCCGTTCTGGGCGCTGATGGCGAAGGAGTTCTCGCCGATGCCCAGGCGCAGAAACTCGTCCACGTCCCACTCCAGCGCGCTGCCCTCGGTCTTGTTGACCACCAACAGCACCGGCACAGAGGCGCCGCGCAGCAGCGTCGCCACCTCGCGGTCGAGGGGCGTCAGTCCATCGCGCACATCGACCAGGAACAGCACCAGGTCAGCGCCACCCAAGGCCACCTGGACCTGGGCCTCGACGTGGGGCCCAAGGTCGTGGCGATCGACGATACCGATCCCGCCGGTGTCGATCACCTCGATCCAGCGGTGCTCCCTGCCGTCGTTCAGGCGCGCCACCACCGCCACGCGGTCGCGGGTCACGCCCGCTGTCGGCTCAACGATGGCCACACGACTGCCCACCAAACGGTTGAGCAGGGTCGATTTACCCACGTTCGGGCGGCCGACGAGGGCCACGCGCGGCAGGCGAGGAGGGGAGGAAGCGGTCATCGCAGTGGGCATGGGAATCAGGGGAGCCCAAGGGCTCGGTGCACCTGGGGAACGACGCGCACGGCCAAATCGAGGTCGCGGGCGTCCTCAACCAGTTCGGTGAGGAGCTCGTTGGAAGGGGCTTCATAGCCGCCCAGGGGCGTCACGGGCTGCAGGATGAGGGGCAGGCGCGGAGCCTGCCTTGCCACATCCTCGAACAGGGGGGCGTACTCGTGCGGACGCCGACCAGCGGTCACGACCAGCTTCGCGCAGGCGTCGCGCCCCGCCCCCAGTAGGCCCAGGCTCGCGCGGCGGGCCCGGGTCCACTCCTCGGGGCTGGAGGGTGCGGGTTCGATCCACTCCGCCGCCCCCACCTCGACCGGCTCGGCTAGCTCGTCGGGCAGCTTGAGGTCGAGGCTTACGTGGTCGCAGACGTCCAGGACGCGCTCGAGCGAGCTGGGATGCCCGCCACCGGTTTCCAAGTGCAGGCGGCGCCCCCCCATCATTGGCTTCAGGCCAAGGATGAAGTCCGGCCAAATCAGGGGCTCTCCACCGGTGATGCTGACGGTCCGCGCCTCCCTCGGCTCGACTTCACCGATCCAGCAGGCGGCCTGGAAGGCGGTAGCCCAGGCGGGCTCGTGGCGAGCGCCGCTCGGCGCGTCGATGCGCGCCTCCGCGCCGCTGCGCACCAGCCAGGAGCCCGGCGTGTCGCACCAGCCGCAGCGCAGCGGACAGCCGCGCAGCCGCAGGAAGACCTGCGGCTCCCCGATCCAGACACCTTCCCCCTGGATCGAGGCGAAAACCTCCATCACGGGCGCGGCGACGGAAACAGGGGCGCTGGTCATGGCTGCAGGTGGGGAGCACGCGGGCTAGGCGCGGCTGAGACACTCAAAACGGCGGGCTCGGGCACCCGGCTGGATCCGGTCGCCTTCCCGATGGAAAGCGACCGTCACGGCCGTGGGCCCGAGCCCGCGCGAAGAGCAGAGAGAGCGAGGGCGCGAACAGGGCTAGCCCAGGCAGAGACCCGGACGCCCGCGCGCCGGCTCTACTTCTCTTCTTTGTCCTTGTCCTTCTCTTTCTTCTTCTTGCCCTTGAGCTTGAACTTGGTGCGAACCTTGGGGAGGCCCGTGGGCGAGTCCTCGAGGCTCAGCTGACCTTCTTTCATGAGCTTCGTGATGCGCTCAACGCGGGTGAAAACGCTGCGCTCACCGACAAGGGTGTTCACGCCTCGTAGGCTGGGATGGATCGACATGGCTCAGATGGTTCGGGGGCTCGAATTCGGCGGGGAAGATAGCGCTTCGTCCCCCCAGCCGCCAGGCCAGGGGGACGAAAGTGGAATCTGGGACGGGCTCGCCAGGCCAGATCAGGCCGAGCGGGCGGGCCAGGATCAGAGGAAACGGGAGATATTGGCCGTGTAGGCGTCGTTGAAGGGGAACTCACGGCCCCGGCGGTCCTGAAGGCCGCGAACACCCTCGAGCAGCTCTTTCAGCCCAGACACCTCGTCCGCGGCCCCCGCAAAGAGAAAGACCGTGCCGTTGCGAGCCCTGGGGGTCACCGCCGGTAGCCCACATTCCTCCAGGTAGTAGAAGGTGTCCCAGGCACGTTCACGCCCAAAATCGGTGTCCGCGTACTGGGCAACGACGACGGTGAAGCGGTTGTCGGGATTGTCGAAGGCGAGATCCGGGTCCCGGAGGCTGTCCGCGTGTGCCTGAATCAAGTCGTCCGGGGCCCCTAGGGCGCCAGCCGGGCCGCGACCGCCCCGCAGCGGGGAGCCTGCAGCGCCCTCTGGATGAACGCCCCCGTCCGGAACGTCCAGAACCAGCCCTCCGGTGGGCAATTGGGCGGTCACTGGACCCGTAGCAGCTTCGACGGGCCGCGAAGCACGCCCACTCGCGATCCAGCCAAGGCCGAACGCGCCGCCCACCATGAGCAGCTGCATGGCCAGAAAGGGCAGCCAGCCCATCGGCAGGGTGACGGGCTCGACGGCGTCGTCGGGGCTCGCGTAGCGAACGGCAGCGGCAGGAGCTTCGCTCGGTGCGGTCGATCGGTCCGGCTTGGCGATCTTCCCAGGCCCTTCCGCCGGAGACTCGACATCGGAATCCAGCTTGGCAACGCGTCGCCTGTCGAGCAAAGCACGCCACTTCGGCCGGGAGGCGGCGGTCTTCGGACCCGCTTTTTTCGGGGATCGGCGGGGCTTGGCTGTCTTGGCTCCGGAAGCACCGTCGGACACTTCCGCCGCGACGGGCTCAGAGGCGCCGGCTTGGGATCCCCGGTCCGCGCCCTGGGCTGTGTTGGCGGGTTGGACCGCGGGAACGGGGGGTGCAAGGTTGTCGACGGGGATCGGCTCCCCGGGCAGAACGGGCGCCCGGCCACGATCCCGATCCGCGGAGGCGATTTCCTCGCCCAGCTCGGAGCCAGCCACCATGGCGCGGATGCGCCGGGAGGCCTCGACGGCCTCGGCTGCCCGCTGATTGCGGACGGTCTGATCGTGGGAGGCCTTGAATGCCTCCAGCATGTTCTCGCGTCGTCGACCCATCTCAATCGCCTCCCGGGGGCCAGGTGTGCGGAAGCGCGCCTCGCTTCCACCGAGTAACCCTAGGGGCCTCCCGGAGGCCATTCAACGCACCGCCCCCCCAGGACCGATCGGTCTCCCATGCCTGGGCCGCTCGTACAGCCCCAGCCCCAAAAGCAAACACTTTGTAAGAATACGAGCCAGCGGAGGGACAGCGCCCACTCGGTCGTAAGACGGGAACGAACAGGAAGTTTTGGATCCGGCCGCAACCCTTTTTGCCTCGCCGACGTTTCTATAGGGGAGGGATAGTAGTGAGCGCCCTTGGGGCCCTGCTCTGAATCACGCATCACAACATCCCACCCCGCTCCAAGCCCAAAAGATCGCATCCATGAAGGCCCCCCTGACCCTCGCGCTCGCCCTTTCCCTCGCACTGCCCCTAGCCAGCGCCCGACCGGCCCCGGCCGCTGCGCCCCAACAGGAGAGCGGCGGCATGTTCACCAACGCCAAGATGGGCTTCAAACTCAAGCCGCCCAAGGGCTGGGAAATGGTCGCCCTGAAGACGGATGAATCCTGGCTGTCCTGCAAGTACCGCTCGGACAAGTCCTACGCCTTCCATGATAAGGACACCGGCTTCACCACCCGCCATACCCCTGAGCTCAAGGTCATCGCCTTCGTCAAGGAGAACATGGAGGACGAGGCCGAGGTGACCCGGGACGAAGACGAGGACGGCAACAAGCGCGTCACGATCGTCAGAAAGAACCCCTACAAGGACTACGACGACTACCTGGAGCGAACCGTCTCTGGTGGCTTCTTCAAGGACGACGAAGAGCGCACAAAAATCGACGGCCGGCAGGTCGACATTTACACCTACCGCCTGGAGAAACTATCCAGCGCCCCGCGCTTCATCCGCACCTGGATCTACCGCACGGACGAGATCGACTACGCGGTGCAAATGGAGGTGCTGCAGACCGAGGACAAGGGCCTCAAGCGCACCCTTGAGCGGACCTTTAAATCCTTCGAGGTCACCGAACGCAGCGGTGAGGACCTCACCGACCAGAGCGGCAGCTGGATCACTCGCCTCCAGATGAACGAGGGCACGCCCAAGGAACGGCGCCAAAAGCGCATGGAGTCCGAGGAGCTGCTGCGCAATCGCGCCAAAAGCAGCGTCCCTGACTCATGGACGGTCAAGGAGTACGGCGATTTCCTCATCCTCTCCGACACCGACAAGCGCTACACCAAAAAGATCGCCGACCACGTCCAGGCGATCATGAAGTGGATGGACGACACCTTCCCCTACGTGGGCAAGGGCGAATACGTGCGATCCCCCATCGTCCGTATTTTGGCGGATGACGAGCAGTGGGGAGCCTTCACCCAGGGCTCCGGCGATCGCGCCAAGGACGGCTTCCTGGGCAGCGGGCTGGAGGTGTACACCGCCAAGACTTCCGACGGCTACATCGGGTACTCGATCGACAACCTCAACACGTCCCTCTACCGCCGCTGGTGGGGCGAAAAAGATCGGGACATGTACGACGCGATGCCGCCCTGGCTGCGGCTCGGCCTCGAATGGGTGATTGAGAGTGGCCGCGCGGATGGCCGCAAGGTCAAGTTCCGGGTCAGCACGGACGTGGTCGAGGCACGCACCTACATCGCCCAGGGCAAAGGGGTTTCACCCCTGGAAATCCTGCGCATGCGGAGCAGTGACTTCAGCGGCCGTTCCGCGGGGGTAAAACTCCTGCAGGCCTTTTCGTTCGCGCGCTACGTGTCCTCACCGGAGGCACGCAAGGACAAGCTGGCCAAGAAGTTCCTGGAGAATTACCTGACCACCCTGAAGCAGGTCGTCAACGAGATCGAAGAAAAGGACAAGGAACGCTACAAGGATCTCGACAGGCCGGAGACCGAAGAGGAAGAAGACGCGTGGGCCCGGGCCCGCGCGGATCGTCGCAAGCAACAGGAACAGGAGATCATCGACATGGTGATCGAACGCGCCTTTGGCCAGTGGACCGAGAGGGACTGGAGCAATCTCGAGAAGAGCTGGCACAACTGGCTCTAGCCCGAACGAACCTCGCTAAGCAGGCATCTCGCGCTCCATCCCTAGTTGACATCAATCCCATCATGAAGCATCGCATCCCCCAGATTGCAGCAGCCCTCGTCGGCATGGCCGCAACGGCCCACGCCGTCTCTCCTCAGTCCGATGACCTCCTACTCCTGAAGGACGGACGCATCGTCTCCGACCGCCCGATCAGTCGCGACGGGGAATTCGCCGTCGTGACCTACGAGAACGGCGAGGTCCGCGTTCCCATGGACATGGTCGAGTCCCTCGTCAAGCCCGGCGAGGACTGGCTCCCAGAAAGCGAAGAAGAGCGCAAACAGTACGAGGACGGCAAGGTGCTCTTCGAGGGCCGCTACGTGCCGATCAAGACCCGAGACCGCGAGGTGGACAAGCGCCTGAAAGCAGAGCGCGAGCGCATCGAAGAAGACCGTCAACATTCGTACTGGGGCAAGCGCCGCGAGGACGAGAGCAAGAACTTCATGTGGGCCTACACGGTGCCCGAACACATCAAGGAGGGCTTCGTCGCCCGCTGCGAGTCGTACTACACCCAGTTCTGCAAGGACTGGAAGGTGAAGCGCGACCCCCGCAAGCCGAAGATGTACATGAACTTCTACAACGACGCCGGCGAGTTCCGGAAGGTCGGTGGAGCTGGCGGCGGAGCGTTGGCCTACTTCATGTTCCTGGGCAACTACGACCTGAATGCGTACTACGACCGCCTCGACCCGGAGTTCACCGAAATGGTGCTCTACCACGAGCTTTCGCACTATCTGCAGAAGCTCATCAACGAAGACTTCAAGGTCCCCCACTGGCCCGGAGAGGGCGTGGCCGAGTACTACGGCGGCGCCCTGTGGAACGCCAAGGCCAAGAAGCTCGACATCGGCCTGATCCAGGATGGACGCCTGGCCGAGGTGAAGAACGACATTGCCCTAGGCAACTACATGTCGCTCCGCAAGACAGTCACCGTCGATCAGTACGAGGACTACAACTGGGGCTGGACCCTGGTGCACTTCTTCATGAACACCAAGTACAAGAAGGGCTTCCAGAAGTACATGAAGGGCATCGCCAACGACAAGAACGTGAAGCGTGTTCCCGGCCCCTTCGGCCTCAAGACCGTCTCACCCGAAGAGTCCCTGCGCTACCTGATGGAATGCCTCAAGGTGAAAGGCGACGATGGGATCGACAAGCTGGAGAAGGAGTGGCACGACTACGTCGACAACGAGCTCCAGCTCTCCGGGGTCAAGGGCCTGGAGAACGCGGCTTCGGGGGCCCTATCCCTGGGCAAGCGCATCCAGGCCAAGCGCCTCTTCCAGGAGGCGATCGATGCGGGCAGCCGAAACCCCTCGACCTTCCTCAAGTACGCCCAGCTCATCCGCAACAAGGATCGCGACCGCGCCATCGAGCTGCTTCGCAGGGCCACCGAACTGGACCCCATCACGGCCCAGTATCACTACGAGCTAGGCAAGACCCTCAAGCGCAGCGGCGAAAAGGAAGAGGGCGAAAAGCTGATCGCCCTCGCCAAGGAGATGAACGAAGAGGTCGACAAGAACGACTTCGACTTCAGCGAGGTCAGCGACGACTGAGCGGGCAATGACCCGACGGCAGCAGGCCCCCCGCGATCATCAGATCGCGGGGGGCCTGCTCCATTGGCGCCGCCCATTCAGGTCCCTGAATTTTCCGGGACCTAGAGTTCGCGCTCCTGGGAGAGCACCTCGACCCCGGCGATGCGCCAGCCGCCCTCGCCTGGGCGCACGCTGTAGCGCGCACGCAACCGCTCCACGCGTTTGTGCTCGTGGGCAAAGTGCACGACCCGGCCCCTCACACGCCAGTCCCAAACGACCCCGAAGCCAGCGCCGCCAAGCTGCTCGGTCAGCTCCGCGTCGAAGGTCCGCTCCAGCACGTCTACGCCCTCGACCTGGGCGATCGCCCCGCCTTCCTCCCGCAGGATCAGGCCCTCGTAGAGGTCCGCGTACATCGCATCGAGAATCGGACCATCGACGCTCGCCGCGAGCAGGTCGTAGATCCCTTCCCGGCTGCCCGCATCGAACGCCCGATACATGTTTGCGTGCAGGGACTCGAAGACCTCCAGCGCGCTGGCTTCATCGGGGGGGCTGTTGACCGAGAGGTACACACGCTGCCCCTGAACGAGAACCACAACCGCTCCGGCGAACCAGAGAGCCACCGCGCCCGCCCGCGCCGTCCCGGGCGGCACCGCGCGCCAAAAACGGCGGCCGATCCAGCTGAGCAACACCAGGCCCAGCAGACCCAGCGGGACCGCCACCAGCCAACCTGGGCCCCCAGGTGGCTCGAGTCCTAAACCGACTGGAAGGAGTTCGATGGGCTGCGGCGCCGGCGGCCGGTGCCAGATGTAGCGCGGCTCCTCGATGCGCAGGGTCTGCAGGTCGAAGACCCCCTCCAGCGAGGTGACATGCAGCGTGATCTGCCGCTGACGCTCGGTGCCCTCGCCACCTTCGGGTTCGGGGGGAAAGCGCAGCCAGTGCACGTCCAAGGTCCGTGGCTCCGCGGCCAGCGGGACCCGTAGCTGCAGCTCGTAGCTCGGCTCGAGCCCAAAGACCCCGGCGGTCGCAGGAAACCCGCGCAGTCCCGTGACCTCGAGCTCGCCGGCGAGTCCGTCGATCGCCAGCGCAAACACCGCGGGGAGGGCCTCCCGCGCCCCAGCGATCAGGCTTGAGCGCAGCTCCTCGTCCAGCGGGAGATCCACCCGGCCGGGGACCCCGAACCAGTCTCCCAGAAGTGCCTGCTCCCCGGTCAACACCAGGTCGACGTGATCGCTGCGCATACGCGCCTCGAGGAACGCCGGGGCGCCGCCGTGGGCGGCGGCACTGCCCAGCTCGCCGGCCACGCCCCCCCCAGACCCGCAGCCAGCACGAGCCCGAGCCACATGCCCTACCGGCCCCCCTCGATCTCGTCGAGCTTGGCCGTGAAGTCGTGGGTGTGCGCCACCCAGCGCCCCTCCGGAAAAGACTCCAAGTACCCAGCGAGCACACTCCGCGCGCTGATGCCATCGCCGGCCTGCAGCAGGGCCTGAGCCAGCTTGAGATGCAGCGGTTCGGGAAACTCTAGGCCCTCCGCCCGCGCGGTGCGCACGGCCCATCCCCAGCTGTCGGATGCCCGCGTGTAGTGCCCGAGTTCAAACTCGGAGACCCCCAGGAACACCCTCGCCTGCAGCGACGCGGGGTCGGCCTCGATCGCGCCCTGCAGAATCTCTGCGGCCCCGATGTGATCGCCGGCCTGCTGGAGCTCGACAGCTTCCCCGATCGCGCTCTGGCACTTCACCATTCCCAAGGATTCCAGCGCCGGGGCATAGTCGGGCGAATAGCGCACAGCCCGCGCGAACTGCTCCTCCGCCGCCTCCAAGTCGCCCGCATCCATCGCCGCCCGGCCTTTTTCCAGCAGCTCCAAGGTCATGCTCGAAAGCACCAGCATCCCCGACCCCATCTGCTTGTCGGGCAAGCCCAGTTCCCTCGCGCGCGCCAGGTGCTCCACGCTGCGGTCCCGCTCGCCCGCACCGAGCAGCAGCATGCCGGCGCCGTGCTCCAGCCCCGCGACCTTGGCATGCAGCGGCAGACCGTCGGCGATCAGGCCATTCAGGATGCCAAGCCCACCGTCGAGATCCCCGCTGGCCACCAGTAGTTCCCCCAGCGCTTCGGCCGCGTAGCGATTGCCGGGGTCCAGGGCCAGGGCGGCGCGAAGGTGCTTCTCTGCGCCCTCCGGATCGCTGCCACGTGTGACCTGCCCCACCAGACGGTGGGCCTCAGACTGGGGCCAGTCGAGAAAGGGCAGGCTCGGGTCTGCAGCGCGCGCCGCCATCAGGTCCCCTAGCCCACGCCGCGCCGCCCCCAGATCGTTCGGCGTCGAAATGTTCAGGACACCACGGGCGCGCACGAGTTCAGGCACGCTGCCGCAGCGCCGAAACCCCTCCTCCAGCTCCTGCTGGGCGAGGCCAAGCCGCGCTCCCGCAGTCGCGATCTCGGCCGCGGTCGCGTACACGCGCGGGTCGCCAGGAGCCTTGGCCCGGGCCTGCTCGATCAGACGCGCCGCCTCCACATCGTCGCCCAGGAGCTTGGCGTAGCGCGCGCGCAGCAGGGGTTCCTCCACGCCCAGATCCAGGTCCAAGGCGGCCTCCATCAGGC
>CAYWNK010000094.1:0-20873 GCA_964459495.1 uncultured Planctomycetaceae bacterium
CACCAGGGTCCCCCCCCGCTCCCCCTCACCGGTCTCGTGCGTGAATCCAGCTTGCTCCACTTGGTCATGATCCGAACTGCGTGCGGCGATGGCCAGCAATTACACTGTCCCCTGTGCCTAGCTCCCTCGATCCCTCCGCCGCAAGCTACGCCCTGCCCCCTGCGCTAACCGAGCGGCTCCTTTCGCCAGCGTTGATCGTCTACCTCGATGTCGTGCGGACCAACATTCGAACGGTCCTCTCGCACCTGGGTGGCGACCCCAATCGCTGGCGGCCCCACGTCAAGACCATCAAGATTCCCGCTGTTCAGGCGGAGCTGGTGCACGCGGGCATTCGCCACTTCAAGTGCGCGACACCACGGGAGGCTGACTGCTTGGCCCGGGTTCTAGATGCCGGCGGGTGCAGCGGCGATGTGCTACTCGCCTACCCGCTCGTCGGTCCGGGGCTGGAGCGCCTGGCCGAGGTCGCCAGCAGCCACCCCCATGTGCGCTTCTCGGTGCTGGTGGAATCGCCGGAAGCCGCCCGGGAGGCCCCGGCCACGCTCGGCCTATTCGTGGACCTAAACGGCGGCATGGATCGCACCGGAATCCCCCTTTCATCCCCGGACACCATCGACGCGACCTTCGACGCCGCGGGGCCTCGGCTTCGGGGACTGCACGCCTACGACGGCGATCGAAGCGAGCCCGATCCGCAGGCGCGAACCCGAGCCCTCGAGCGCAGCTACGCGAGCCTCGAGGCACTTGTGCGCCGTCAGATGGCCCGGGGGCACAGCGTGCCAGAACTGATCACCGCTGGGACTCCAGCCTTCCTGGATGCCGCGCGGACTCGTGCCTTTGAGGGCCTGGCTGAAACACAGCACCGGGTTTCACCCGGTACTGTCGTGCTGCATGACCTGCGCAGCGCCGAGGAGAACCCCGGACTGGATCTGAGCCCCGCAGCACTGGTCTTCAGCCGTGTGATCAGTCACCCGAGATCAAGCAGAGTGACCTGTGACGCCGGTTCCAAATCGATGGCCGCGGAGGCGGGGCACCCGATCGCCGCAGTCCTAGGGCGCCCGGAGTGGGTTGCGCAAGGACCCAGCGAGGAGCACCTACCCCTCAGGGTTGAACGCGGCGCTGCTCCAGCCCGGGGTACCGAGCTCCTGCTGGTCCCGCGGCACGTGTGCCCTACCGTCAACCTCGCCGAGCAGGCCGTGCTGATCGAGTCGGACAAGGCTCCGCGCATCGTCGCCGTCGAGGCCCGCGCTCACGAAATCCTGCTGGGCAACGTGTCCGCCATCGACACGGTTTGAGCGAGCTCCTTGAAGGAAACATTGGCCGCAAGCCCCCGCCGCCCCTTCTTGTAGGTATCGAGTGAGCCGTCGGCGACTTCATCGATTGCATCGATTGCGTCGAGCCCGCCGCCGCCCGCTTCGCCGGCAAGCCCGTCGAGCACGTCCTGCAGCCGAATCTGCTCTAGGTCGCGCGCCGGTACGACCGCTGCGTCTTCTGGATATTCGTCCTCTACGAAGACCAGAAGGCCGGCTCGCGCGAGGGCGTGCAGGATCTCGACGAGGGTGTGCTCTGGTACAGCCATCTGCTGCGCGAGGGCGAGCGGACGATGGGGTGGCCGTCCCTGCAGGAAGGCGGCCGCGATACGCACCATCGCACGTAGCGCCACCCGTTCCTTGAGGCGTCGGTCGAACGCCCGCGCTCGAGTGATCTGGCGGTAAGCCCGCTCAGACTGATGGGCATAGGCCACCTCTGCACCGATCAGCACAGTCACCCAAGAAAGGTAGACCCAAAACAGAAAGAGAGGCAGCGCAGCCAGGCCCGAGTAGAGGGCGTTGTACTTCGCGACGTTGAACTGAAACACCACATGCAGCGTCTGCACGAGCTGCCAGAGGGTGCCACCGACCACCCCGCCCAGCACTGCTGACAGCACCCGGACCCGCGTGTTGGGCAAGAGCAGATAGAGAACTGCAAACCCGACCCAGACCACAACCCAGACTCCGAAGCGGAGAAGCGTCTCCATCACGGGCTCGAGGTGCAGCCGTTCCTCGATCACGGACTGGCCACCGGTCGTAATCGCTGTGGCCCCCACCAGGAGGACGGGCACGATCACGACCATCGACAGGTAGTCGGTGAAACGGCGCACCCAGGTGCGAGCACGCCGCACCCCCCAGATCTCGTTGAACGCCAGCTCAATGCTGCCGAGCAGCTTGAGCACCGTGTACACGAGTACCAAAAGGCCGAACGCGCCCAGGTTGCTCATGTTCGTGTTCTGAACGAACTCCAGCATCGTCTGGATTGCCCGGAAGAGCTCGTTGTCGCTGCTCTGCGCGCTGGTTGCGCTGACCTCGAAGGCGGACTCGAGGAAAGGGTCGATCACCCGGCTCCGAAGGCGATCGTACGCGCCCAGGCCCTTGGCCACCGAGAATGCCACCGCGAGAAGAGGCACGATCGACAGGACCGTGATGAATGCCAGCGCCGAGGAGCGCGACATGCCACGGTGCTTGTTGAATCCGCTACCCGCCAGGTACGCGATTCGGCTGAGTTTGTAGAAGAGCCGCCGAAAGGTCGGAAGCCCGCCCAGCTCCACCGACCATACGTCGCGATTCAGGAAGACCCAGAGGCCTTCCAGGAATGCCGGCCAGCCAGCCGGGCGCTTGGGGATCTGCTGCGGATTCACGGGGTGAGACTACTAGACGATTCCTGCGGTCCCATGCCGCGCTTGACTGCTCCCTGCTCGAGGGCATAGAGCTTAAGCGCCGAGGTTACCAGGCCCTCAACTCCCCAGTACAAACCTTCACTCGCCGTTCAAATGCGCAGGTGAAGTCCAGGCAAGCCCATGGCGATTTCGTTGCGGCGCCGAATTCACTGGCCTCCGCCTGAATCCAATTTTGGAGGCTGCGGATGGTGCACTCGCGGCCCGTTCTTCGGTCTGGTCGACGCCGAGCAGCAGGAACAACGGTGGCAAACGCCCGTGAAGAGCTCCTGGCTGGCCACGCCCCACTCCCAATTCAGATCCCGAGGTATGGTGCTCGCTGCCGGCAGACCCGAGGCTGCCGATGCGTTCGCCTCACCCACTAAGATTGCGATGCCCTACACCCTGGATGTGCCCAGCGCGGTGGTGCCCATCACCGCATGGGGGGCTTCCCGATACACCAGGAACGAGCTCGTGTCGTCCATATTGCGGGCTTCTTCAAGAACCACCCGACCGCCTGGGAGCAGAGAATCAGGTCGTTCTGGCGGAACTCGGATGGCCGATTCCTGCGGTGAGCTGTGCTCTGGACCACCCGAGGGCGCAATCCCTCTTCCCCCACGATCGCCCCCGGTGATCGCCCTCCCTGAAGGGCTCCGACTTGCTCGCTCCCCCGCGAAGACTGCTGCGTGTACAATGAAGCTGTTAGGACTAAACCATGATCGTAAGCGCCACCGCTCGAGAACCGATTCGCCTACTCCTCATCGAAGACGAGGAAGTCGACCGCATGGCCCTGGAAAGAGCTCTGCGGAAGTCGAATTCCAACGTCAACCTGACCCACGCGGTCAACGGGATCGAAGGGCTGCGAAAGCTGCGTGGCGACGCCACGACAGAAGCCCTGACCAGGCCCCATCTGGTTCTGCTGGACCTCAACATGCCTGCGATGGGAGGAATCGAGTTCCTCGATCACCTGCGCAACGACCCCAAGTTGCGTAGGACCGTGGTCTTTGTCCTGACCACTTCAGCCCACGAGAAGGATCGCGCCGAGTGCTATGACCGCGGTGTGGCCGGATTCATCGTCAAGCAGAACATCGGATCTCAGTCCACCGTTCTGCTGGACATGATCGAGCGCTACTGGAAAGTGGTCGAGCTCCCCATGAGTTGAGGCAGCCTGCGCGGAATGTCCCCATCGGGCTGGCCGATCACAGGGGGTCCAGCGGGGGATCGCTGGGACTCGCTGCTCGCACATTCCCCCCAGGCGCGACGGCCAAAGGAGCAGCTGTGTGGGGCCAGGTGACCCGTAGGTGAGCCCCTCTTCCCTCGCGCTCCATGACCACGACGGCCCCACCAGCAGCCTCCGAAGTACGGCGCACCATCGCGAGGCCAAGCCCAGTGCCGACCGATTTGTTGTCGAGGCGCGTGAAGAGACCAAACACCTTCTCTCTTTGCGCCGGCGCGATGCCCGGACCGTTGTCGATTAGGTCGATTTGCACTTGGGAGTTTGGGATCTGCTTGAACTGCACAGAGACCCGGGCTTGCACCTCATCCGAATGGGCGAGTGCATTGGCAAGCAAGTTGCGCAGCACCAGCTCCAAGGGGGGCCTCTGCGTCAGAATCACCATGGGCTCCGTTGGAAGCTCAACCGCCAGTTCGCCCTCCGAAGCAAGCAGGTCGACGATGTCCCTGAGCAGCTTCCCGAGTTCGATAGTATCGACAGGTGAGGCATCGTGGCCTGTACGCGAATAGCGCAGGAGGTCCTCAAGCAAGGTCTCCATTCTATGGGCCCGCTCGATCATTCGCTCCAGGTGATCCGCTGACTCTTCGGGCAAGATTCCCTCGCAGTCCTCCCTGACCCAACATGCCAAGTTTGCGATCGCCCGCAACGGCGACTTGAGGTCGTGCGAAGCCACGTAGGCAAACTCCGCCAGCTGTGCGTTGCGCGACTCTACGCCGTCGAGGGCGAGCCTGAGGTCCAAGGAGTTCTGGCGAAAGACCTCTGCCGCCCTTGCCAGGTCAGCAAGTTCCTGTTCACCACCCGGCGTCAACGCGACCTCTAGCTCCCCTTGGCTCAAGCGGGAGATCTCCCCCACCATTCCCTTCAGGCGGCGCACAATCCGCCGTTCGACGTAGCCAAGGATCACCAGGGCGGTCAATCCAAGCACAGCCACCTGGATCCCAATCGACAGCACCGCCTTACGCCTTGCAGTCGCCGTCTCTCGCTCAGCCAGTGCAGCCATCGCCTTCGCCTCCTGGTTCAACTGACCCGCAAGCTCGCCCACGTCCCTCATCGATTGATCGCCTACTTGTTTCAACTCCTTGATCCGAGCAGAGAGGCCTAGGACAAGCCGCCGGTTCTCAAAAACCCCTTCGGGTCCGGAAGCCCCGTCCACCAAATCCAAAATCAAGTCAGCGACGAGCTTGGTGTGATCCTCCCGAAGGCGTGAGAAGATCGGGCCGATCCCCCGAAATTCAGTCCTGAACCGCTGGTGCAGTGCATCGACTTCCGCTGAAGTTTTGGCGGACTCACTCAGTTGAGTCGCCTGACTCAGCGACAGAACGCCAAGGCGCAGCTCGTCGATATCATCGGTAGAGAGCTCTTCTTTGTAGTTGTCGATTCCCGCATCTTCGAGCAGCTCGTCCACGTGACTCGAACCGCTGGTCAGACGCTGGATCTGCCCCGCTAGCTTGCGCTTGACGGAAAGCAAGCGACGTACCAAGTCGCCTTGTGCGTCAACGTAGTTGTCCACAGCCTCTGAAACCGTAGACATGCTTGGCAGCTCGCGCGGCAGAGCATCGAGCAAGCGGTCTCGAACGGTCCGCAGCTTGGCCAATTCTTGAAGCCGATCATCAAGATCGATCTCATCGGATGACCCGGGCAAGCGGTCTGCGAGCAGGATGATGCTGTTGATCGATGTTTCGATCTCCCGATAGCCCTGAATGAGGGGCAGAGTCTCCACGTGAAGCAACCGGGCGTTTTCACCAACGGCCGCGAGACTCCTCCCCACGTAGGTGAGCGTAACCACGAAAGCGACGAAGAAGATGGCGGCCGCCGCCAACAGCTTGCTTCGAATGCTCTGCAGTGACTTCGCTGAGGAGAGAGGCATCCAGGGGGCTGAATAGGACAATGAAGAATGGTGGGCGCTACCTGCTCAGGCGGGGTGGCTGCCCACCAGCAATAGCAGTGCACGGGACCGGTCGAAAGCGGCCGGTCGGTTGCCTGTGGCGGTCAGTGCGGCGTTCCGATGTGAATCCGCATGACTGTTTCAGATCACGGACTAAACTAGCTTAGCCGAGATCCTATCCACATGCTCACTCGCCGAGACGTCCTTAGAGGCGGAGCTTCTGCCCCGCTCCTCTCCTGCTTGCCCGTATCCTCCCTTGGCTCCGGTACCCGCGAGAGGGTGCTCGAAAAGGCCAAGAAGCTCGCCGCTGGTAGAAACCCTGTACTGCGCCTCCTCGTCCCGCAGGGCTCACTCGCAAACATCGAGGAGAATGCCAGGTCATTCGAGAAGTCCAGTGGCGTCGGCATCCTGATCACCGAGGTCCCTGTCGACGAGGTTTCCTCACGTGCGATCCTAGAAAATGCGACCGGCAGGGCCGGTTTTGATATCGCTCTCCCCGCTACCTTCGGGGTGCCGGACCTAGTCGAGTCTGGGGCTCTCTTGCCCCTCGACGACCTGGCAAAGAAGCACGAGCCGCCCGAGCTGGCAGAAGGTTGCCTCTACACGCTTGGTGATCGCTACAAGGGCCACCTCTACGGGTACCAGGCCGACGGCGACGTGTACATGATGTTCTACAACCGCTCCATCATGGAAGACGAAGCGCTCAGCAAGCGCTACGCGGATGCACACGGACGTGAGCTTCGGATCCCCCAAACCTGGGAAGAGCTCGACAGCCAGATGCAGTTCATGCACCAGCCCGATGCGGGTCGCTACGGAGGCTGTCTCTACCGTATCCCCGGCTACATCGAATGGGAGTGGTGGATCCGAATGCACGCCAAAGGCCAAATGCCACTTGATGAGGACATGCATCCTCTCTTCGACGGAGAAGCCGGGGTGCTGGCCCTTGAGGAGTTGATCGCCGCAAGCGCCTGGCAGAGCCCGAAATCTGGCTCGCACGGTCTATTCGAAAACTGGCAGGAGTATTCCGGCGGCAGTGTTTTCGCCAACATCGGGTGGGGAGGAACTCAGAAGTTCCTGCAGTCCGACCAGTCCGCCGTGAAGGGAGGGCTCCTCTTCGGCCCCACGCCGGGCGGTATGATCGGGGGCCAGCTGCTACCGATCTCCTACTTCAACTGGGGCTGGAATTACACCGTCTCGTCCCGTTGCAAGGAGCCGGAACTCGCCTACCTGTTCACCTTGTACGTCAGCCTGCCCGATCGATCGACCATCGCGGTTCGAGCCCAAGATGGCTTCTTCGATCCGCACCGAGACGTCCACTACGAGGACGTTGCAGTCCGCAAGGTCTACGGCAAGTCCTTCCTGGAACAGCATCGAAAGAGCATGCAGGCCTGCATTCCCGACCTGTACCTGCAGGGTCGAGATCAGTACTTCACCAAGCTCGGGCGCTTGCTCTACCGGGCCAACCAGGGAGAGCTGAATCCGCAGCGCGCGCTCCACCTAGCTGCACAAGCCTGGGAGCAGACGACTGATCGACTTGGGCGTGAGGCCCAGATCGACCAGTGGAAACAGATCCGCGCGAGCTACCCCGAGCACGTGCTCAGTCGTCATTGACACCCCCAAGGCTTGTGCCTGCCCCCCTCTCGCAGGCCCAACGCAGCATCAGCCCTCTAACGATCTGGGGTCGGGCATGCGTACGACGGATGCATAGTCTGAGACCAGACTCACGAGTCGATCGTAGTTCGGGGCGATATCGGATTTGACGAGGTAACCTGCCACCTTGTGCCCATAGGCCCGTTGGCGATCAGCCTCATGCTCTGACGTCGAAAGCACGAAGACTATGGACCCCGCCAGTTTCGGGTCCCTGCGCAACTCTTCCAGGAAGGAGAAACCGTCCCGACCAGGCATGTTGAGGTCGAGCAGTACCAGGAACGGCTTGGCATCGGACGCGAGAGTCTCTTCACGCAGCAGGGCAAGGGCCTCGTCGACCCCACCTGCGGTGAAGAGCCCAAATGCGAGGCCTGACTTCCGAACAGCGCGGACGATTGCCTGAACGTCAACTTCATCGTCGTCCACGACGAGTAAGTTCAGGTTCTGGGGATCGTTCATACTAGTCCTTGAGTGTTCGCAGGAGCGCCTTCACGCGCCTCGCCGCAGGTCACACGGTCGGGGCTGGAAGGGGGTTAGCGAGAAGCAAGACCCGCGTGGTTCGGCCCTATTCCGGTACTGACTCCGATTCACAATCGACCTGGCGAATCCATCGAGCGCTCCATGCCGCGCCCCATACCCTTGCGCTAGGACGAGCATGCACCGATCCCAGCTGATCGACCTCGATCCCCCCCAGAAGCCGGCCCTGGGAATAGCTTCGGAACGGGATCCGGGGTCAGCACCCAGCTTTTCGAACAGCTTGATCACAGCCTTGCAGCCGGCCACTCGGTCCTTCGACTCACCGGGTCCGAGGAAGCCGGGAGTTCCGTTCTTCAGGCACTCGGCGATCTCTCCAGGGGCCATCTCGTGTTCGATCGCGCCTGTCGCCAGGGCTGCCCTTGGCATTCCATAGCAGAGGGTCCACCTTTCGGCGCTCCGTTGACGACGAAAAGCGATCATTGCAGAGGATCGATCATAGCGAATGCGCTCCCCTTTCATCGTTCTTATTTCTCGGCGCACCAAGCACCGACAGTTCTTTTTCTAGATGCCAAGAGACCGCCTTCGCGCTGAGATCACGCCCCAACCTAGTTACAAAACATTCAATTGCACTAGCGATCTTCGGATGCCGCTGGGTCTACCTCGCCCACAGCCTTGCCCTGCCATAGCTCGCGGGCGTCGAGGAGGTTGGTGTCGTAGGCCAACGTGCTCGGCTCTTCACCGCCGATCTCCACCAAGAGCCTTCGCCCAGACTGTCCGAATGCCAAGCGATTCACATGTCCCTTGTGGTCGGGGAATGTCAAGAGTCCGTCGCCCGTAGCGGGATTCCAGACCCGAACCGTCCGGTCCCTACCACCAGAGACGAGGCGTTGACCGCGGGGGTGAAAAGCAAGAGCCGTGACGGAACTCACGTGTCCCAGCAGCTGCCCGGTCGCACGTCCAGAACGTCCATGCCACAGCCTCACCAATTGGTCTGCCCCGCCGGAAGCGAGCTGCATTCCATCGGAGCTAAAGGCTAGGGCATCGACGGCGCCTGTGTGCCTGCCTTCGCACTCCGTCGATACCCCTGTCACCTTTTCGCGAATCAGAACGCGCCCAGCGGCGGTACCGATCGCCAAGCGCTCTCCGTCAGCAGAGAAAGCCAAAGAGGAGACCGAGGATCCAATGTCACCGATGAGCTTGATCAATTGCCCTTCGGGAGAACTCCAGAGCCGCACCGTCTTGTCGTCCGAGCCCGTCGCAGCCAGGGTCCCATCGGGCGAAATCGCCAACGCGCTTACGCGCGCCGAATGCCCAAGGAGTGGGACTAGGCGCTCCCCTGTTCGCCCATCCCAGAGGTCCGCGGGGTAGGTGCCCCGCAGCCGCCGCGCCCGGCCGCGCAGCAGCACAACAGATCCGTCCGACGAAGTCCGTGCTTCGGGGCCCACCAAGAGGCGGTCGGCTCCACTCGATCCGGGTAGCTCGACCCAAGCCACCTCGGGCGGCGACCAGCGATTCCCCACGGGGTACGCCATCTTCAGGGCCCGATAGCGCGAATCGCTCGCGTCCACCTGGGCCACCGGTCCACCCGTGCGCGCTTCCCACACCCGCACCCCGTCCGCCCAACCGGCGGTCAGAACGCGATCCCCGGAAGCATCGAACTCCACGGAGACCACCGCTCCGATATGACCGGTGATGCGGACGAGTTCCTCGTGGGTCTCGGTGTCCCAAACCCTCACTGTTCCGTCGGCACCCGCGGTCGCGAGGCGTGCACCATCGGCGGAGAATGCGACGTCGTGCACCGACCCCTGGTGGCCGCTCAGGATGACCGGCGCCAAATCAGAATCGGCCTTCCACAGATACACCTTGTCTTCCTTTCCGCAGCTCGCCACGTCTCCGTTGCTGCTGGTATCGCAGGCCCAGATCTGCCCTAGGTGACGACGGAGAGACCTATTGACCTCTCCCGTCTTGACGTCCCAGAGCTTGATCAATTGATCCGTAGAAGCCGAGAGCAGCTGACCGTCCGGGAGGAACTCCACATCCGTCACGGCCCTGCTGTGGCCTTCGAGATAGCTCAACACTCGCCCATTCGGATTCAGCAGTGCAACCCGCCCTGCCCCCGTTCCATCGACGGATTCCACCCCCAAGGCGCGGGTGTAGCCCGGCCCTTCGGCGGCCGCGAGCATGCGGCCATCCGGCGACCACGCCAGAGCAGACACACTGCGGTCCCAGAGGTCGATCACGTTCGGCGCCATCCTTGGGTCCAGATCCCAGATGATGACCCTTCCGTTCCGAGAGCCCGCCGCGAAGCGCCGACCGTCAGGCGCTACCGCCAGGGCTTCGACCGTCCAGTCCTGCAGGCGATTGCCGCGCAGGAGAGCTCCGCTCTGGGCGTCGAAGACGCCGATGTTCCCGCGGGCCCCCACCGCCACGATGCGGCCCTCATTCAGGCGCCAAGATGCCTGGTGCGCGCCGCCCCCATGCAGGTCGAACGCCAGCAGCGACCGATCCTGGTGCAGCGCCAAGTGCCGCCATTCCCAGCCGCGCAGCCCGGAGGGCGCGCTGTCGAGGCTGCGACGCAGCCCCGTCAGGTCGCCTTGGTCGAGCCGCAACGCAGCGACCGCGAGCTCCGCCGCGTAGGCACTCCGACGGGCTTCTTCACTCGCGACCCTGGCGCGCTGACTGGCCGCGTCAGCTTCGGCCCGCTTGGCTTCGGTAGCGCGGCGCGCCTCATCCAGATCGAGGTTGGACTGGGCCAGCTTCTCGTTGGCGTCGAGCAGGCTACCGTTCGCGCTGCCCAGCTCTGCGTTGAAGCCCTCGAGCTTGGCGTTGGCTTGCCGTTGGTTCCAAGCAGCCCACGAAAGTGCGCCAAAGCTCACCACCAGCGCTGCGGCGACCGTCGCCGCCAATTCCCTGTTGCGCCCCACCCACTTGCGAAACTCCGCCCAGGCCCCCGTCGCATGGGCGCGCACGACGCGCCCTTCCAGATAGGCGCGCAGGTCCTCACCCATCTCGTTGGTATCGGCGTAGCGATCCTCCGGCTGACGCGCCATCGCGCGTTCGCAGATCGCAATCAACTCCTCGGGAGCATTTTTGGCCAAGTCGCGCAGTGGATCTGGCGATCCGCTCTTCACCCGTTTCCAAACCTCTAGAGCCCCCATGCGCTTCGAGGCCTCCGAGTAGGGCATCGCACCGGATAGGAGGTGGTAGAGGATGGAACCTAGGGAATAGACGTCGGACGCGGGACCGACCGACAGCAGCTCGCCACGCGCCTGCTCGGGGGCCATGTAGGCGGGCGTACCGATGACCTCGCCGTCCATCGTTCGCAGGGCGCTCTGACTATCGAAGATCCCCGGTAGGTCGCGTTCTGTGCTGACCTTGCCTGTCCGCTTGCGGCGCTCCTCGGCAACGCGCAGGTCGCGCACATCCTCGCGGTCGAGCACGCGCGCCAGGCCCCAGTCCATCACGTACACCTCGCCGTGGGAGCCGACCATGATGTTGGCCGGCTTGAGGTCCCGGTGAACAACACGACGCGAGTGGGCGAAGCCCATCGCCTCGCAGACCCGCAGCAACACGCCTACCGCTCGGGTCACGGTCCAGTTGTCCTCGCCCGCATGGACCTGGCGCAGAATTTCAGCCAGGTCGCCTCCGTCCACCAGGGGCATGGTGAAGTACAGCCGGCCGTCTTCGTTCAGGCCAAGCTCGTGGACGGGGATGATCCCGGGATGTTCAAGCTGCGCGGTGACCTGCGCCTCTTCGAGAAAGCGCGCAACTCGCCGCCCCAAGGACCCCTCCGAGCCGCCGGATTCTGCCTCCTGTTCCTCGGACGAAGCCTCGAGCAAGACCTTCATCGCCAAGGTCCGCCGCAGGTCCTCGTCCCAGATGCGCCGGATCGAGCCCATGCCCCCGCGCGCAAACTCCCCCTCATCCAGGTAGCGATCCCAGGACGGAGGCCTCGTGGCAAGGCGATCCAGCGGGTTGCTGGGAGGTCGAATGGGATCGTCGTCGCTCAAGGGTGATGGATAGTCTACGAACCGAGTCGGTCAGGGACACGCCTGGCTGGCCCTGGGAGCAGGGGGCGGGCGGAATCCTGCGCCAGCCCTTAGTCTGTCGAACCTATGTACGCCTTTGCCCTCGCTTGCCTGGTCGCAGTTCCGTCAGTCCTGCAGAATCCTGGCGCTGAGCCTGAGCCCCAAGCCCGTGCTCAGCCCGCGGTGGCTCAGAAGGCCAAAAAAGCCCCAGAGGCCTGGTCCAAGCTGGAGCGATTGGCCGGTGGCGAGTGGATCGCCAGCGGCGAGGGCGCCCCGCCCAACTTCCACCGATTCTGGTTTGGACCCGGTAAGCGGTCGATCTGGTCCCACACCCGTAGCGACAAGGACCTCGCCGCCTACCCCAAGGCCGAAGCCGTCTACTACTGGCACCCTGGCACCAAGGCCCTGCGCAGCATTTCCGTCGCGGAAGGCGGCACCGTGGCCGACCAGACCCTGCGCTGGAACGGCGACACCCTCGTCACCGACCTCGACTACTTCGTGGCCGGCAGCAAGGCCGAATTCGCTTCGCGCTGGGAATTCGATGGCACGGAAGCCTACAAGTGGTCCCTGTTTAGCAAGACACCCAACGGCCTCGCCGAGGCGATGAAGGTCCAGTTCGGCCACTCGGACGAGCTGCGCCCCCTGCCGGAAATCGCCCCGCCGATCTTTGAGGCCGCCGCACCACTGGCCTTCCTTGCCGGCCTCACCGGCACGTGGAAGGCGGTCATCCACGGCGACAGCAAGAAGAACGCCATGGGCGCGACTCAGTTTCGATTCGAGGCCGGCGGGCACTGCCTCGCTGTCCGCGGTGGCGAAGGCGATGCGGGCCGCAGGCGCCCTTTTCAGGGGATCGCTTTTTGGCATCCGGGTTCGAAGTCCGTGCAGTATCTGCAGATCGACGACCGGGGCGAGTTGCGCGAGGGAACAGTCCGAGCGGAGGACGACGGCACCGCGGTGTTCGAACTCCAGGTCTACGCAGGCGACCAGGCCTCCTCCCTGGTCGAACGCTGGAAGCCATCCTCGGAGTCCACCATCCAAATCGAGCGCAGCGCCGAGTCGGCGGATGGGCGCACCCATGTCGTCCAGCTGCAGCTGACGCGCTAGCAGCGCCGCAACCTCGCGTACCCGCTCCATGCTCAGCACAATCGATCTCTGGCTACCGATCCTCGCCTCGACCATCGCGGTCTTCTTCCTCAGCTTCCTCTGCTGGGCAGTCCTTCCCCATCACCGTGGCGACTGGGGTCCACTCCCCGACGAGGATGGACTGATGGACACTCTGCGCGGCCAGGGCATCCCGCGCGGTCAGTACGCCTTCCCCCGCTGCAGCTCGAACGAGGAGATGAGGGACCCTGCGTTCCTTGAGAAGTACAACCGTGGCCCCAAGGGCTTTCTGATCGTGGCCGCCGACGGCCCCATGAACATGGGCAAGACGATGGGCACGTCATCGGCCTACAACCTGGTGGTCACCGTGCTGGTGGCGTACGTCGCCAGCATCGCACTGCCCGCTTCCGCGGACGGCATGCAGGTCTTTCGGCTTGTCAGCACGGTCGCCTTCCTCGCCCACGGCAGCGCCCTAGGCTGGGCTCCAATCTGGTTTGGTCGCACATGGGGCAGCACCCTGCGGGAACTCATGGACGCGCTCCTGTACGGCCTGGCCACCGGCGGTATCTTCCTGGCCCTCTGGCCCTGATTGGGAAGCAGGGCAGATTCCCGCCGGGGCCGCCTGGGGCCCACCCCTAGGGTGTTACAACAGGGTTCATGAGTCGTTTCTGGGCCCTGCTGCTTTGTCTTTGCGCACCGTTGGTCGCCAGCGCTAGCGCAGCTGGCCTGGGGAACGAAAGACTCGAAGACGGGGACCCCGCCCCCCTTCCTCTGGACTACGCGCGGGACGTGCGTCCGATCCTGTCGGACAACTGCTTCACCTGCCACGGGCCCGATGAGGAGCAGCGCCAGGCGGGCTTGCGACTCGATACCCCAGCCGGCATCGAGGCGGGCGTGCGAGCCTTCGTTGGCAAAGAGCACCCGCTGCTGGAGCGCGTTCGCTCCGGTGAACCGAACCGCGCAATGCCGCCGCCGGAGACCGGCAAGAGCCTGAGCCCGGCGCAGGTCGCCGTGCTGACACGCTGGATCGATCAGGGAGCCGAGTGGTCCCAGCACTGGGCATTCGTGCCGCCGGTCGCTCCGCCGCCTGGGGCTCCGGATGCTGGGGAGCCCGCCGGGTCATGGGCCCGACAAGCCCTCGACCATTTTGTGCAACGTGCGGCGGATCGCGCCGGACTTGCGCTCCAGCCCGAGGCCGTGCCCGCGGTTCTCGCTCGCCGCGCCTCCCTCGCGCTAACCGGCATGCCGCTCGACCTGGCTACGCTCGATGCGTTCCTGGCATCCGATGCCCCCGACGCCTACGAGCAGCTCGTCGACACCCTGCTGGCTTCCCCCGCCTACGGCGAGCACATGGCCCGCTATTGGATGGACGCATCGCGCTACGCCGACACCCACGGCCTGCACCTCGACAACCTGCGCTCGATGTGGCCATGGCGCGACCACGTCGTCGACGCGATCAATCGCAACCAACCCTTCGACGAATTCACGATCGAGATGCTTGCAGGGGACCTGCTGCCGGACGCCACCCCCGATCAGATCATCGCCTCAGGATTCAACCGCAACCATCCGACCAGCGCCGAAGGCGGGATGATCGCCGCGGAGTACCGCTCGATCTACGCCAAGGACCGCACCGACACCTTGGGAACCGTCTGGCTGGGCCTCACCGTTGGCTGCGCCAAGTGCCACGACCACAAGTACGACCCGATTTCGGCCAAGGACTACTACAGCCTCTACGCCTTTTTCGACGAGCTGGGCGATGAAGCCACAGACCGCAACACCGCCAACCCCATCCCGTTCGTCGCGGTCCCCACGACTGAGCAGGCCACGGAGCTCGCCGAGGTCGAGACCGAGCTCGCCCAGGTCTCCGCACAGCTGGAATCCCCCATGCCCGAGGTCGATGCCGCTGAGGCAGCGTGGGAAACCGAGCTGACCGCTCGGCTCGAGCAACGCTGGCGCGTGGTCGCACCGGCCACCGTAGCGAGTCGCAACGGCACCGAACTCACCGTAGAAGCCGATCAACGCGTCGTCGCATCCGGTCCGAGCCCCAAGCGCGACAGCTTCGTGGTGACCCTGGACCTGGGCGACCAACTCGTGAGTGCGCTGCGCCTCGAGGCCCTCACGACCGAAACGTCCAAGCGCATCCCCGGCCGCGCCAGCAACCAGAACTTCGTGCTCAGTCGAGTGCGTGTCGAAACCTGGCCGACCAGCCAACCCAAGCTGCTGGCCCCCGTCAAACTCACCGCCGCCTACGCCAGCTACTCGCAGAACAACTACCCGATCGACGGAACACTCGACGACAACCCCCAAACGGGCTGGGCCGGACTTGGCTTCGAAGGCGACCGGGTGGCAGCGTTCGCCTTCGACGAACCGGTTGGGTCGAAGCAAGGCTGCGTATTGCGCGTTAGCATGGACTTCGACTCGGTCCACGACGCCCACACCTTCTCGGCCTTCCGCCTGGCCGTCACCAGCGACCCCACCTACCTGCCTGCCACCGGTGGCCCGTGGTCAGTCGCTGGGCCAGTCGCCAGCGAGAATCCGCGCAAGGCCTACGAAACAACGACGCTGGACGACCTGCCGCCGATCCCGGAGTGGACTGCGCTCCGGGCCCTCAACGGTTTCGCAGATGGTGCCGCGGATGGTGTAGCCCACGAGTTGCCCCCCGGAGACGGCGTGTATTGGCTCCGACGCAGTGTCGCCTCACCCGCCGCCGGCCTCGCGGATCTCCACCTGGGCAGCGACGACGCGGTACGCGTTTGGGTGAACGGCGAGCTGATCCACGCCAACCCCACCGCGCGCGCGGTGCGCGCTGGCGAAGACACTGCGCAGCTGCCCCTGCGCCGGGGCGAAAACGACGTCGTCATGGCGGTGTTCGATTATGGCGGAGCCGCCGGGTTTGCCTTCCGCATCGGCGCGCGCTCGGACTCCATCGACGCCGGTCAAGATGGTCGCGGCCTATCCCATGCGCTCACGCTGGGGCTCGGACTGGATCCTGCCATCCGCCCCGATTCGAGCGCCCGGGGTCTGCGGCGCCACTTCCGGGCCAAGCACGCACCCGAGTGGATCGCCCTCGACGACCGCCGTGGTGCACTGCTCGAGAGCAAGAAGAACATCGAGTCGATGCTCCCAACAACACTGGTATCCAGCCCGGGCAAGGGCTCGATGGAGGCCCATGTGCTGATGCGCGGCCAGTACGACCAGCTCGGCGAGGTCGTGCAGCCCAACACGCCTGCGGTTCTCCCGCCTCTGCCCGCGGGCGCCCCACGGGACCGACTGAGCCTCGCCCGTTGGCTCGTCTCGGACGATCATCCCCTGACCGCGCGCGTCACGGTCAACCGCCACTGGCAGCGCTTCTTTGGCCACGGCCTGGTGAAGACCGCCGAGGACTTCGGCAGCCAGGGGGAATGGCCGAGCAACCCTGAGCTGCTCGATCACCTGGCGACGTCGCTCATTGCGGGCGGTTGGGATCTCAAGGATCTTCACAGGCGGATTGCGACTTCAGCAACCTTCCGCCAGGCATCGGCCGTGGACGCCCAAGCCCTCGAGATCGACCCCGCCAACCGGCTGACGGCTCGCGGCCCGCGCTTCCGCCTGGATGCTGAGGTGCTACGCGATCAAGCGCTGCACATGGCAGGCCTGCTCATCGACCGGCTCGGCGGCGAGCCCGTCAAGCCCTACCAGCCCGCCGGCATCTGGTTCGCGGTCGGCTACTCGAGAAGCAACACCGTTCGATTCCGCCAGGATGACGGGGAAGCCAACTGGCGTCGCAGCCTCTACACCTTCTGGAAACGCACGGCACCGCCGCCGAACCTCGCGACCTTTGACGCGCCCAGCCGCGAGTCATGCGTGGTGCGCAGGGAGCGCACGAACACGCCGCTGCAGGCACTGGTCCTCCAAAACGACCCGCAGTTCGTCGAGATGGCCCGGGCCTTCGCTTCGCGCATGATTCGCGAGGGTGGCACGACCGACGCCGAACGCGCGAGTTGGGCCTTCCGGCTAGCGACAGCCCGCCAGCCCGAGCCCGGTGAATTGAACGAGCTGGTGGGACTCCTCGGAGAAGCGCGGGAACACTTCGCCCTCGACCCGAGCGGCGCCGAGAGCCTGCGCTCGGTGGGCTCCGCCCAGGTCGACAAAGAACTCCCTGCAGCCGAGCACGCGGCCCACGCCCTGCTGGCGAGCCTGATTCTGAACCTGGACGAGACGATCACCCTGCACTGATGGCACCCATGGATCCCCTCGCCCAAGCCCACTCCGACCTCACCCGGCGCAAGTTCCTGTCCGGCTCCAGCCGTGCCTTTGGCGCAGCCGCCCTCGCCACGGCCTTCGGCCAGGACGGCATCGCGATGCCAGGCGATGACCAGCTGCCGTTCGGCCGCGGGGCTCTTGGACGCCTCCATCACCGGCCGCGGGCCAAGAGCATGATCCACCTGTTCATGTCCGGCGCGCCCAGCCAACTCGACACCTGGGACTACAAACCCGGCCTGCGGGACATGTACAACCAGGACCTGCCGGAATCCGTCGTGCAGGGCCAGCGCTTCACGACGATGACCTCGGGTCAGGCGCGCTTTCCGATCGCACCATCCATCTACAAGTTCGCCCAGGCTGGGGAGTGCGGCACCTACGTGTCGGAGCTGCTGCCCTGGACGGCGAAGATCGTCGACAAGCTGGCCCTCGTAAAATCGGTGCACACCGACGCCATCAACCACGATCCCGCGATCACCTTCATGGTCACCGGGGACGAGCAGCCGGGGCGCCCGTCCCTGGGTTCCTGGCTTTCCTACGGCCTCGGCAGCCCCAACCGCGATCTGCCGGCTTTCGTCGTCATGACCCCGACCTGGACGGGGCGCGCCGAGGCGCAGGCCCTGTACCAACGATTGTGGGGATCGGGCTTCCTCGCCACCCGCCACCAGGGCGTGTCACTACGCTCCAGCGGCGACCCCGTGCTCTACCTGTCAGACCCGCCCGGCGTGGACCGCGGTCTGCGCCGAAAGATGCTCGACCGACTCGCGCGCCTGAATGCCGAACGTCAGGCGATCGAAGGCGACCCCGAAATCGGCGCGCGCATCGATCAGTACGAGATGGCGTTTCGCATGCAGAGCTCGGTGCCCGAGCTCGTCGATATTTCGGCTGAACCCGAAAGCGTGCTCGCTCTCTACGGGCCCGAGGTGCACAAGCGCGGCAGCTTTGCCCACTCCTGCCTGATGGCGCGCCGCATGGTCGAGCGCGGCGTCCCCCTGGTGCAGCTCTTCATCCGCGGCTGGGACCAGCACGGCAACTTGACCGGCGACCTTCCCAACGCCTGCCGCGACATCGACCAGCCCAGCTTCGGCCTAGTCACCGACCTGGAGCAGCGCGGCATGCTCGATGAAACGCTCGTGGCGTGGGGCGGCGAATTCGGACGCACGGTGTACTGCCAGGGCAAGCTCTCCCCCACCAACTACGGCCGAGACCATCACCCGCGCTGCTTCCCTATGTGGTTTGCCGGCGGGGGCGTGCAGGGCGGCCAGGTGATCGGCGAGACGGACGACTTCTCGTACAATATCGTGTCCGACCCGGTTTCGGTATATGACGTGAACGCCACGCTGCTGCACCTGTTCGGCATCGATCACGAGCGGCTGACCTACCGGTTCCAAGGCCGGGATTTCCGGCTGACGGACGTGGAAGGGGAGCTGATTCACAAGCTGCTGGCCTAGGGCGTGCCGCGGGGGGCTATCCTCTACCCATGGATGAAATGCTGAACAGCCTCCTCGGGGGCGAACTGGAGCAGCTGAAGGGCAAGCTGAGCGCCAAGGCCGAATTCCCCAGCGACAAGGCCCAGGCTTTCGTGCCGGCCATCGTCGAGCAGGTGACCCAGCTCTTCGGGTCGGGTTCCCTCGACCTCACCTCCTTGATGGGAGATGTCGACATCGGCGAGCTCACCGAGAAGCTCGATCCTGCGCAGCTGGCCGCCAAGGCTGGTGTCACCGAGGACGAGGCCAAGGCAGGCCTGGGGGAAGTCCTCCCCGATCTGCTCGCCAAGGCCAAGTCCGCCCTCGGCGGAGGTCTGGGCGGCCTCGACCTCGGTAGCCTGCTCGGCGGCGACAGCTAACGAAACCGCCAGTTTGCTTCGCCCCCCCACGTGGGACCGAACCGATTGGGGCGGGCGGGCCGGTTTGAGCGGCCAGGCCCTCGAAGTCCTGGAGACTGGGCGGCCGGGGCGAGTACCCTCTGGGCCAAGCCATGCAGGACTACGAAAAGCTCGGAGCATTCTATCTCGGCCGCCCCGTCGACCCCGCCAGCGGTGAGGAGGAACCGGAGCCGCTGCTCTACGACGCCAAGGACCTCTGCACCCACGCGGTGATCGTGGGTATGACTGGGTCCGGCAAGACCGGCCTCGGCGTGGGATTGATCGAGGAGGCCGCGATCGACGGCATCCCTTCGCTCGTCATCGACCCCAAGGGCGACATGGCGAACCTCCTGCTGCAGTTCCCGAAGCTCCGGCCGGAGGACTTCGAGCCCTGGGTGGACCCGGGGGCCGCGACCCGCAAGGGACAGACCGTGCCCGAGTTCGCCAAGGCTACGGCGAAGATGTGGAAGGACGGACTGGCGAGCTGGGATCAGAAGCCCGAGCGGGTGAAGCGCTTGGCCGACGCCGCTGAGGTCGCGATCTACACACCTGGCAGTACCGCGGCGAGGCCGCTGCGGGTTCTCAAGAGCTTCGATGCGCCGTCGGAGGCCGTGCGCGCCGACCGTGAGGCCATGGGCGAGCGCGTCGAGTCCAGCGTCGCAGGCCTGCTGGCACTGCTCGGCATCGACGCCGATCCCCTGCAGAGCCGCGAGGCCATCCTGCTCTCGAACCTCCTCCACCACGCATGGTCCGCCGGCCGCAACCTCGACCTGGCGCGACTGATCGGCGAAGTGCAAAAGCCTCCGTTCGAGCGCCTCGGGGTGCTCGACCTGGAGACCTTCTTCCCCGCCAAGGAACGCGCGAAGCTCGCCATGACGCTGAACGGCGTGCTGGCCAGCCCCGGCTTTTCCGCTTGGATGGAGGGCGAGCCCCTCAACATCCAGAATCTGCTGTACACCGCCGAGGGCAAGCCGCGGGTGGCCGTGCTCTCGATCGCGCACCTGTCGGACGCCGAGCGCATGTTCTTCGTTTCGATCCTTTTGGGCGAGGTGCTGTCGTGGATGCGCACCCAGCCGGGCACGAGCAGCCTGCGGGCACTGCTCTACATGGACGAGATCTTCGGGTTCTTCCCCCCCACAGCGGAGCCGCCGTCCAAGCGTCCGATGCTGACCCTGCTGAAGCAGGCCCGGGCCTTCGGCCTAGGCGTGGTGCTCTCGACCCAAAACCCCGTCGACCTGGACTACAAAGGCCTGTCGAACTGCGGCTCGTGGTTCCTGGGCCGGCTGCAAACCGAGCGCGACAAAGCGCGCGTGCTCGACGGCCTCGAGGGTGCGATGGCGGAGGGCGGCAAGGCCCCCAAGCGTGCCGACCTCGACGCGCTGCTGTCGGGCCTCGGCAAGCGGGTGTTCCTGCTGAACAACGTCCACGAGTCCGGCCCCGTACTCTTCCATACGCGCTGGGTGCTGTCTTACCTGCGCGGTCCGATGACCCGCGCCGAGCTGATCCGGCTGACCGATGCACAGCCCGGCGCGCGTGAGGCCGCCGCCGCCGCGGAAGCTGAAGCCGCCAAGGCAGTTCCGGCGCCCGAGAAGGTTGCGCCCCCCGCCGAGGCCGCCCCCGAGCCCGTGCGGGTGTCCTTGCCCCGCGCCATCGATGAGGTCTACGCACCCGACACCCTGGCGCCCGCAGAAGGCGAACACCGCCTCTACCGCCCC
>CAYWNK010000095.1:0-20498 GCA_964459495.1 uncultured Planctomycetaceae bacterium
GGCGGCCGCCGACCGGGCGGACTGCGGCTTGGGTGGCGAGCGCGGCTGCGGCGGAGTCGTCGGCCTCGAGGCTGGGCACGAACAGGTCGCAGGTCCCGACGGCGGGGTGTGCCACATAGCGCGCCGCGAGTCGCTGTTCGCTCAGGCTCTTCTGGGTGGCCACGAGGGCCTCGGCGAACTGGTGCACCGGGGCGTGGAGGCTGAGCTGGGGCCAGGTGCCGCCGGGGGCCGCGGCTTCCCTGAGGCGGCAGCGGAGCTCGGCGGCGGAGCGACCTGCGAGGCGTTCTGCGCGGGGCAGCAGGGGGTGGACTCTGCGCTCTGCCTCCTGCAGGTGCTGACTGCGGCCGCTTAGGACCAGGTGGAGCAGCACGTCTTCAGTTCTAGACTCGAGGACTAGCGCGAGGGCGGGCAGGTTCGCGGTGCGCAGCTGCTTCGAGCGTTCCAGCGCCTCGTCCCAGCTCGCGCAGGCCAGGGAAAAGGCCAGCTCCTGCTCGGGTTCGGGGAACAGACGCAGCGAGGCTTCGAGGATCAAGCACAGGGTACCCCGGGCCCCCGTGTAGAGACGGTGCAGGTCGAAGCCCGTCACGTTCTTGACCAGCCTGCCGCCGCTGCGCGCCTGCGTTCCGTCGGATAGGAGCACGGTGGCGCCGAGAACGTGGTGGCGCAGCGGGCCGTGCTGCAGGCGATCGATGCCGGACAGGCCAGCGCCAAGAATACCGCCCAGGCTAGAGCGTTCCCCCAGGGCAACATCGGGGGTGAGCCGGTGTCCGCCCGCACTGACGGTGGACCGCAGGCGGTCGATCGTGGTCCCGGCCTGGGCGGTGATTGTGCCGTCGCCGGCGACGTACTCGACGACCTGATCCATCGCGCGCGTGGAGAGGGCGAGGCCGGGGGGCTGCTCGCGCCACTCGGGGCGGCACCGGGCAAGTTTGGTTCCGGCGCCCATCGGGAGCACCGGAATGTTCTCAGCGGCGGCGAAGGCCAGCACCGCACGCGCCTGCTCGGCATCGCTAGGGCAGGCGCAGGGCAAGCCGGCATCCACGGTGATGGACACGCCGCAGGCGGCGGACCAGCGTTCGACATTCGTGTTCAAGCAGAGCCTCCGTCGGAGCCTGTTGCCGTGAAGTCCTCGAACGCCTCGAAGGGGGAGCGGGTGTGGGCTTCGCGGCAGCCGCGCACGGGCAGCAGCTTGCCGGGGTTCATACGAGCGTCCGGATCGATCGCTGCACGCGCGCGCAGCATGACATCCAGATCCTCATCGCCGAACAGGTCGCACATGTGACCGAGCTTCTCGAGGCCCACCCCATGCTCGCCGGTCAGGGACCCGCCGCGTTCGATGCACGCGCGCATGATGAGTTCGCCCGCTTCGAGGACGCGACGGACCTCGTCTGGATCGCGACGGTCGTACGAGATGTTCGGGTGCAGGTTGCCGTCGCCCGCGTGGAACACGTTCGAGAGCTTGAGCCCGCGCTCGCGGCAGATCGCGGTGGCGACGGTCACGATCTCGCGCAGCTTGGTGCGCGGAGCGACCACGTCGGCCACGTACAGATCCGGGGCGATGCGGCCCATCGCGCCAAAGGCGCCCTTGCGTCCGGCCCACAGTCTCTTGCGCTCGCCCGCGTCCCGGGCGCGCCGGATTTCGAGAGCGCCGTGGCTCTCCAGAATCGGCATGCAGTCGTCGAGGATTCCCTGGACCTCTGCTTCGTCGCCCTCCACCTCCATCAGCAACACCGCCTCGGCGTCGGCTGGATAGCCGGCCGCAAAGACGCTGGCCTCGACGGCCTCGATCGTGAGGCGGTCGAGGATCTCGATCGCGGAGGGTTGGAGACGCGCCGCGATGAGCTTGGAGACGCTGTCACAGCAGGCGTCGAGGTCTGGGAAGACGGCGACCAGGGTTTCGACCACGGGGGGAGCGGGCAGCAGCTGGATTGTCACTTCGGTCGCCAGGCCGAACATCCCCTCGGAGCCGACGAATAGGCCCACAAGGTCGTAGCCCGCGGGATCCGGGTCGGGCGCGGCAAGGTCGAGGACCTCGCCGGTGGGGGTCACGATGACCAGCCCAAGAACGTGCCTTGTGGTAGCTCCATACTTGAAGCAATGGGGACCACCCGAGTTGTTGGCTACGTTCCCGCCGATCGTGCATGCGGCCTGGCTGGAGGGGTCGGGCGCGTAGAAGAGTCCGTGCTTGCGGGCGGCGCGGGTGAGGTCGGCGTTCACGACTCCGGCCTGCACCCGGGCGTAGCGACCGCCAGGGTTCAGCTCGAGCACGTCGCGCATCCGCGCGGTGCCCACCGTGACCCCGCCTTCGACTGGGGTGGCTCCCCCCGAGAGGCCGGTGCCTGCGCCCCGCGGAACGACGGGGACGCCGTGCTCGTGCAGGACGGCCATGCAGCGCGCAGCCTCTGCGGTCGTGCGCGGCAGCACCACCAGGTCCGGTGTCGCGCGGGCTAGGGCCAGGCCGTCGGACTCATAGGCTAGGCGAGCTGCCGTACCCTCGACGAGCCCCTTGGGCCCGACGATCTCGGCGAGGGCAGAGCGGTAGGGGGCGGCCATGCCGCGATTCTATGCGCTGATGGCCGCCATTCGCGCGGCCCCGATCCAGCCGGCATCGTTGCCGAGCTGGGCAGGGATCAGGCGCGGGGCGTCGTTGCCATAGCTGCGCTCGGCCAGCGTCTCCAGGGCACCGGGCAGCAGCACGTCCAGGGACTGGCCTAGGCCACCGCCCACGAGGAAGAGGTCGAGGTCGAGCAGGGTGACCGCGTAGGCGAGACCGCTGCCAAGGTCCCGGCCGATGGCGTGCAGCAGGTCCCGCTCCGGCCCGGGGGCGAGCCGCGCCCGCCCACAGACCTCTTTCAGGCTGCCGGCCAAGCCCGCCTCCCGGGCTCGCCTGGTCGCGGCATCCGCCGAGGCCAAGACCTCCAGGCAGCCGAAGGAGCCGCACTTGCAAGGGGGGCCGCCGGCATCCTTGGGTCGCACGACGACGTGACCGATCTCGCCTGCCTTGCCCCCAGGCCCCGTGACAAGCCGGCCGCCTAGCACAATGCCTCCGCCAACCCCGGTGCCCAGGGTCACCATGACCAGGTCGTCGATGCCGATGCCTGCGCCGAAGCCCTGTTCGCCAAAGGCCGCGAGGTTGGCGTCGTTGCCCACGGAGATCGCGGTGGGGGAGCACCCGAGCCTTTTCGCCAGGCCGCCGATCAGGTCGACGCCCTCGAGGACCTCGAGATTGGAGCTGCGTTGCAGCACGCCGGTGCCGGTGCGGAACACACCCGGCATGCCGAGGCCGACGCCGTCGACCGAGCCGTAACGCTTGGCCTGCTCGGCGAGCGCGTCGAGGAAACCCTCGGCGCTGGCGAGCTGGGTGTCCTGGGGCTCGCCGGCCACACGGGAGCCATCGGGTTCGAACACGCCGGCCTTGACCTGCGTGCCGCCGACATCGAGGCCCAGGTAGCGCTTGGGATCCGTTTGTTCCCGCTGTGCGCTCACTTGGCGCGCACGCGCCGGGTCACGCGCCGATAGGCCTTGATGTAGGCCCGGCCACTCTCTTCCCAGCTGAAGTCCTGGGCGAGACAGCGCAGGGCGATGGGGTTCCAATCCGCGGTCTTCTTGAAGACTCCGCGCACCTCATCGACGGCCTCGACGAGACTTTCGGTGGTGTAGTTCTGGAACTGGAAGCCCGTCGATTTCTTCGGGGTGGTGGCGTAGTCCACGACCGTGTCCTGGAGGCCGCTTCCCGCGTAGCACAGTGGTACGACACCGTAGCGCATGCCGATCGCGCACAGGGAGTTGGTGGGGTGGTGGTGCGAGGGCAGGATCGCCACGTCCGCACCGGCCATCAGCACGTGGGCCGTCTGGACGTTGTAGCCCTCGATCACGCGGCAGCGCCCGGCAAAGGTCTGCTCGATCGTGTGCATCCGCTCGAAGACCTCGGGGGTGCCCGGGCCCATCAGCACAAGCTGCAGGTTGCGCTCGAGCAGCGGGGTGATCGCTTCCGACAGGATGTCGAAGCCGTTGTCGGCGTCGAAGCGCCCAATCACGGCCATGACGGGCAGGCGGCTGCTCTTGTCGAGCCCCATGGCGCTCTGCATGGCGGACTTGCACTTGCGCTTGCCGACCAACTCGGTGTCCTCGGGCCCGAAGGTCTGCGCGATGAGGTTGTCCTCGCGCGGATCCCATTGCTGGTAGTCGATCCCGTTGAGGATGCCGACCAGCTCTTTCTTGCGGCGCTTGAAGGTCTCTTCGATGCCGTCGCCGTGGGCGAGCTCATCCACCCGGGAGACGGCGTCGGGGGAGTGCGTGCCAAGGATGGTGGCGAACTCGGCCCCGGCCTTGAGGTAGTTCACCTTGCTGCCCATCTCGACGCCCTCGATCGAGCGGAAGAGGTGGTGGGGGATCTCGATCTTCGGCAGGATCTCCCGCTCGAACGAACCCTGCATGGCCTGGTTGTGGACCCCGAAGAAGGTGCCGGCGCGGCTGGCTGGGTGCCCGGGCTTGCCCTGGATCTCGAGCTGGTGATAGACGGGGATGAGCCCGGTCGTCCAGTCGAGGCAATGGAGCACGTCGGGCTTGAACTTGGCGAGGCTCAGGCCGCCGAGCACGGCGCGGGCGAAGACCGCGTACCTGCGCCAGTTGTCCGGGTAGGGACCGTTTTCATCCCCGTAGGGATGACGCGCCCGGAACAGCTCGGGGTGATCGACGAGGATCACGTTGAGCTCGCCGAGCTGGCCGCGGTGCAGGTCCACCGAGACATCCCCCAGCTCGTCGCTGTACATGACGCTGCCGAGGTCGTCGAGTTCGGACAGCCTGTCCACCTCGACGTCGCGCGTGAAAGGTAGGAAGACCTCCACATCCACGCCCAGCCGCACGAGCGTGCGCGGTAGGTACTCGGCAATCTCCGCCAGGTTGGTACGGCGGGACAGGGAGAGGAGTTCGGGTGTGGCGAACGCGACCTTCACAGAGGATGAGGGTTTGGCGTGAAACGGGGCGGGCTTTTTGGAATCCTGAAACCCCTCGCGCCCCCTCAGGGGCGCATTCCAGGGCCAACAATCTACGCAAACCCACCCCGGCGCCCCATCGCCAGCCAGGGGCCAATCGTCCTAAGTCGTTGAATTGGGACGGTTTGGGCAAGGAGCATTCCAAGGGCTCTTCGCGCTCCGCACCGTATCTGAATGGGCTGCGACCCTAGTTCCAGCGGTTCTTGGGCTGCTTGGCGTCCCCCTCGCCCGGGGCGGACGGCCCCGGGGCAACGGGGTCGGGGGCCTTGGGTGGCGGGCTCTGACGGGCTGCTTCGTAGATGGGGATCACCTCGGGCAGCAGGTCGCGGATCTGCTGGATGCGGCTTTCGTTCGAGGGGTGGGTCGAGAGGAACTCGATGGGGGCGGAGCCACCGCTGAGGGCGGCCATGCGCTCCCAGAAGTTCACGGCCTCGCGCGGGTCGTAGCCCGCTGTCGCCATGATGCGCAGGCCCACGCGATCCGCCTCGAGCTCGGCGCCGCGCCCGTAGGAAAGCTGGACGAGGGCCGTCGCGCCCTGGGCGAGGGCCGCCGCGTAGGCGGGGGTCTTCGAGTCGCCGAGCAGGGCTGAAGCGATCGACATGCCAAACCCGGCAAGTTGGCTGCGGGATACGGCTTGGGTGCCGTGGCGCTCGGTGGCGTGGGCGATCTCGTGCCCCATCACCACGGCCAGGCCCGTCGGTCCCTGCGCCACCGGCAAGATGCCGGTGTAGACGGCCATCTTGCCTCCGGGCAGGGCGAAGGCGTTCACCGTCTCGGCGTTGTCGATCAGCGATACCTGCCAGTCGAACTTCTCGGCCAGCTCGGGGCTGACCTGGAAGGTCGCGCCGATGAGGCGATCGGTGACCTCGTTGACCATCTGGTACTCCGAGCCCGACTGGATCAGACGTTCCCCCTCCAGGATCTGGTCGTAGGCCTGCAGGCCCATCGCCACGTCCTGGTCGGTCGAGAACATGTTGAACGAGCCGCAAGAGGCGAGCGTGGCCAAGCAGCAGGCCCCGCCCAAGCGGTAGAATCGGGATCCGCCGGCGATGGCTCCCCTGGCCTTCCCAGAGAACCCGTCCTGTCCAGCGAATCGGCTTTGTCCGGCGCCCTGCCGGCTACGAATGGTTGCTTTGCTGCCTCTGATCATGATTCGCTCATCTTGTCTAGTGTCGGCGACCGCCAACCCGTTCCCGTTTAGTATGTCAGCTGGGTCGTTCCAGGAGCAAATCCAAGCATGAAGCGTCAACCTCTCGTTCTGCTGGTCCTCGACGGCTGGGGCCAGCGCGAGGACTCCGAGTCCAACGCGATCCGAGCCGGTGCGCCCTACTTTCACGACATTCAGGCCCGGTTTCCCCACGGTCTCCTGGCCGCCTGTGGGAGCGAGGTCGGCCTGCCCCAGGGCATTATGGGCAATAGTGAGGTGGGGCACATGAACCTCGGGGCGGGGCGCGTGGTGTACCAGGATGTCAGCCGCATCGACAACGCGATCCGCTCGGGGGATTTCGCGCGCAACGGTGCGTTCCTGCGCCTGATGGAGCGTCTGCGCAAGGAGGGCAAGCGTCTGCACCTGCTGGGGCTGGTCTCCGACGGGGGAGTGCACGCGTCCGACATGCACCTGGCGGAGCTCCTGAAGCTGGCGGCGAAGGTTGGGCTTCCTGCGGAAGACGTCCTGGTGCACGCGATCACCGACGGCCGCGATACGCCGCCGCGCTCAGGGCTTGAGCATCTCGCGCGCCTGGAGGCCGCGATCCAAGAAGCCGGAGTCGGCCGCATTGCGAGCGTGATTGGTCGCTACTTCGCGATGGACCGCGACAAGCGCTGGGAGCGCGTGAAGGAGGCCTACGATCTCCTCGTGTCGGGCGCAGGTGCGAGTGCGAACTCGGCGGCCGAGGCGCTGGCGGACGCCTACTCCTCGGACAAGGGGGATGAATTCGTCCCCGCCACGGTGATCGGCGAGGCCGGAGCTGGACGCTTCGAAGATGGCGACGGCGTGCTGCTCTTCAACTATCGCTCGGACCGCGTGCGCCAGATTTGCACGGCCCTCTCCGACCCCGCCTTCGACGGCTTCGAGCGCGAGGGGCAACCCTGCCTCGAGCTCGTCACGATGACGCGGTACCGCGCCGACTTTCCATTCGCCGTGGCCTTTGCGCCGGTGGATCTGAAGGAGACCTTCCCTGAGCTGATCTCCGCCGCGGGCCTGCGTCAGACGCGCATCGCCGAGACCGAGAAGTACGCCCACGTGACCTTCTTCTTCTCGGGGGGCATCGAGCAGGAGCTCCCGGGAGAAGACCGCGTGCTGCTGCCGAGCCCGAAGGTGGCCACCTATGACCTCCAACCCGAGATGAGCGCGAAGGGGGTCTGTGACGCGGTGTTGCGCAAGCTCGACGAGGGCGAGTCCGATGTGCTGATCGTGAACTTCGCCAACGCGGACATGGTCGGGCACACGGGCTTCTTCGACGCGGCGACCAAGGCTGTTCAGACGATCGATGAGTGTTTGCGGCGCATCGTACCTGCTGTGCTCGAGAGGGGCGGGACGACTCTCATCACCGCGGACCACGGCAACGCCGAGCAGCTCTACGATCACGATACGACCGGGCCCCACACCGCCCACACCCTGAACCCTGTGCCGTTCCTGGTGTGCGGCAAGGACTACGAGGGCCAGAAACTGCGCGCCAACGGCATCCTCGCCGACGTCGCGCCGACCATGCTGCAGATCCTCGGGCTGCCCCAGCCCGAAGCGATGGACGGCAAGAGCATGCTCTCTACCTAGGCCCCGTTCTTCCGCGACTATCCCATGGCTGCCTTTGCACCCAAGTCCCAAGTGCGCGTGGCCGTCCTCGGCGCGACCGGCAGCGTGGGACAGCGCTTTGTCGGACTGCTGGAACACCACCCCTGGTTCCAGCTCGTGCGCGTCGGCGCTTCGCCGCGTTCGGCCGGCCGGCCCTACGGAAAAGCGGTCCGCTGGATGCAGGCAGGGCCCTGTCCTTCCGCGGCCGCGTCGCTGGTCGTGCAGGACTGCGAACCTGCGCGCGGGGTGGACCTCGTGTTCTCTGCGCTAGGCTCCAGCGTTGCGGGCCCGATCGAGCGCGCCTGGGCCGCGGCCGGCGCCCTCGTCGTCAGCAACGCTTCGACGCACCGCATGCACCCCGAGGTGCCGCTGTGCGTGCCCGAGGTCAACGCCGACCACCTGGCCCAGGCGGACCGGCAGAGCTTCGGTTCCGGTGCCATCGTCTGCGGCCCCAACTGCTCGACGGCTGGACTTGTACTGGCGCTGGCCCCGCTGCAGCTTGCCTTCGGGATTCGCCAGGCGACCGTCGTAACCCTGCAGGCGGTCTCCGGCGCGGGCGTACCGGGCGTGCCCTCGATGCAGGTGATCGACAACCTGCTGCCGTACATCGCCGGCGAGGAGGACAAGCTGGAGAGCGAACCCCACAAGATCCTGGGCCGGCTTTCGGGCACCGGGATCCAGGAGCTGGCCTTCCCCATGTCCGCCACCGCGACGCGTGTGCCGGTGATCGACGGGCACACCGAGGTGGTGTCGCTCTCGCTGGTGGGGGATCCAACCCCGGACGCGGTCGCTGCGGCCATGGCTTCGTTCCAGGGGCCCGAGGGGATCGCGGCGCTGCCGAGCGCGCCCGCGCGGCCGGTGGTCGTACTCGCGGAACCCGACGGGCCGCAGCCGCGCCTGCACCGCGGCATGGAAAACGGCATGGCCACCGTCGTTGGACGCGTAAGGGACTGCCCGGTCCTCGGCACCAAGTTCGTACTGCTGTCCCACAACACCCTGCGCGGGGCGGCGGGGGGCGCGCTGCTGATCGGCGAGGCGCTGATCGCGCGCCGGGGCTGACTGAGGATGGGGGCGGGAACGAATCCAGCGCTCCCGTTCTAGGCGTCCTTGTTGCGAAAGCGCTGCACGAGCAGCAGACCGGCGATCGTGAGTGTGGCGCCCAGGGCCTGCAGCGGACCAACGGCTTCCTTCAAAAAGAGCCACGCTAGGAACGTGGCGATCACCGGGACGAGGTTGACGTAGACGGCGGTACGCGCAGGACCGACGGCGACGAGGCCGAGGTTCCAGAGGGCGTAGGCGACGCCGGTCGAGAACACACCAGAGTAGAGGACAGCGAGCCAGAAAGCCCGGGGAGCATGGCGGAGCTCATCCACCGTGAACGTTGGCCAAGCGATGGCCCAGTGGAGCGGGATCACCACCAGCGCGTAGAGGTAGGCGAGGCGCAGGGCCGTGAGCTTGTCCAGCACGTGCTTCGAGAGGATGGTTCCCGAGGCCCAGGCGATCGCTGCGCCCAGGACGAGTGCGTCCCCGTGGAGCGTTGCCCCACCGGCGCTGTCGGTGACGACGAGCGCCGCGCCCGCGAAGGCGAGCAGCAGACCGGTCCAGCCCATGGCGCCCGGTCGCTCCATGCCCACCATCCGGCCGATGACCGCGGTCCACAGCGGGCCGCTACCGATCAACACCGCGGTGTGGCCAGCGCTCGTTTCGCCCATGCCGCCGAGGAACAGCAGCTGGTAGGCGAATCCGGTCAGCAGGCCCACGGCGATGACCCAGCGCCAGGGCGTCGGCGGCGCTGGTTCTCCGCCGCGCGAGCGATAGTCCATGAGGCCAAGGACCACCACCGAGAGGGTCAGCCTGATCGTATTGAACGCAAACGGGTGCACGTGCCCGATCGCGCCCTTCATGACGGGGATGTTGATGCCCCAAATGAGGGCGACCCCCAGTGGGGCCAGCGAGCGAAGGTTCATGGGGCGGGCGCTGCGCGCCCGGAGCTTGTAGGTTGGTCGGCATGTTGGCCCTTTGCACAACGCTTGTCACGTCCCTGCTCGTCCTCCAGGAACCCGTCTTACGGGAATATGTCCCCGCCCGTGGTGAGTGGGAGGCGCGCCCAGCGGAAGAGCTGGGCTTTGACGGGGCCGCGCTGACCGCGGCCGCGGAATTTGCCCAGGCCGCCGAGAGCGAGATCCCGCTCGACCTGGCGCGCTTCATCGAGCAGTCCTTCGCCCGCGAGATGCACAACGACATCGTGGGGCCTACCAACGAGCGGGCCCGCCAGAACGGGATGATCGTTGTGGGCGGCTACATCGCAGCCGAATGGGGCGACACGCGCCAGCCCGACATGACCTTCAGCGTCACCAAGACCTACCTCTCGACAGTGGTCGGTTTGGCCGTAGCCGAAGGCCGGATCGCTTCAATCCAGGACCCGGCGGCCCGGACCGTCCGCACTCCCCACTTCGAGGGCGAGCGCCACGGCCGGATCACTTGGGATCACCTGCTGCGTCAAACCAGCGACTGGCGCGGCGATCTTTGGGGCAAGCCCTCCTGGGCGGACCGGCCGCCCCCCGGCCAGCCGACCGAGGCCGAGCAGCGCGCCGTGCCCCTGCGCGAGCCCGGTGAGGCCTGGGAGTACAACGACGTCTGCGTGAACCTGCTCGCCTTCGCGGCCATGCAGGTCTGGCGCAAACCGCTGCCACAGGTCCTTGCCGAGCGCGTGATGGACCCCATCGGAGCCTCGCCCACCTGGCGCTGGCACGGCTACAGCACCTCGTGGGTCACGTTGGACGGCCTGCAGATGCAGTCGGTCAGCGGCGGGGGCCACCACGGCGGCGGCATGGTCGTCAGCACACGGGACCAAGCGCGCTTCGGACTCCTCTGCCTGCGAAACGGCGCATGGGGCGAGAAGCAACTCGTGCCCGCCAAGTGGATCGAGCAGGCGCGCACCCCGACCGACGTGCGCCCGGACTACGGCTACATGAACTGGTTCCTCAACGCCGAGCGCGTGGGCCCCGGCGGCGAGGTCAGCCGCGTGTGGCCCGCCGCCCCGGCGGGCGCCGTCTGCTTCCGCGGAGCCGGCAGCAACCTCGTCTACCTCGACGCGGATGCGGACCTGATGATCGTGCTGCGCTGGTTCGACGGTCCGCGCCTGAACGAGCTGTTGGAGCTGGTCTATGGCGGCCGCATGGCCCCGGTGAATCAGGGACGCTGACACGAGCGAGGGGGGGCGCGCTGTAGCACGATGGAGGCATCGCTGTTGTTGTAGTCAGCGCATGCTGCGATACCCGAGGCGCGCAGCTCTGATGGGGGAAGCGCTTGACCTGCCACGAGAGATGATCAAATGAGGCTGTCACCTATCCCGTTCGTCGTGGCGCGAATCGTCGATAGCTGGAAGGCTCTGGGACTTGAATTCGGACCTGGGTGCGAGGAGCAAGTCACACGTTTCAAGCGCCTACATGACCTGGAATTGCCCTCTGCGTTTGAGATGTTCTACCTTGCACAAGGCGGAATGAGCGGTGGCGCCACCGATGAAAAACTGCTGCGTTTCTGGCCGCTGATCGAGATCCGTCCTGTCCGCGACCATCCTTCGTTGGAGCACTTGCCGTCATCTCGGCGCTACTTCGAGTTTATGGACTGGTCGATTTGGGCGCATACCTACGCTGTAGACCTTGCGAGCGCAGAGGGCGATGTGGTCTTGCTTGGAGGGCCTAGGGTGATACCTGTAGCTGGTTCTTTCGCCGAACTATTGAGGCTCTATGCAAACAACCCAGCTGATCTACTCTAGAGGCCCGGCCGAAAACCCCGCGCAGGCGAGGCACGGCTGATTCGACCCGACTCTGCGTTGCCAGAATCCGCGAATGGAGCCGACCATGCACGGATTCCGGCGCCTTGATTCGAGTCGAATCGCCCGCACCTCGCCCGCGCGGTGTTTTCGGCCGGACCTCTAGGCGAGCACCGCGAATCCGGTCTGGGCCAGCCCAGCCTCAAAGGTTGGGTCGGGCTGCACCCCACCCTTGGGGGTCCAACGGACTCCGATCGAAGAGGCGGACCCTGGCGCGTCAATCGAGTCTCTTTCAGGATGGTCGCCATGGCGTTCCCGGTTGAAGAGAAGTTCATTGAGAGAGCGGAGTCGGAGCTCGGGGTGCGATTTCCTGATGGGTTTCGCGAGAAGATGGGAGCTGAGAATGGCGGTGTCGTTGAGTTGGGCATCGATTGTTCTTGGCTCTACCTCTTCTTCGACGACTCGGATCGAAGGCGACTGAACCGGACATGCAATCATCTCGTCTCGGAAACCCGATACGCCCGAGAGCATGCTCTCTGGCCGGACAATCTGATCCCCACTGGCCACAATGGACAGGGGGGCCACCTGGTCTTTCGGGTCGAAGACTCAGGAACGCTGGGCCAAGCGGTCTATTGGCATGATCACGAAACGAATGTGGTCCATTTCCTCGCAGCCGATTTTTCGGACCTGACAATCGAGCGCACCTGACCAGTGCACCGGGCAGGGGCAGCGATCGCGACTCGCGCCCCTTGCCTTGGATCGCTGGCTGTTGTCGCTCCGCTTCTTGCCGTGAGGGCGAATCGGCGCGATGGAGAGCCCGCATGCGAGCAGGGGCTCGCAAGGTCTCGCCCGGCGAGTGAATCCAGGCCGCTACAGCTCCGAGAGCTTCTTGCCGGACACGGCCTTCTTGACCACGTTGTCCATCAGGACTGCGGCCAGGGGCAGGGTCGCTTGCTCGAGGGCGTCGCGGGCGGCTTGCACGGTCTTGAGGTCGGGGGACTGGCGGGCGGCGGTGGCGGCGGCGACGGCTTCGTCCAGGTCGTCCTTGGCTTCCTTGTCGAGGCGCTCCAAGGCGGTGACGTCGTTCTTGGCGACGGCGGCCAGCATGGTGCCGAGCTCGGTGTGCAGGTCGGCCACGCGGCGCTTGTCGAAGTCCTCGGCGGCGTTGGCAAAGCCCGCCTCCAGCATCGTTTCGATCTCCCCGTCGGCTAGGCCGTGGGAGGGGCGCATTTCGATCTCGGCCTTGGCGCCGGTGGAATCTTCCTTAGCGGTGACCTTCAAGATCCCGTCGGCGTCCAGGTGGAAGCGCACCGCGATGCGCGGCATGCCGGCTGCCATCGGCGGAATGCCGGTGAGCTGGAAGCGCGCGAGGCTGCGGCAGTCCGAGGCGAGCTCGCGCTCGCCCTGCACCACGTGGAAGTCGATGCCGGTCTGGCCCTCCACATAGGTCGTGAAGCCCTCGGTGTGGCTACACGGCACGGTGGAGTTGCGCTCGATCATCTTCGCGACCGCGCCGCCCATGGTCTCCATTCCCAGCGACAGGGGCGTGACGTCCATCAGCAGGATGTCGCGCGTGCCGCCCATCAGAACCTCGGCCTGGGCCGCGGCGCCGAGGGCGACCACCTGATCGGGGTCATGGCCGGTGTGGGGCTCGCGGCCGAAGAACTCGGTCACGCGGGCACGCACGCAGGGCACGCGGGTTGAGCCGCCGACGAGCACGACCTCGTCGATGTCTTCGGATTCCAGCTCCGCGTCGAGCAAGGCGCGCCGGCAGGCATCCACCGTGCGCTTGACGAGAGGCTCGATCATGGCCTCGAAGTCCGCGCGGGTGACCGTCTCCGAGTAGTCGACGCCCAGCTCGGGCAGGGACAGGTGCAGGCGATGCTCGGGGTCGCTGGAGAGGGCGATCTTGCACTTCTCAGCAGCCAGGCGCGCGGCCTGCTGGAAGGCGGGATCGGAGAGAGCCGACTCGTCGAGCTTGCCCCTCAAGCCTGCCTTCATGTGGTCGACGAGCGTACGGTCGAAGTCGTCGCCGCCGAGCTGCGTGTCGCCGCCCGTGCTCTTCACCTGGAAGACGCCGTCTTCGATGGAGAGGATCGAGACGTCGAAGGTGCCTCCGCCCAGGTCGTACACGGCCACGGTGCCGTTGCCCTTCTGGTCTAGGCCGTAGGCGAGGCTAGCGGCAGTGGGTTCGTTCACCAGGCGCAGCACCTCGATGCCGGCGAGCTGCGCGGCGTCGCGGGTAGCCTGGCGCTGGGCGTCGTCGAAGTAGGCGGGGACTGTGATCACGGCGGAGGCCACGGTCGCTCCGCCCATCGCCCGTCCGGCCTTGTCGGCGACGGCGCGCAGGATGATGGCGGACAGCTCCTGGGGGCTGGTCTTGCGTCCGCGCACGATGAGGCGCGCGAGGCCGCCCTCGTCTTCGACCTGGTAGGGCAGTGAGCCGAGCTCGACGTCGAGCTCGGCGGCGCTGCGGCCCATGAAGCGCTTCACGCTGAAGACGGTGTGGGTGGGGTCGACGACGGCGTGGGCCTTGGCCTCCGTGCCGACGAGCGCAGGGCCCTCCTGCGGCACGTAGATGACCGAGGGCACGATGGGGGACTCGCCCTCGGGGGCGAGCACGCGCGGCCGTCCATCCTCCCAGATCGCAGCCAGGGAGTTGGTAGTCCCCAGGTCGATGCCGATCACGATGCTCTTGGGGCCCGTGTCGAGGACGTCGAGTTCGATGTATCCCATGGTCTTGGTGGGGGCGGCGCCGCTGTGTCGCGGAGCCCGGAGGGTCAGTTGGACCCGGCCTCGGCGAGGCGCAGTTCACGAATGCGCCACAGGGCGCGGCTGAGGTAGCGGACGGCGTTCAGCTCCTGGCGCGCTGCGGCCAGGGTGGAATCGCCTTTGGGGGGCAGGGGAGTGAGTCGTTCTCCGATCGAGCCGAGGTGGCTGGCGCGCTCGTTGTCGAGGTGTCGGCCGAGGTCCTTCAGCGCGATCCGCTCACCGGAGTCCGGGGGCGTGGCCGCCGCGTCTTCGAGCTGTTCGTTCCACTCCATGACCTCCATCAGGAAGGCCTGGGGCATTTGCCGCTCGTCCTTCTCGCTGGGGCCGCCAAGGTAATCGAGCAGCCAGTCCGCGCGCAGGAAGGGACGTGCCAGCACTTCGTAGGCGTGGTTGAGGCGTGCGGAGTGCTTCTCTGCAAGCTCCTGCAGCTCCGGTTCGGCCTGGCCGTGGAAGTCGGGATGGCAGATGCGACTCAGCTCGAGCAGCTCGCGCTTCAGGCCGGCCGAGCTCACCTCCCAGGCCACCTCTCGTCCGAAGATCTCGAAGGGGGTGGGCTCGGTATCCACGGGCAGCAGCTGGCCACAGGCATGACAGCCTAGCGGGGAGCGCAGGGGCTCACCGCAGGCGGGGCAGGGGGGCAGGTTCACAGGGATCGCAGCGACGAAGACCCGAGAATCAGATCAGCGAATCAGACGCTGAACGACTCGCCGCACCCGCAGCTCTTGGCCGCATTGGGGTTGGTGAACTTGAAGCCGCGGCCCATTAGGCTCTCTTCGAAGTCGACCATGGTCCCGTTGAGGTACAGGAAGCTCTTGGGGTCGCAGACGACCTTGACGCCGTCGACCTCATTGATCTGATCGACCTCGTTGACCGAGTCGTCAAAGCCCAGGGTGTAGGAAAAGCCCGAGCAGCCCCCACCCTTTACACCGACGCGCAGGGCGGTGTTCTCGGGCAGGCTTTGGTCGGCGATGATGCGGCGCACTTCGGCGACGGCGCGGTCGGAGATGGCTACGGCCATGGAGTGTCTCCTGTGGGTTGGATGCGTGGAAGGTGAACGGGCGGTGGAACGCTTAGGCGTCCTTGGCGGCGCTGCTCGAGGCGGGCTCGGCAGCGTCCTGCTTGGTCTTGAAGTCGGAGATCGCCGCCTTGATGGCATCCTCGGCCAGCACGCTGCAGTGGATCTTGACGGGCGGCAGGGAGAGCTCTTTCACGATCGCGGTGTTGTCGATCGACAGGGCTTCATCGAGGGTCTTGCCCTTGATCCACTCGGTGGCGAGGGACGAGCTGGCGATGGCGGAGCCGCAGCCGAAGGTCTTGAACTTGGCGTCGACGATGCGGTCCCCTTCGACCTCGATCTGGAGCTTCATCACGTCCCCGCATTCGGGGGCGCCGACGACACCGGTGCCGACTTCCTTGGACTTCTTGTCCATGGAGCCGACGTTGCGGGGGTTGTTGTAGTGGTCGAGAACCTTGTCGCTATAGGCCATGGTGCTTTGCTATGCCGAGGAGCGGATGCCCCGGACTTGGAATCGATTCGGAAGCGAGTGGAGAGGTGGCGGGTGGGTCGCTCTAGTGAGCGGTCCACTGAACGGTGGAGAGATCGATGCCTTCCTGCACCATCTCGTAGAGGGGCGATAGCTCGCGCAGCTTGCTGACCGCTTCGATCACCTGGTCGGCGGCGAAGTCGACCTGCTCTTCGGTCGTCATGCGGCCGAATCCGAAGCGGATCGAGCTGTGGGCCAGCTCGTCGCCGACCTCCATCGCCATCAGCACGTGGCTGGGCTCAAGGCTCGCGGAGGTGCAGGCGGAGCCCGACGACACGGCCAGGTCCTTGATGCCCATGATCATGCTCTCGCCCTCGACGTAAGAGAACGAGAGGTTCGAGCAGTTGGGCAGCCGGTTGTCCGGGTCGCCGTTGATGTAGACGTAATCGAGGGCGCCGAGGACCTTGGACTCGAAGCGCTCGCGCAGGGCCAAGGAGTGCGCCATGTCCTTCTCCAGGTCCTGACGAGCGATCTCGCAGGCCCAGCCGAGACCGGCGATGCCGGGTACGTTCAGGGTTCCCGAGCGCATGCCGCGTTCGTGTCCGCCGCCGTCCATCTGGGCGACCAGGCGCACGCGCGGGTTGCGGCGCCGCACGTAGAGGCAGCCGACGCCTTTGGGCCCGTAGATCTTGTGGCCGGACAGGCACAGGATATCGATGTTGTCGGCGTCGACGTCGACGGGGATCTTGCCGGCGGCCTGGGTGCCGTCGGTGAAGAACAGCACGCCGCGCTTCTTGCAGACCGCGCCGATCTCGCGCACCGGGTTGATCGAGCCGATCTCGTTGTTGGCCCACATGATCGTGACCAGGATCGTGTCGTCGCGCAGGGCGGATTCGACCTGCTCGGCGGAGTGGCGGCCCTGCTTGTCGGGCTGCAGGTAGGTGACCTCGAAGCCCTGCTTCTCCAGGTGCTTGCAGGTGTCCAGGACGGCCTTGTGCTCGGCCTGGCTGGTGACGATGTGCTTGCCCTTCGACGAGTACATCTCGGCGACACCCTTGATCGCCAGGTTGATGCCCTCGGTCGAGCCAGACGTGAACACGATTTCCTTGGCGGAGGCACCCAGCAGGGTGGCGCAGTGCTCGCGGGCCTGCTCGACGGCGGATTCAGCGCTCCAGCCAAAGGCGTGGTTGCGGCTGGCGGCGTTGCCGAAGTGCTCGGTGAAGTACGGGGCCATCTTCTCGAAGACGCGCGGGTCGACGGGAGTGGTGGCTTGGTAGTCGAGGTAGACGGGAAGCTGCATGGAACAGTTCAGTTCGAAGAGTCGCTGGAGAACTCGAGGGGAACCAGGGGCGAGACGCCCATGAGGGATCGCAGGGTGGTGGCCTGCATGAGCGACCAGATGCCTTGGCGGATGCTCTGGAGAGGGGAGCGGATGGGGCAGATGTCCTGGACATCGCAGGAGCCATCCTTGGACGATGCGCCGAGGTCGGCGCAGCTTGTGAGTGAGGGCGCGCCTTCCAGGGCGGCGACCACCTCGCCGAGGGTGATCTCCTCGGGGGTCTTGGCCAGCCAGAAGCCGCCGCCAGCACCCCGGGCGGAATCGACCACTCCGGCATGGTGCAGGGCCTTGAGGGCTTCACCCATCAGACGCAGGGGCACCGGGTAGCGCTCACCGATCTCGCGCACGCTGACCACATCACCGGGCGTTTCTGCCAGGCGCAGCAGGGCGATGAGCCCGTATTCGGTGCGTTTGGTGAGCTTGAGCATCGGTAGGAATCTGGATCTGGCGACCCGTGGGGGGCGCATCTTGCCCTCTCTTCGATAAAGCGCACCCAAAAGGTGCGATTTACCGGCAAAAAAAAGTCCGTAGGGCCTCTGCGGGGCCCCAGGCGCGATTTACCCCTTCATCTTAGGACATTCGGGGTGTCCTGGTGGGGCTGGGACGAATTCTGGGCAGGAAAGCCCTGGGCGGCTCAAGATCCCCTAGGCCAGGGTCCGAAAACACCCATGTGAACTCCGAGCCCACACAAATCGTCTGCATTCAATGCGGTCAAGAGGTCCAAGACCCCCCCGTTCTGAATCGAGACGCCCAGGGTAAGAATTGCCGCGTGTGTGCAGATCGGGTCCTGGAGGCCCAGCCCGGACTCCTGCCCGTGGACCCCGACAGCCTGCGTGGCCCGAAGCCCGGGCCGCGACTCGTGCTGGTGCGCGACGAGGACCTGGGCGATGCCGACGGGGACGATTGGGCCCCCGAGCCGGCCTAGGGACCAGAATTGGCCTCAGCCCGGGTCGCCTCGAAGAGCTCCCGGAGCTCGGTGGGCAGCATCCGCGGCTTGCGCGGCGTCGCCGCCATGTCCACGCAGGCGAGTTCCAGGGTCGCGCTGACCAGCGCGGCGCCGTCCAGACGGCGTTCGATCTCGTAGGCAAAGGTGACCGATGCAGCCCGCATCCTAACCACCGAGACCCGCACGACCAGTTCGTCTTCGTAGCAGGCTGAGGCCCGGAAGCGCAGGTCGCAGCGCCGCACGGGCATTCCGATGCCCTGCTTCTCGAGCTCCCCGTAGGAACAGCCCCGATCCCGCATGAGGGTCGTGCGGGCCTCCTCCATGTAGAGCAGGTAGTTGGCGTGGTGCACGACTCCCATCTGGTCGGTTTCGCCATAGCGGACACGCACGTGGTGCTCATAGGCCATGGCGCCCATGGTAGCGCGGCGCGGGGGCGGCTGGCCCGTGCAGGCGGGCTCCCACCTTGTTACAACCTGCCCGTCATGCCGATTCCGGACACCGCGCCCCAGACCTCGGAGCGTCCCCAGGGGGGCGACCCGACGGTCGCGGCCCTGCTCACCTGGTTCATCCCCGGCGCGGGTCACCTCTATCTAGGCAAGCTGCGCACCGCGCTGCTGGGCTTCCTCGCGATCCAGGGGCTTTACGCCCTAGGGGTCCTGCTCTCGAAGGGCATGTTCCTGGAGTATCTGCCCGCCGAGATGCGTACGCGTTTCGCCGCGGTGCTGACCCCCGAGGTCGGCAACCTCGGCGGGCTGCTGCTGCACCAGGCGAAATTTGGCTATGGGATGAATTTCCCGCGGCCCTGGCCGGCAAGCATGGACATCGGCACCGCGCTGACCGCTTTGGCTGGCCTGCTCAACGTGCTGTTCGCGACCCACGCCCACTTCGAGGCGCGCCGCGGCGACCGTCCGTTCGCTGGACACCCCGCTCCGGCCGTAGCCGCGACCGCCACGTTCCTCGTCCCCGGTGCCGGACAGCTTCTCCAGGGCCGCCGCGGCAGGGGGCTGCTGATCTTTGTCAGTCTGGTGGGCCTGTTTGTGATCGGCTGCGTGTTGGCCGAGGGCGCGAACCTCGATCGGGAGCGACACTTTTACTACTGGGCCGGTCAGTTCCTGCTGGGCCTGCCCGCCATCGCTGCGGAATTCGCGCACGGGCATCCCATGGTGACCTCAGACATCGCCTACGCGGACGCGGGCGTCGTCCTCGGCTGTGTAGCCGGCATGCTGAACGTTCTCGCGATGCTCGACGCCTATGGCTGGAGCGAGGCGAAGATCCTGGGGCGGCCCCTCGCCAGTGCTGCGCCCGAAGAGGAAGGCGGCCAGGCCGCGCAGGAGGCGAGCGCGTGAACGACCTAGGTTTCCACATCGGCCTCTTTCTCGTGGCCGGGACAATCATCGTGATCATCAGCTGCATGTTCACCGAGGCCGACGACCAGGCCGCCATCCAGAGCTTCCCACGCCGTTGGATCACCTTCTTCGGTGGGTGCGCCCTCGTGACGGTTCTGATGCTGATCGCGGAGCACACCTTCGCTTCGATTCACTAGCCGGCGAGCACTAGGCGCCACCCCGCAGCTGGTAGAGGCCGCCGGGTGCCCGCAGCAAGCGCCCGTCGAGCTCGAGCTCGACCAGCCGGCCGAGCACCGCCTCGAGGGCGTCGCCGCTGCGCTGCGCGAGCTCTTCCGCGCCCAGCGTTTCCCCGTGCAGGGCAGCGATGAGGCGCTGGCCTAGTCGGTCGGTGGGGCCCGCGATCGATGGCCCGTCTGTCCCACACGCCGGGGCTAGCGAGCCGTATAGGTCCTCCAACAGGTCTGCCGGAGTGCCCACTGGCTGGGCGCCCTCGCGCACCAGGCGCAGGGTTCCGCTGGCCATCGGTTGGTCCACCCGACCTGGCAGCGCGAAGACCTCGCGCCCCATGTCGGCGGCCCAGTGGGCCGAGATCAACGAGCCGGACGCGCGGGCGGCTTCCACCACGAGCAGACCGTCGCAGAGCGCCGCGATCAGCCGGTTGCGCAGGGGGAAGTGGTGCCGGCGTGGGCCTTGCCCCAGCGGATACTCGGAGAGCAGCAGACCCTCCTGCGCCATGCGTTCGGCCAGTGGACCCGAGGGCCAGGGCTGGTCGACCCCACAGCCCAGCACGGCGATCGTCGAGCCGCCGGCGTCCAGTGCTCCCGTGTGGGCTGCGGCGTCGACGCCCCGGGCCAGGCCGCTGACGACGCACACGCCGGCCCGCGCCAGCTCGGCCCCGAAACGCCGCGCCTGTTCGAGGCCGTAGGGTGTGGCGGCGCGGCTACCGACGACCGCGACCGTGGGGCCGGAGTGCAGCAGCTCGGTGCGTCCCCGCAGCCAAACGCGCTGGGGGGACGCACCGAGCTGCTGCACTCCGGCCCCACGGTCGCGG